>NZ_JBVVPT010000006.1:106053-316387 GCF_055811715.1 Bradyrhizobium sp. WSM4872 | reverse complement strand
CCAAGCTCGCCGGCGGTGTCCACCGTCTCGACGGCCAGCTCATGGTCGTCCTCGACGTCGATCGCGTCCTCGAGCTCGCGCCCGAGATGATGGCGGCCTGATACGCCGGCGCATCGCCGACGTACCTGCAATTGGAAGCGCCCCCGAAAACGGGGGAGAAGCAGAGGTTCACATGCGAACTTGTCTCGTCGTTGATGATTCCAGCGTCATCCGCAAGGTTGCGCGCCGGATCCTGGAGGGCCTCGACTTCCAGATCCTCGAAGCCGAGGACGGTGAGAAGGCGCTGGAGGCCTGCAAGCGCGGCTTGCCCGATGCGGTCCTGCTGGACTGGAACATGCCGGTGATGGACGGCTACGAGTTCCTCGGCCATCTCCGGCGCATGCCCGGCGGAGACCAGCCCAAGGTGGTGTTTTGCACCACCGAGAACGACGTCGCGCATATCGCGCGCGCGCTGCACGCCGGCGCCAACGAGTACATCATGAAGCCCTTCGACAAGGACATCGTGACGGCGAAATTCCAGGAAGTCGGCCTTATCTGAGCGACCGCCCGGAGGCTGAACGGCTCCTTCGGCGTTTGTTTTCAACTGACCGTTTCAGTCTGAGTTGGTGAGTAAATGAGTGTTGCGTTCGCAGGTAATTCGACCCCGGGCTCGTCGCGGGAAGCCGGACCGTTGCGGGTGATGATCGTCGATGACTCCGTCGTCATTCGCGGTCTGATCTCGCGCTGGGTCGGTGCCGAGCATGACATGGAGGTCGCGGCCTCGCTGCGCACCGGGCTCGAGGCGGTCAACCAGATCGAACGCATCAACCCCGACGTTGCCGTGCTCGACATCGAAATGCCCGAGCTCGACGGCATCTCGGCGCTGCCGCAACTCCTGGCGAAGAAGCGCGATCTCGTCATCATCATGGCTTCGACGCTGACCCGCCGTAACGCGGAGATCAGCTTCAAGGCGCTGTCGCTCGGCGCGGCCGACTACATTCCGAAGCCGGAATCGACGCGCGAGGCGTCGGCTGCGGACATCTTTCATCACGACCTGATCCAGAAAATCCGCCACCTCGGCGCACGGCTGCGCCGCAAGCCCGCGGTTGCGAGCCCGCCGCTGGCGCCCGCAAGCCCGGCTCCGGCTGCACGTGGACCGCTTGTCGCGCGGCCTGCCGCGGCCGCGGCGGCTCCGGCCGTGCATGCGCCGTCTTCGTCCTCGGTGCTATCCATACGTCCGTTCTCGACCCAGGCACCGAAGGTGTTGCTGATCGGCTCTTCGACCGGCGGTCCTCAGGCGCTGATGGCGCTCGTCGCCGAGCTCGGCCCCGTAATCGACCGCGTCCCGGTGCTGATCACCCAGCACATGCCGCCGACCTTCACCACCATTCTCGCCGAGCATCTGGCACGCACGAGCCGCAAGCCGGCGGCCGAGGCCGTCGATGGCGAGCCGGTGAAGCCGGGCCGCATCTATCTTGCGCCGGGCGGCAAGCACATGCGCGTCGTGCGCAGCGGCGCCGACGTGGCGATCGCGCTCGACGATGGTCCCGCCGTCAATTTCTGCAAGCCCGCGGTCGATCCGCTGTTCACCTCCGCCATCGACATCTGGCATGGCGCCATCCTCTCCGTGATCCTGACGGGCATGGGCTCGGACGGCATGCGCGGCGGCAAGGACATCGTCGCCGCCGGCGGCAGCGTGATCGCGCAGGACGAAGCCTCCAGCGTGGTCTGGGGCATGCCGGGCGCGGCGGCCAATGCCGGCATCTGCGCGGCGATCCTGCCGCTCAACCAGATCGGCGCCCGGGTCAATCGCCTGTTCGCGGGAGACCGCTCGTGACGCCGGTCGACTACGACTATTTGCGCAAATTCCTGAAAGAGCGCTCCGGCCTCGATCTCTCCCCGGACAAGCAGTACCTGGTCGAGAGCCGGCTCCTGCCGCTGGCCCGCAAGGCGAGCCTCGCCGGGATTCCCGATCTCGTGCTGAAGATCAGGAACGGCGACGGGCGGCTTGCAAGCGACGTGGTCGAAGCGATGACCACCAACGAGACCTTCTTCTACCGCGACAAGATCCCGTTCGATCATTTGCGCGAAACGATCCTGCCGGGGCTGCTTCGGGCGCGTGCGGCGCGCAAGTCGCTGCGCATCTGGTCGGCGGCGTCGTCGACCGGACAGGAGCCCTATTCGATCGCGATGTGCGTGAAGGAGATGGGCGCAGCCTTCGCCGGTTGGCGCATCGAGATCGTCGCCACCGATCTGTCGCAGGAGGTGCTGGAGAAATCCAAGGCCGGCGTCTACAGCCAGTTCGAGGTGCAGCGCGGCCTGCCGATCCAGCACCTGATGAAATACTTCACGCAAGCGGGCGAGGTCTGGCAGCTCAATGCCGACATCCGCGCCATGGTGCAGTTCCGCCAGCTCAATCTGTTGCAGGACTTCTCCCATCTCGGCACGTTCGACGTGATCTTCTGCCGCAATGTGCTGATCTATTTCGACCAGGACACCAAGGCTGTGATCTTCGAGCGCACGGCGAAGATTTTGGAAGCCGACGGCACGCTGCTGTTGGGCGCCGCCGAATCCGTCGTCGGCATCACCGACGCGTTCCGCCCGATCGTCGAACGTCGTGGTCTCTATCAGCTCAACCCGACGCGCTCCGGCCGCCCGATGGGCGGATTGATGCCGCCGTCGTTGAAGGTGGCAGCGGCGTGGTGAGACGCATGGCCCGGGCCTATCGGCGCCGTGATGTTGCCGCGCGTTCGAAGCTGCTTTGCTTTAACGGACCGATGCTAGACCGATAGACGTCGGCCCGCGCGGTGCCTGTCGCCGCGTGGTGGACGATGTGACGTCGTCTGCTGTCGGAGAGACGAAAGACGAAAGCTCAACGTCGTTGACGTAGATCAACGGAGCGGCAGGTACCTGGAAACTGGTGGGGTTGTCAGGCCGTTCCTCCCTCGTCGGATGCGCCGTCCAAGACGCCGATCCGCTCGGCAAGAGAAACCAGTTCGGCTAACGACCGAACCTGCATTTTCTCCATCAAGCCGTGGCGGTGAGCTTTGATCGTGCGCTCGGTCGTCCCGAGCGTGTGTGCGATCTGCTTGTTGATTTTGCCCCGAACGACGAGGTCGAAGACCTGTCGCTCGCGCGGCGTCAATTTAGCGAGACGAGCACGAGCCATGTTCAGCATGGTCTGTAGGTCTCGTGACGATCGATGGTGTGCCAAGGCTCCGGCGATTGCGCGAAGAAGGTCTTCTGAGCTTACCGGCTTGCTCAGAAAATCCTGCGCACCCGCTTTTATGGTTCGCACAGTGATCGGAATGTCGCGATAGCCGGAGAGAAATATGATCGGCAATGTCGAGCCGAGTTCGCCCAATTGTTTTTGGAGGGCAGGGCCGTCCAAGTCGGGGATTTGCACATCGAGAAGGATGCAACTCGGAATGCTGTCGCTCGGCAGTCGGTCCAGCAATGCCTGCGCCGAGGTATAGACGGCGACCTCGTAACCGGCGTGCCTTAAATGACGCTCCATGGCCGTCAGGAAAGACAGGTCGTCGTCAACAATATGCACGAGCCCCGGCACCGGTCCCCTCTCCATTTCAGAGAGGCTACCGCGCTATTCAGGGTGCATAAGTGTCTTAATGCACCCTTTTAAGACATAGCTGATCTGTCGCAGCGAAAAGTCTCTATGCACTTTGTGCCACGCCGCCGCCGTGCCGGCCTTTGTCGATGCGCGAGCCGCGAATCCAACTGATGCTTTGAACTCGCGAATAGAACCCGTCATCCGGCGCTACGCGGCGACCTTCTCCCAGAAGGAAAGAAGGGTATCCCTCACAGAATCGCATGCGGCAGAAACCGCGAGCCGTTGCCGGTGATCGGGCTCTCGTCCTCGCGGATCGACAGGCCGCAGGGTTGGTGATCGACCAGCCAGCTTCCCACCACCGTATAGAAGCCTGAGAAGTTCGGCAGCGGCGCGAGCGCCTGCCGCACGAATCCTTCGGCGCCGTAGGGGCCTGCCTGCTCGTCGAGCGGCATTCCGCCTGATACCAGCGTGACATTGGCGCCTTCGCGCGACAGCAGCGGCTTGCGCACATAGGAGCTGCCGAGCTCGGCCGCCCGCGGATCGTCCTCGAAAAAAGCCGGCAGCAGATTGGGATGGTTCGGAAACATCTCCCAGAGCAGCGGCAGGATGCCCTTGTTGGAGAGCACAGACTTCCACGGCGGTTCGATCCAGCGTGTCTGTGCGTCCTTGAGCTTTGCGCCGAAGCTGTCGTGGAACATCCATTCCCAGGGATAGAGCTTGAAAGCGAGCGCGATGTCGCGGTCGTCGAGATCGACGAAGCCGCCGGTATCATCGCGCCAGCCGATCGCCTCGACATCGAGCAGCGTGGTCGTCAGTCCCGCCTGGCGTGCTGTGTCTTCGAGATAAGCGAGCGTGCCGGCGTCTTCCTCATTGCCCGTCGTGCCGGTGAGATGGACGTGGCGCCCCGCGGCAATGTGCTTCCATGCTTCGATCAGGCGTTCGTGGATGGAATTGAACTGGTCGGCCCGCGACGGGATGATGCGCCGTTCGATCGCCTGTTCGAGCCAGGTCCATTGAAACACCGCGGCTTCGAAGATCGAGGTCGGCGTATCCGCGTTGTATTCGAGCAGCTTTGCCGGTCCCTTGCCGTCGAATTTGAGATCGAGCCGGCCATAGAGGCTGCGGTCGTCGCGTGTCCAGCTCTCGGCGATCAAGCTCCAGAATGCGTCGGGTATCTTCAAGCGCTGCAGATGGCGCTCGTCGCCGATCACGCGGCCGGCAAGCTCCAGGCACATCGCGTCGATCTCGCCGGTCGGCGTCTCGATGCCGCGCTCGATCTCGTCGAGCGTGAAGGCGTAGTAGGCCCGCTCGTCCCAATAGCGCTCGCCGTCGATGGTGTGGAAGGCAAAGCCGCATTGTTCGGCGGTCTGCCGCCAGTCGTCGCGCTCGGGGCAGACGATGCGTTGCATGGGTCAGCCGCCGCCAGAGAAGCCATGGCCAAACGAGCCGAATCCGCCGCGGCTCACGCCGCCGGAGCCTGAATCGGACGACGTTCCGGACGAGGAATGGCTCGAGGAGTCGCTGCTGAAGAAGCTCGATCGCGACGACCAGCGCGAGCTGCCGCCGCCGCCAGACGAACTGCTTCTGCTGCTGCAGGCGGTGCTCGCCTGCACCGGCGCGGCTCCGGGGACCGTCGCCCCGGGGACGATCGCCCCGGCAGCAGAGGGCTCGCAAGTCTGCCGCGGCATCAGCGTGTAGGCGGTGGTGCCGACCGCGATCGTGCCCATCACCAGCAGCGCGACACGGCCTGAGCGCTTCGGCAGCAGTTGCGCAGGCGGCGGTCCGGCCGCCGGCCGACGTTTGCCGAACTCCTTTTTGGAGGGTTTGTCGGCCATGTCAGTAGATCATGCAGGCGGCGTTGAGCAGGCCCGCGGCGAACGAGGACAGCCCGAGCCAGATCGCGGGCGCCAACTCGCCGGCCGCGATCCGGGCCGGGAGGTTCGGCACCGGCACCCTGACGAGAAAGAGCACGATGATCTGCACGATCAGGGCAATGACCGCCCAGATCAGGCAGTCCAGCACATTGGCCGAATGCGCGATCGCGCTGACCAGCGGCGCGACGAAGCCCAGCAGGCTGAGGCCGAGTGCGATCGCCGCGGCCGGCTCGTTGTCGCGGATCAGCTGGAATTCGTTGTAGGGCGTGATGCGGGTGTAGACGAACAGGTACGTCACGATCGCGATCAGCCCGGTGCAGAAATAGACCAGGAAGGCGGGCAGGCCGGCCAGTGATTGCAGGATCATCGTTCCCCCATCGTGCAGCGACCATTCGTCGGCGGGGGAAGGATAGCGGTTCAACGGCGGCGGGACGATGAGGCCGCGCTCGCATCCCCAAAAACAAAACCCCGCCATTTGCGGCGGGGTCCAGGCTGGGAGGAGCAAGCCCCGAAGGGCTCGCGGGAAAACCCAGGATCAGGCGGGAATGCGCTCTTCGACCTCGTGCGGCTCGCGCAGCACGTAGCCGCGGCCCCACACGGTCTCGATGAAGTTGCGGCCTTCCGAGGCATTCGCGAGCTTCTTGCGGAGCTTGCAGATGAAGACGTCGATGATCTTCAGCTCGGGCTCATCCATGCCGCCGTAGAGGTGGTTGAGGAACATTTCCTTGGTGAGGGTCGTGCCCTTGCGGAGCGAGAGCAGCTCCAGCATCTGGTATTCCTTGCCGGTCAGATGCACGCGCTGGCCGCCGACTTCCACGGTCTTGGTGTCGAGGTTGACGACGAGGTCACCGGTCTGGATCACCGACTGGGCGTGGCCCTTGGAGCGGCGCACGATCGCGTGGATGCGGGCAACGAGCTCGTCCTTGTGGAAGGGCTTGGTCATGTAGTCGTCGGCGCCGACGCCGAGACCCTTGACCTTGTCCTCGATGCCGGCGAGGCCGGAGAGGATCAGAATGGGTGTCTTGATCTTGGAGACCCGGAGCTGCTTGAGCACGTCGTAGCCGGACATGTCGGGCAGGTTGAGGTCGAGAAGGATAATGTCGTAATCGTATAATTTACCGAGATCGACGCCTTCTTCCCCCAAATCGGTCGTGTAGACGTTGAAGCTCTCAGACTTCAACATCAGCTCGATCGACTGCGCGACGGCGCTGTCATCTTCAATCAGCAAAACGCGCATGCCAGTTCCCCATAGTCGCCGCTCCTGGGCGTCAGGTCGGCCGCATTCGCGGCACACAACAAAACGCCTTTGAACAACTGATTCGGATCCTGACAACAGATGGTTAACAAATTCTGATTCTGGAACGCAAGCCCTGTAGATGCAATTTTCGTCGAATCGCCCTAAGGTCTTGTGTGCGAAGCAGCTTTCGTTATCCGGTTGCGTTCAAGTTCCACTTTAAGAGACGGGCCTAACCGACTCCCGCGACTCAGCCTTCTTCTGAAGGGGAGCCACGCTCAGTCACAAAGACAGTGACGCAATGATTAACGATGCGGGTAAACACGAAGTTAAGCGCCGTTCAGAAATATGGCGAAACTTAAGGTTCTCGCCACGAAGCCCGGGATTATGAAGGCGATCACCTCATGAAGGCCCTCTCGTGAAGGCTCTTGCCGAACAGATCGGCGACATTGACGGCATCAATATTTACGGCCGTGTGGTCGGCGTGCGCGGCCTGATGGTCGAGGTGGCCGGCCCGATCCATGCGATGTCGGTGGGCGCGCGGCTCGTGATCGAGACCGGCGGCAACCGTTCCATCCCCTGCGAGGTGATCGGCTTCTCCGGCAACAATGCCGTCGTGATGCCGTTCGCCGGCCTCGACGGCGTGCGGCGCGGCTGCAAGGCCGTCATCGCCAATGCGGCAAATCAGGTGCGGCCTTGCGCGGCCTGGCTCGGCCGCGTCGTCAATGCGCTGGGTGAGCCGATCGACGGCAAGGGGCCGCTGCCTCAGGGTCCGGCGCCGATGCCGTACCGCAATTCGCCGCCGCCGGCGCACTCGCGCAAGCGCGTCGGCGCGGCGCTCGATCTCGGCGTGCGCGCGATGAACACGTTCCTGACCTGCTGCCGCGGCCAGCGCATGGGCATCTTCGCAGGCTCCGGCGTCGGCAAGTCGGTGCTGCTGTCGATGCTGGCGCGCAACGTCGATGCCGCCGTCAGCGTCATCGGGCTGATCGGCGAACGCGGCCGCGAGGTGCAGGAGTTCCTGCAGGACGACCTCGGCGAGGAGGGCCTGGCGCGTTCCGTCGTCGTGGTCGCGACCTCCGACGAGCCGGCGCTGATGCGCCGCCAGGCCGCGTATCTGACGCTCGCGATCGCCGAATATTTTCGCGACGAGGAGCAGGACGTCCTTTGTCTGATGGATTCGGTGACGCGCTTTGCCATGGCTCAGCGCGAGATCGGCCTGTCCGCGGGCGAGCCGCCGACCGCCAAGGGCTACACGCCAACCGTGTTCACCGAGCTGCCGAAGCTTCTGGAGCGCGCCGGTCCGGGCTTGGGCGAGGGCGCCATCACCGCGATCTTCACGGTGCTGGTCGATGGCGACGACCATAACGAGCCGATCGCGGATGCCGTTCGCGGCATCCTCGACGGCCACATCGTGATGCAGCGCTCGATCGCCGAGCGCGGCCGCTACCCGGCCATCAACATCCTCAAATCCGTCTCCCGCACCATGCCGAAATCGGCCGACCCGCAGTTCTGGCCGACCATCCAGAAGGCGCGGGCGGTGATGGCGACCTATGCCGACATGGAGGAATTGATCCGTCTGGGCGCCTACCGCGCCGGGTCCAGCCCCGAGGTCGACGAGGCGATCCGCCTGCACGAGCCGCTGGAGGCCTTCCTGCGCCAGCGCAAGGACGAAAATGCATCGTTGGCGGACGGCTACCGCCAGTTGGCGCAAATCCTCGGTGATTTGGAAACGGAACGCTAACTTTGTCCCGTCATCATCCCATCCCACAGAGTAGCAGAGCCGGTCTTGGCCCCTGTCGGGCCTGTGGGGAGACCGGTGTTGTCCCACGTGCAGCCAAGGGACTTCTGGGGAGTACGAGTCGATGAAGTCACGTGATACCCTCATCCGCCTGAAGAAGTTTCAGGTCGACGAGAAGCGCCGCCGGGTCACCCAGATCGAGACCATGATCGCCGACTTCCAGCGGATGTCGACCGATCTTGAACGCGAGATCTCGACCGAGCAGGAGCGCGCCGGGATCAACGATCCCTCGCACTTCGCCTATCCGACCTATGCCAAGGCTGCCATCCAGCGTCGTGAGAACCTGACCCGCTCGGCCGACGAGCTGAAGGGCCAGCTCGACGAAGCCAAGGCCGCGCTGGCCGAAGCCTTCGAGGAGCTGAAGAAGGTCGAGCTCCTCGACGAGCGCGATCAGGCCCGCGAACGCGCCGAGGAAAACGCCCGCGAGCAGGCCGATCTCGACAGCATCGGCCTGATGCGGGCCCGCATGGGCGCCGTCGCCTGAGACGCTAGCCGCCAGACTTGAGAGAATTTGCAGAACCCGGACCCCAAAGGTCCGGGTTTTCGCATGTCCTGTCCACAGAGGGGCGCCGCGCCCCCTTGGTGGTCGGCTTTGCCGCGCGCTATGGTGGCGGGGTGCCAGGGCCTGCGCGGAACGCGACGGGCCGCACATCGGGGGGCTGAATGCTGACGCCAGCAGAGCTGGTCGGGCTGATTGGGGCGGTAGCGCAGGGCGATCAGGCCGCGTTCGAGCGCCTCTACGTCGCCACGCGCGCGAAACTCTATGGCGTCGTGCTCCGTATCTTGCGCCGACAGGATCTCGCAGAGGAGGTCATTCAGGAGACCTATGTCAAGGTCTGGAACAGCGCCGGCCAGTTCAATCCCGCTCTCGCATCGCCGATCACATGGATGGCGTCGATTGCGCGCAACCGCGCCATCGATGTCGTCCGCAAGAAGACGGAAGTCTCCATCGAGGAAGAGCCGCAGGCGATGGAAGTCGCAAGCGACAGCCCCGATCCGCTGGCGCGGCGGGAGATGACCGAGGAATTGAAGCGGCTCCTCGAATGCATCGGCTGGCTCGAGCCGGACCGTCAGAGACTCGTGCTTCTCGCCTATTACAACGGCTGGAGCCGCGAGCAATTGGCGGAGAAATTCGCGGCGCCCGTCAACACCGTGAAGACGTGGCTTCGGCGCAGCATGATGGATATTCGCGAATGTCTCGGCCTTTGAGATTCGGGCTATGAGAGCTCGTACGGTGATGGTGGATCTGGACCGCAAGTGATGGCCTATACGGAGGACCATATCGCGCTCGCCGCGGAATATGCGCTCGGTACGCTCGACGCCGGCGAGCGCGCGCAGGTCGAGACCATGATGGCGGTCGACAAGGCGTTCGCCGACGTCGTGCAGGCGTGGGCATTCCGGCTCGGCGTCCTCAACCAGATGGTCGGCTCGATCGAGCCGCGTCCGATCGTGTGGGAGAACATCAGGTCCGAGCTCGCGCGGACGGGCTTTGCGCAGGATCCGCCAGCGCTGCCGGACGCAGCGCCGCCACCCGTGCCGGAGTTTTCCTCGCCCGACACCGTGCCTCCGCCGGTGGCGTCGGAGAATAAGCAGCAACCGGTACCGCAGCCTCCCGAAGCGGAGCAGCCCGAAACGACGCCACCGGCGCCCGATGCGCTTCCCGACGTCGCGCCGATCTTCATGCCGCAGGTCCACGCGCCAGACCCGGAGGTCGTGCGTGCGCCGCCGCCGCCGGTCGCCGACAACAGCAACGTGATCCGGCTCGAGGGCCGCGTGAAGCGCTGGCGCACCATCGCATCCGCCGTCGGTGCGCTCGCGGCCGCGCTGCTCGTGACGCTGTCGCTTCAGATCTTCAAGCCCGAGGCGCTGCCGGGCGGCTTGCGACCGGCGCCACGCATCCAGACCGTCGAGGTAAAGACACCGGCGCCGCTCCCGTCGTCGCAATATGTCGCGCTGTTGCAGGGCCAGGGCGGAGGTCCCGCCTTTATCCTCACCATCGACGGTGCGACCAAGAATTTTACCGTGCGCAAGGTCGGCGCCGCACCGGAGCCCGGCAAGAGTTTCGAGCTCTGGCTGATCTCGGACAAGCTGCCGCGCCCGCGCTCGCTGGGCGTGATCGGCGCCGGAGATTTCACCGCACGACCGGTGCTCGGTTCGTACGATCCCGACGTCGTCAACGGCGCAACCTACGCCGTCACCGTCGAGCAGGCGGGCGGCTCGCCGAACGGCCAGCCGACCTCGGCGCCGGTGTTTTCCGGCAAGCTGATCGAAACCGTGCCGCCCGCGCAGCCGCAGGCGCCCGCCAAGAAGTAGGTTTCCATTGTCGTCCTGGCGAAAGCCAGGACCCATTACCCCAAGAGCTTGTTGCGAGAGTGAGCGGTGGCCACACGGGTGAGCAACCACTCAATCTCGGGGTAATGGGTCCTGGATCGGCGCTCGCTCTGCTCGCTTGTCCAGGACGACATCGGGGGGCATTGGACGCTTCAACATCGTCGTGGCAATGCTGATCAATTTCCGTCGCCACGGTCCGTCCTGCCGTCGTCTTCCGACAAATCCAGCCGAATCCGCCCCCGATTTGAACCTCTCCGCTTGTCGCGGCGTCAAATGCCCGGAATTTGCAGTCGGCGCCCCCGATCATGGTGCCGGAGAGGGGCGAGAAATCAGATGGATGCAGCGAAAACGTCGGGCATCTTCATTCACCAATATGCGGGGCTGCCACACGGCCCGGCCTTCGAACATTGGCGAGAGCGGACTTTCGGGGCCTGCGGCCTGGATATCGGGCCGAGCCGAGGCGACAGCATCGATTGCCGGCTCCAGGTCAGCGTGGTCGACAATATCGCGCTCGCCATTCCCGAAGGCGCCTCCGCGCAATATTCACGCACCCAGAGCCACCTTGCCGACGGCAGCGACGATCTCGTCCTGATCGCGGCGCATGCGGGTCTCGTCCGCGTCGGGCAGAACGGCCATGCCGTGGAGCTTGCGCCGGCGCAGATGGTGCTCGTCGACATGAGCATCACCGGCACCGTCGGCCACACCGAGGAAGATCGCTTCACCACCATCCGCATGCCGCGCCGCGCACTGCTCGAGATCAATCCGCGCGCCGAGGACAAGCTGTCGCAAGTGCTCTCGGACGGCGCGGTCGCCGAGACGATCTTCCGCTACCACTCCCTTGCCGCCCATCACGCGCCGCATCTCGACGCCGTCGGCCAGCGCCTCACCGCGCAGCACATGGTCGATCTTGTCGGCCTCCTGCTCGGCACCGACGCCGAGCATGCGAGTCTCGCGCGCGGGCGAGGTCATGCGGCGGCCCGTCTCGATCTCATGCGCGCCGACGTGATGGCTGCGCTTGGCCGCAACGATCTCTGCCTGTCCGAGATTGCCACGCGCTCGGGCCTGAGCCCGCGCCAGGCCCAGCGCCTGTTCGAGCAGGCCGGAACGACCTTCACCGAATTCGTGCTGGAGCAGCGCCTGCTGCACGCGCGCAAGCTGCTCAGCGATCCCCGTGCCAGGACCCGCAAGATCAGCGACATCGCGCATTCGTCGGGCTTCTCCGATCTGTCCTATTTCAACCGCGCCTTCCGCAAGCGCTTTGCCGCGACGCCGTCGGAACTGCGCGAGGCCTGAGCCGAGCCGACAATTGGTGCGGCGCGCCGGTACCACGGCAGTTGGTCCGCCCGGCCGGATGGAGCTATAGCTGTCTGCGCGGTCAGACGGCTTGATCGTTCGTCGCTTCGTCGTCGCCCTCTTGGGAAATGCAGTCAACGGACATGGCGCGTATCGTCGTGCTCGGCGCCGGGTTTGCAGGCCTGTGGGCGGCCATCGGTGCCGCGCGCAAGCGCGACGAGATCGGCGCTGGCGGCGACATCGAGATCCGCGTCGTCGACCGCAATCCCTATCACAACATCCGCGTGCGCAATTACGAGGCCGATCTCAGCGAGGTCGCGCTTCCGCTGGCGCAACTGCTCGATCCGATCGGCGTCAGTCACGGGATCGGCGAGGTCGAAGCCATCGATCCGGCACGACGTGAGATTTCGCTGGTGACGTGTGGCGGCGACGAGACGCTGACTTATGACCGGCTGGTGCTGGCGCTCGGCAGCGAAGTGATGCGTCCCGACATTCCCGGCCTTGCCGAGCATGCTTTCGACGTCGACACCTATGCAGCGGCGCTCCACCTCCAGGATCATCTCAATTCGCTCGGACGCAGCGTGCCCGCGCCGGGGCGCTCGACGATCGTCGTGGTCGGCGCCGGCTTCACTGGCATCGAGGTCGCGGCCGAGATGCCCGACAAGCTGGCGCGCGCCGGCATCACCGGCAGCCGCCGCATCATCCTGGTCGATCCCAATCCTGCGGTGGGCGCCACGATCGGCGCACATGCGCGTCCCGTCATCGATACGGCATTGGCCTCGCTCGACGTCGAGACACGGTTTGGCGTCCGCGTCGTCTCCGTCGAGGCCGCCGGCCTGCGTCTGAGTTCGGGCGAGTTCATTCCGACGCGGACGGTGATCTGGTGTGCCGGGATGCGCGCGAGCCCCTTGGCGGCGAGCTTCCCGGACGCACGCGATCGTCTTGGGCGCCTGCTCGTCGATCCCATGATGCGGGTTGCGGATGTCGGCGGCGTGTTCGCGGCCGGCGATGTCGCCTCGAGCGTGGTCGACGGCTTGCATCCGACCGTGATGTCCTGCCAGTTCGCGCGTCCCATGGGCCGCTTCGCCGGCCACAATGTGGTCGCCGATCTCGCGGGCCTGCCGATGCTGCCGCTCCGGATCGACTGGTACGTGACCGTGCTCGATCTCGGCGGCTGGGGCGCGCTCTATACGGAAGGGTGGGACCGCGAAGTCCGCGCCACCGGCGCGGCCGCCAAGGCAACCAAGCAGACCATCAACCGCAAGCGCATCTATCCGCCGCTGTCGGGCAACAAGGACGAGCTGTTCGCTGCGGCCGCGCCGACCGTGCAGGCTCCGCCGCCGACATATGGGGCGCCGCGTGTTTGAGCTGGCCCTGCACCCATGAGCCGGGCGAAAGGAAGCAAAGGAAGGCAATGCCCGCCGAGGCTTTGACCCGACGCCGGCTGGGCCGTTGCGAACGGCATCACTGCAATCTCCTGGTCAGGACCTCCACGAAGCCGATAGAGTGCTCGTTACATCTCGGGGGTGGACATGCGGCGGCGGGAGCTTCTTGCCATACTGGGCGCGACGGTAGCCTTCCCTTTTGTGGCGCGTGCCCAGCCGGACTTGCCGATCGTCGCCGTGCTGGTGCCGGGACCTGCAAAAAACGCTGAAGATCGGATTGTGGCTATCCGTCAGGGCATGCGGGAGGCTGGCCTTACCGAGGGCATCAACTTCACCTTTGCTTGGCGCTACGCGGACGGTGTCTTCGACCGGTTGCCCGCCCTTGCGCTTGAACTCGCTGCTCTCAAGCCGCGCGTCATCATTGCTTCGGCTGCCGCCGCGCCGGTCACGCACAAGATGCTGCCCGACCTGCCCTTGGTCTTCACATCCTATGCCGCCGATCCCATCAAAGCAGGATTCGCCGAAAGCTATGTGCACCCGGGCGGCCATGCGACCGGCAATGTGATGAGTGCGGTTGGCGGCGAGCAGGCACTTACCGGCAAGCGCTTCAACCTGTTCAAGGAGCTGGTGCCGGACCTGAAGGCGCTCGGTTTTATCGGTTCGTCGTCTCTTCTAGCCGGAATCGAGTTCAACGTATTGCAAAGCGTCGCTGGTCAACTCGGCTTTTCAGTTGTTCGACATGAAGTTCGTGGGCTCGATGACGTCGAGGCCGCGGTTTTGGCGAGCATTCGGGATGGCGTTGATGCCCTCTATGTGTCCGGCGAGCCGCTGCTCTACAACAACATGCGCCGCGTCTTGCCCCTGGTGATGGCGCCGGGAAAACCGACGGTCGGCACTTATCCGGAGTGGGGCCGCGCCGGGCTTCTGATGTCCTATTCGGCCGATCTGATCGACGACTTCCGCCGCGCCGGCATCTATGCCGCAAAGATCCTCGGCGGCGAAAAGCCTGCGAACCTGCCGATCGAGCAGGCCAGCAAGTTTGTGCTCGTCCTCAATCTCAAGACGGCCAAGGCTCTGGGCGTCACGGCGCCGGACCGCCTCGTGGCGTTGGCCGATGAAGTGATCGAGTCATGAAGGCACGGCCGTTGCCAAGACATGATGGCCTCATACAAGCCCTGGCGTTGCCCGTCGGGCAAAACACCCAAGCTGCCGGTCAATCCGCGCCACCAAAAATATTCCGCTTTACCGAATTTCGGAATTGCGTATATTTCGCCTCACTCCGGCCCAAGGAAGAGGGGCGTATCGCGATCGTCACGAACGCGGGCCGGACGGCGGTGGACGTTGGTCACATCGGCGCGAAGGACTTCGCAGGGCGGGCAACCGTGAGTGAAGGCGTCGCGCACACGACCGGTGTGATCGGCGTACGGCAAAATCGTGTGGTCCTGGCGCCCGGGGTCTGTGCGCCAAGTGTTGCGGTGATGTGGGTTGCCCAACCGGGCACGCGCGTCAGCCATCCGCAAGGCGACGGGGGCAATAGTGCATCGCTCCCCGGGGAGATCACGACATAAGCCGTAAAGCCACTGCGCAGGGAAGGCCGGATGTTTTGGCTTCACCTGTATGCCGCTGTGCAGATTTCGCTACTGCCTTTCGCACAGTGGACCGCGGGCGCCAGCCGGCACCCGGTCTTCCCTGCGCCCTCTTTCAATCGAGGGTGAGGCGATGAAGCAAAGCTCGGGCGAAACGCGTCGCGAGGATGCGAAGGTGTGTCTACAAGTGAGATGTGAATCTAAGAGCGACGTTCTTGCCTACACTCCGTCATTGCGAGCGCAGCGAAGCAATCCAGCCTGTCTCTGCGGAGGGATTTTGGATTGCTCCGCTGCGCTCGCAATGACGATGTTGAAGCAGGTGTGCCTGAAAACTCAGTCTCGTGCCCCGGACGCAGCGCGGCACGAAGTGATGCGCTGCAGAGCCGGGGCCCATGTGTCAGCGGGCGGCGTGGCTTGCTGGGTCCCGGCTCTGCGCAGCAACGCGAAGAGCGCTGCAGCGCGTCCGGGACACCAGAGGAAAGTATCGCGCGACATACCCCAGACATGAGAAAGCGCCCGTGGGGGGCGGGCGCTTTCTGTAGTCGACTTGGGGTTGGGGTCGTCTACATATCCACGTGGCGACTTTGGGGGGCTGATAAAGAGCCGCGTGAATTCCTGAAACTCAAATCTCCTTAGCGAACGAGGGAAACGTTCGAGCTGGTGATGGCGATCGGCTTGCCCGCCTTCATGACGCGAGCGGTCTGGGTCAGGCCTTCGTCTGAACTCGTACGCGCGGTGATCCCGAGACCCGCCACCGCGATGCCGGCAACGAGCGCGACAACCACGATCTTGAGGTGGGTCGAGCGATCTGCGCTGTAAATCGAGTGGTTCATGGAAGGCTCCTGCCGCCATCTACCCGAAGTAGTCGCCTGCGTGTTTGGGCAGGTTCATGCTTCCGGTGCCCAACAACCTAGTATTGGGGGGATTCGTTCCCAAGAGGCGATCACAAGAGCGTGACAGGACGTGAGAAGCCGCGATCAAAAACGGCCCTGGATCGTGCAATTTTGCAATTATTTCAAAGGTGTAATGTGCCTGTCAGGCGCCTTGCCGGCCGTTGATCGGCAAGGCGCCAGAAACTCAAAAACCATTTGCCTGTGGCCAAAAAACACACGGCTTCTTAAGGCAAATCAGATGCTTCCGACCGTTTTCAATCTCGCCCTGGGGTGGATTTCAGCCTGCGACAGCACGGTCGTCTGGGCCCGGAACCGCTCGACCAGGGAACGCACGAAGGGACGAATTGCCGCAGAGGTGACCAGTACCGGGGCCTCGCCTTCACGCGCGGCCCGCTCGAAGGCCTCGCGCACGCCGGTCATGAACTCCGACAGCTTCGAGGGTTGCATCGCAAGGCTGCGCTCCTCGCCCTGGCCTATAATGGATTCGGCGAAGGCTTGTTCCCACCGCGCCGACAGCGCGATCAGCGGCAGATAACCGCTGTAGGAGGTGTTCTGCGCACAGATCTGCCGCGCCAGGCGGGCGCGGACGTGCTCGACCATGGTGGCCGGATTGCGCGAGAAGGCGAGCGAGTCGGCGATGCCTTCGAGGATGGTCGAGAGGTCGCGGATCGAGATGCGCTCGGCGAGCAGCAGCTGCAGCACGCGCTGGATGCCGGAGACCGTGACCTGTCCGGGCACGATGTCCTTGACCAGCTCGCCCTGCTCCTTCGGCAGCTCCTTGAGCAGCTTCTGCACTTCGCCATAGGAGAGCAGGTCCGACATGTTGGCCTTGAGCAGCTCGGTGAGGTGGGTCGAGAGCACGGTCGCGGCGTCGACGACGGTGTAGCCCTTGAGCGAGGCCTCCTCCTTGAGGCTGGCATCGACCCAGGTCGCGGGCAGGCCGAAGGTCGGCTCTGTGGTGTGGATGCCGGGCACCTGAACCTGGCTGCCGCCGGGGTCCATGACCATGAACTGGTTCGGCCAGATCTTGCCGGTGCCGGCGTCGACCTCCTTGATCTTGATGATGTAGGTGTTGGCTTCGAGCTGGACGTTGTCGAGGATGCGCACGGCGGGCATCACGAAACCCATCTCGATCGCGAGCGAGCGGCGCAGCGCCTTGATCTGCTCGGTCAGGCGATCGGTGCCGTCGGGGCCGTTGACCAGCGGCAGCAGGGCATAGCCGAGCTCGATCTTGAGGTCGTCGATCTTCAACGCCGCGGAGATCGGCTCCTCCGCCGTAGCGGAGCCGGCTGCGCCCGGCGTTCCCGGCGCAGGTGCGGTCTTCGCGACTTCCTCAGCCGTGGCAGTCGCGCGGTTGCGGTTGCGGGCATGCCAGGCGAGGGCGCCAGCGCCGGAGCCGAGCGCCAGGAAGGGAAGGGTCGGGATGCCCGGCAGGGCCGCCAGCACCAGCATGACCGCCGCGGACATTGCCAGCGCCTGCGGATATCCGGAGAACTGCTTCATCAGCGCCTTGTCGGCGGCGCCGGAGACGCCGGCCTTGGAGACGAGCAGGCCGGCCGCGGTCGAAACGATCAGCGCCGGCACCTGGGTGACGAGGCCGTCACCGACGGTCAGCAGCGTGTAGCTGCGGCCGGCATCGGCAAAGGACAGGCCCTGCTGCGCCACGCCGATGATCATGCCGCCGACGACGTTGATGAAGACGATCAGGAGGCCGGCGATGGCGTCGCCGCGGACGAATTTGGAGGCACCGTCCATGGCGCCGAAGAAGCCGCTCTCGTCCTCCAGATCCTTGCGCCGCTGCTTGGCGACCGCCTCGTCGATCAGTCCGGCGGAGAGGTCGGCGTCGATCGCCATCTGCTTGCCGGGCATGGCGTCGAGGTGGAAGCGGGCGGCGACTTCGGCGATACGGCCCGAACCCTTGGTGATGACGACGAAATTGACGATGATCAGGATGGCGAAGACGATGATGCCGATGACGAAATTGCCGCCCATCACGAAGCTGCCGAAGGCCTCGATGACGTGACCGGCGGCATCCGTGCCCTCGTGCCCGTGCGACAGGATCAGGCGGGTCGAGGCCATGTTGAGCGACAGCCGCAGCATGGTCGAGATCAGCAGGACGGTCGGGAAAGCGGAGAATTCCAGCGGCGCCTGGATGAACAGCGACGTCATCAGGATCAGGATCGAGAGCGTGATCGAAATCGCCAGGAACAGGTCCAGCACGATCGCGGGCAGGGGAAGGATCAGCACCACCAGGATGGTGAGGACGCCGAGCGCCAGCGCGATATCGCCGCGCTTGAGGATGTTGCCGATCTCGGCAAGGGTGGGGAAACCAGCGTTTGTGCTGCCTACGCCCTGTCCCGCGGTGACGTCGACCATGGTAGCTGCCCCTCCGCGCGACTGCCGTCCGCGCGCCCCAAACGTCTGCCCGACGGCCGAAGGGCCGCCGTTCCGAAAGTGAGGCACCGCACTGGCGTCCACAGGGCACTCCCCGTTCTACGCGGCTGACGACACTCGACTCCACTGGGCAATTCTTGCCGGGTGTATGGTTAGCAAAGGGTTAATAAAGGGTGTGGCATGGGGGCTGACCGGGGTATTTCGGGGCTCTCAGGCCGTCATTCCGGGGCGCGCGAAGCGCGAGCCCGGAATCCATGTGCCGCAGGCGTCGTGGGGAAATGGATTCTCAGATGCGCAATTGCGCATCATAGCTCGCGCCAAGAGGCGCGCCCCGGAATGACCATCGTGGAGGCAGCCTACTTCGCCTTCTCCATTCGGGTCACGGTGTAACCCGAAGCCGCCTCCTCGGCTTCGAAAGTCACCTTGTCGCCGACCTTCACCTGTTTGAGCACGGCCGGGTCCTTGACGCGGTAGACCATGGTCATGGGTTCATCCATGCCGAGGTTCTTCGCGGCCCCGTGCTTGAGCGTGATCTTGCCGGCGCCCTCGTCGATCTTCTTGACCTCGCCGCTGATTGCGGCGCCCTGGGCTGCCAGGGCACCTGTGGCAAGGCCGACGGTCAGCGCCAGCGCTGCGGCGATACGGATGATGCGGTTCATGGGAGCCTCCCTTGCGTTACTTCACGGTGACGTGGCCGACCATGCCGTAGTCGCGGTGGTCGGGGATCAGGCAGGAAAATTCGAACGTGCCGGCCTTGCTGAACTTCCAGAGGATCTCGGCTGTCTTGCTCGGTGCGAGCCTGACACCGTTGGGATCGTCGTGCTCCATGTGCGGATGCTTCTTCATCTCCACCGCATGCGCGAGATTCTCCTTTGTGGTGGCGAGCAGGAATTCATGGTCCTCCTTGCCGACGTTGCGCAGCACGAAGCGGATCTGCTCGCCGCGTTTGACCTCGATCCTGGCGGGTGCGTAGTCCATCTCGTTCAGCAGGATCTCGATCTTGCGCGCGGGCTTTTTGGGATCGCCGGGCTCGCCGGCCGAAAAGGTGCCGTGCCCGTGCTGGTCGTGGGCAAAGGCCGGCGCGGTGGAAAGCGCGGCCAGCGCGAGACCGAGCTTGATCGTCGTCTTCATTGGTATCTCCAGTTGGTGGTGGTTCATCGAAACGCTCACATCTTCATGTTCTTCATCGGCGGTCCGCCTGGTTGTTGCCGCACGGGCTCCGGGGCCGGCGGCGTGACCTCGTAGGCGACGGTGCCTTTCGGGAATTGGTAGGGGCCGGGATCGCGATAATCGTCGCGCGCGAGGCCCTCGCGGATCTTCATCACCGTGAACATCCCGCCCATCTCGATCGGACCGAACTGACCGGTGCCGGTCATCATCGGCAGCGTGTTGTCGGGCGCGGGCATCTCCATGTTGCCCATCGCCATGCCGGTCGAGCCCATCGCCATGCCGTCAGGCGCGAGCTTGCCGACGGCTTTGGCGAGATCCTTGCGCGACACCCCGATCATGTTGCGCATGTCGTGTCCCATCGCATTCATGGTGTGATGCGACTTGTGGCAGTGGAACGCCCAGTCGCCGGGGTTGTCGGCGAGCACGTCGAACACCCTGACAGCGCCGACCGGTACGTCCGTCGTCGTTTCCGGATATTGCGCGCTCTCCGGAATCCAGCCGCCGTCGGTGCAGGTCACCGCAAAGCTGTGGCCGTGCAAATGGATCGGATGGTTGGTCATGCTGAGATTGCCGATGCGCACGCGCACCTTGTCGCCGAGCCTGACCGGCAGTGGATCGATGCCGGGAAATACCCGCGCATTCCACGTCCACATATTGAAGTCGGTCATCTCGTTGACCTTCGGCAGATAAGTGCCGGGATCGACGCGATAGGTGCTCATGACGAAGACGAAGTCGCGGTCGACGGCCCGAAAGTTCGGATCGCGCGGATGCACGACGACCATGCCCATCATGCCCATCGCCATCTGCACCATCTCGTCGGAATGCGGGTGGTACATGAAGGTCCCGCTCTTCCTCATCTCGAACTCGTAGACGAAGGTTTTCCCCGGCTGGATGTGCGGCTGCGTCAGTCCGCCGACACCGTCCATGCCGCTGGGAATGATCATGCCGTGCCAGTGCACGGTGGTGTATTCGGGCAGCCTGTTGGTCACGAAGATGCGGACCTTGTCGCCCTCGACGGCCTCGATGGTCGGGCCCGGCGACTGGCCGTTATAGCCCCACAGATTCACCTTCATGCCCTCGGCGAATTCGCGCACCACAGGCTCGGCGACGAGATGGAATTCCTTCCAGTCGCCGTTCATCCGGAACGGCAGCGACCAGCCGTTCAGCGTCACGACGGGGTGATAGTCCGGCCCGCTGATGGGTTGCAGCGGCGGCTGCATCACCACCTTGTCCATGTGCGGGGCTTCCGGAATGGAGGCGGCCTGGGCGCGGCCGCTGACGACGGATGCGCCGGCGAGCGCGGCGCTGCCCAAAAATCCTCGGCGGGAAAACATGCTGGCCTCCATGTCAATGGCCGCCATCGGCAGGCGCTGCCGCGGCGATAGTGGTTGAATTGTCGCCGTCAGCAGGCGCGCCGCCGCCATTGACGGCGGTCTGCAAGTCGGACTGGGCAAGGAAAAATCTTTGCTTGGCATCGATTGCACCGCGCAGCGACGCGAGCCGCTGCCGCGCCTCGGTGAGCAGCGCGAAGATATCGACCTGCATGCTGGAGAAGCGGAGCTGCATCTCCTCGGTAATGATTTTTCGCAAGGGGATGATCTCGCGCTGATAGTGGCTGGCGATGTCGTAGCCGGAGCGATAGACCCGGTAAGCATCGCGTGCCTCGGAGCGTATATTTACGGCGCACTCGGTCAGCCGGTTGAAGGCGAGATTGTAGGTCTCCGCCGCCTGTCGCACCCGCACCTCGCCGCCGTCGAAGATCGGGATCTGGAACTGGACGTCGAAGCCACGCTCGCGGAACGGCGCGCCTTCCGGATCCCGGGTGCGGCGGGAGATGCCGGCGAGATCGAGCAGTGTCACGAAGCGCGTCGCCTCCGTGAGGTTCAGCGACTTTGCCAGCGCGGTGAGCTCGAGCCGCCCGATCTGAAGGTCGATGCGATGAGCGACCGCGTCGGCTTCGATGGACGGCAAGGCCTGCGGCCGGCGCGGCAATGGCGGCAGCTGGCTGGGCAGGCGGAAGTCGAGGCCGCCGTCCCACAGCCCCATCAGGCGCGCCAGCTTTTCGCGCGCGCTCGTTGCCGTCTGTCGCGCGGTGGCGAGGTCGGCGGTGGTTTCGGCATAAAACACCTGTTCACGAGCCTGATCGAGCTTGTTGATCGAGCCGGTTTCGCCGAGCTTGACCGCGAGCTGTGCGGTCGATTCCGCCGTCGCCTTCGCATCTGTCAGCAACGCCACCATCTCGTTGCCGCCAACGGCGCGCCAATAGACGCGGCGGACATCGGCGGCAAGCCGCAACGTCGCCAGGCCTGCGCGCAATTGCGCCTGACGAAAACGATCGCGGGCGATCTCCGAGCGGAACGGCAGCGTGGCGAGCGCAAGGATGTCGCCGACAATTTGACGCTCGATTTCGCTGGCGCCGTTGCCCGAGATCCGCGAGACCGAGAACACGGGATTGGGCGGCAGGCTCTGCTCGACGAGATCGGTCTCGGCCAGCGCCAGCTCGTTATAGGCGGCCTGAAGGCCCTTGTTGTTGAGCAGCGCGATCTGCACGGCGGTCTCGGGGTTGAGTGTTCGCGAGAGCAGTTGGCGAACGCGCGCGTCGATCGCGCCGGCTCCTTCGGTTGTTCGCACAAAGGCGACATCCTTTTTGATGGTCTGGCTCGTCAGCTCCGAGACGGCATTCATGCCGCTGTCGGGCGAGAAGGCGGCGCAGCCCGACAAGCCGAGCGAGGCAAGAACGAGCAGGCTTGGCACGAGACGGCTTGGCGCGAGACGGTGTGTCATGGCGCGCTCCTAACGGTCTTGCTTGGGTTGCGGCGCGACGCTCTCGTTACGCTCGCGCCATGGTGCCGGCGTCACCGGCCGCAGGCTGGTGTACGGCGCAATCGCCGAACGATAGCCGGCGCGCGCGACCTTGGCCGCGGGATCGGCAGGATCGGCGCCGGCGACTTGTGTCGTTGCCGGCATGCACCCGGACAACGCCAATGCCGTCGCGGCCAGCAGTGGCCAATTGAATCGAAAATGTCGTCCCCGCGCCGTGGATGCAGCGGCGGACTTCGCCCCGGAAAGCGTAAGCATGAGTCATTCCTGATCTGTCTGGAGACCACAGGTTCGCGCGCGCGGATGCGCGCTCGGCCTGACGTCGTCGCGCGTCAGATCAGACGATGGGAGGGCGGTAGAGCAGGGGAGCCGCCGTGCTGTGCAGGCTGGCCACGATCTCGGGCGAGCAGGCGGAAACCGGCTGAAGCGGCTTTGCGACGCTGGGCAGGTCGGCCGGCAGCGCGCTTACGCACATCATCGCGCAGCACGGTCCCGCCGTACCCTTGCCGCCGTGATGATGAGGGGCGGGGGGCGCGTCCTGCGCTGCGGCCTGGTGATGCGCATGCGGCCCGGCATGGTCATGCGAGGCGCCGTCATGCGTGTGGCCGGCCTGCATCTGGTGATGCACCGGCACGATGTCGGCCAGGAGCGCGTCGTCGAGGCACGGTGCTGGAGCGCTACCCCAGGCGAGGCTTGCGGCCGGCGCGAGCACGCAGAACAGATAGGCAAGGGCAATCACACGCCCCACCCTGATCCGCATCGATCGCGTCAATCGCAGCAACATTCAGCCGACATGCCCTTCGCGCGGCAATGTTGCACGCGCTGATTTGCAAAATAATGACAAAACCCGCGTTCGCCAAGCTCCTTCTTACCGCAGTGCACCGTGCATGCCCAATATCGCGCCACAATGCTTGACCCTGTGGCGATCCGCGGGCCATGGTCCCGCCCGTGCACGCGCCAAATCAATCAGGACAAACACCCGAAGCATTCACCCCTGATTCGCGTCAGGCCTGGATGCGCCTCGTCATTGCGCTTCTGATCGGTTCGATCGGCGGCGTCGGCATGTGGGCGATCGTCGTCATGATTCCCGCGGTGCAGGCCGAATTCTCCGCCACGCGCGGCGCGGTGTCGCTGGCTTTCACTCTGATGATGTTCGGCTTCGGGCTTGGCGGCGTCATTGCCGGCAGGATCACCGACCGGTTCGGCATCGTGGCGGCGATGGCGATCAGCATCGCCTTCCTCGGCGTCGCCAACGTGCTGGCGGGTCTGTCGACCCAGCTCTGGCAATTCGTGGCGGCGTATTTCCTGATCGGGCTCGGCACGTCGGCGACCTTCGCGCCGCTGATGGCGGAGGCCTCGCACTGGTTCGAGCGTTATCGCGGCCTTGCCGTGACCATCGTCGCGAGCGGCAATTATGTCGCCGGCACGATGTGGCCCCCGCTTGTGAGCACGGGCATGCAGACGATCGGCTGGCGTTACACGCACATCGGCATCGGCCTCGTCTGCGTCAGCCTGATGACGATCCTGGTGCTCGTCCTGCGCGCGCAGATGGGCGACGACAAGGTTCACGATCATGCCAATGCAGCGCCGCCGCGGGTCGACCTCAAGCTCTCGACCAACACGCTGACGGTGCTGCTCTCGATCGCCAGCATCTCCTGCTGCGTCGCCATGGCAATGCCGCAGGTGCATATCGTCGCCTATTGCGGCGATCTCGGATATGGCGTGGCGCGCGGCGCCGAGATGCTGTCGCTGATGATGGCCTGCGGCATCGTCAGCCGGATCGGCTCGGGCTACCTCGCCGACAAGATCGGGGGCATCCCGACGCTGCTGATCGGTGCGCTGGCGCAAGGCTTTGCACTCGTATTCTACCTGTTCTTCGACAGCCTGACCTCGCTGTATTTGATCTCCGCGATGTTCGGTCTGTTCCAGGGCGGCATCGTGCCAAGCTATGCCATCATCGTGCGCGAGGCGATGCCGGCGAGCGAAGCCGCAACTCGCGTCGGCATCGTGATCTTCGCCTCCGTGTTCGGCATGTCCTTCGGCGGCTGGGTCTCGGGCGTCATCTTCGATGCGACAGGCTCCTATGCGGCTGCGTTCGCCAACGGCGTGGTGTGGAACGCGCTCAATATCGGCATCGTCTTGACGCTGCTGATCCGTTCGCGGATGAATGCAGTCAGGACCGGCCCGGGTTTTGCGACCTAGACTGCCTGTCCCGCCTTCAGCAGCGAACAACCCGTGATCTTGTAGCTGCCGTCCGCCTGCTGCTCGAGCGTGTAGAGCGCTTCCCAGGCCTCGCCATTGGCATCGATGATATGGACGTGCTGGGCAATCCGGCTGCCCTCGCTTTTGCTGTCGCCAAATTCAAAGCTCTTGTGCCGATAGACCGGCAGATAGCCGTTTTGCACCATAGACATGAAGATGTCGGGCGCGGGGAAGATCTCCCGGATTGCCGGCGCGGCGTAGGAATAGGCCGCGCGCGCGTCGTCGCGGCCGAATGCCTGCTCCTGGGCGCGGATGATATCCTGTGCCGTCGTGACATCGTCGGCGCGCGCTGAGATGGGACCAAAGGCGACACTGAGAAAGACCAGCAAGGCGGCGATGCGCATGACAGGCTCCGCGTTGAAATCCCGGCGGCGCCGATCCTAGCACATCTCGCCGGCTATCGCTTCCGCTTTGCAGCCGGCTTCGCGGGCTTGGCGGCCGCGCGTACCCTGGCTTTCGTGACAGGCTGCACCCGCAAACCGTCGACGAACACGTCAAGCATCCGCAGCACCGAGGATTGCCAGCCGGGCTGGTCGTGCATGTAGCACATGCCGAAGAACGCGCGCAGCAAGTCCTCGGGACTGACGTCTGCCCGCATCGCGCCGGCCGCGGCTGCGCGATCGAGCAGCGAGCCGATCGCCTTGGTCAGGCGCTCAAAGGAAAAGGCATGCAACTCCGACCCGCTCTGCACCGCGAGTGCCAAGGCTGCCACCATGCCCTTCTTGGTAGCAACGAATTCGACCCCCGAGCGGAGCCATCGCCTGAGCGCGTCGACGGGATCCCCGTTCTTCAAATGCTCGGCGAGCTCGCTGAGCTGCTCGACCTCGCGCCGGTATACCGCCTCGAACAAATCCTCGCGGGTCGGAAAATGCCGATAGAGCGTGCCGATGCCGACGCCGGCGCGTTTTGCCACGGCTTCGAGGCTCGCCTCCGGACCGCCCGCGTTGAACACGGCCTTGGCCGCCTCCAGCACGCGCTCGCGATTGCGCACGGCGTCGGCGCGAGGCTTGCGGGTCTGGTCGGTGTGGTCGTCCATGCCGGCACTGTAGATCACGAATTGGTTAGATTGAACCCTTCGCTGGCTGCATCGCGTTGATGCGCACGGGCTTTTGACGAATTCCAAATATTTACCACCGGCTCTTGTTAAGCGGAGGGTGCCTCCGTATCTTCGGTGAAGTCGTTGGCCCGGATGGATGTTCGGGCGGCGCATGTCGACGGCGGCCACGGCGGTGGCGCGCTGCGCGACGACTCATGTCCATATCTGATCGGAGCCTTGTATGAACCACTCCATCAGCCTCACCGTGAACGGTGCGCGGCGCGACTTCGTCCTCGACGATCCGCGCGTCACGTTGCTCGATCTCCTGCGTGAGCGCCTCCATCTGACCGGAACCAAGAAGGGATGCGACCGCGGCCAATGCGGCGCCTGTACCATTCTCGCCGACGGCAAGCGCATCAACTCCTGCCTCGCGCTCGCGATCAGTCATGAAGGCGCCGACATTCTCACAATCGAAGGCATCGCACGCGGCGACCAGCTTCACCCCGTGCAGGCCGCCTTCATCGCCCATGACGGATTTCAGTGCGGCTTCTGCACGCCCGGCCAGATCATGAGCGCGATCGGCATGATGAGCGAGGCGCAGGCCGGCAACGATCCCGCGCGCATTCGCGAATGCATGAGCGGCAATCTGTGCCGCTGCGGCGCCTATGCCGGCATCGTCGATGCCGTGCTCGACGCGCAGGCCGGCATGGACGAATCCAACCAGAGGCGCTCCGCATGAAGCAATTTGATTACGTCAGGCCCGCCACGGTCGCCGAGGCCGTCGCTGCCGCGGCGCAGCCGGGCGCCGTCTATCTGGCCGCCGGGACCAATCTGCTCGATCTGATGAAGGGTGGCGTCAGCCGTCCCGATCGTCTGGTCGACGTCACCCATCTCGACGGGCTCGATCAAATCGAGCGCCTCGGCGACGGTGGTATGCGCATCGGCGCGCTGGTGAGCAACGCCGATCTCGCGCATGACGCGGACTTTGCCAAGGCCTACCCGGCTCTCGCCGAAGCGCTGCTCTCGGGCGCGTCAGCGCAACTGCGCAACGCGGCGACGGTCGGTGGCAATCTGCTGCAACGGACGCGTTGCGCGTATTTCTATGACACCGCCAGCCGCTGCAACAAGCGCGAGGCCGGCAGCGGTTGCGACGCGCGTGAGGGCGAGAACCGCACCCACGCAGTGCTCGGCTGGAGCGAAAACTGCATCGCCACGCATCCGTCCGACTTCTGCGTACCGCTGGTCGCGCTTGACGCCATCATCGAGATCGAGGGCAGGAACGGGCGGCGCGAGATCGCGCTCGACGAATTGCATCGGCTGCCCGGAGATACGCCCGAGCGTGAATCGGCGCTCGAACCGGGTGATCTCATCGTCGCGGTGCGCCTGCCGCCGGCTGCGCGCGGCTTTGCCGCGCATGCGCGCTATCTCAAGGTCCGCGATAGGGCGTCCTACGCGTTTGCCGTCGTCTCGGCTGCGGCTGCGCTGCGGTTCGAGAATGGCAAGATCGCGGAGGCGCGGCTTGCGCTGGGCGGTGTCGCCGCAAAGCCGTGGCGCGCCCGCGCTGCGGAGGACGTGCTCAGGAACGTCGCGCCCACGGTGGACGCTTTCCAGGAAGCCGCCTCGCGCGCGCTCACCGACGCAAAACCGTCCGGCGACAACGCCTTCAAGATCGAGCTCGCGCGCCGCATCGTCGTGCGCGCGCTGAGCCTCGCCGTCGCCGGTACGCCCGCGCGCATCCCCGCGCTGCCGGCCTCTCCCTTTGCCTCGACCTCCGGAGCCCTTCATGCCCGAGCTTAATCTCACCAGCGCACCCGCCCATCTGCGCCACGGCTCGAACGTCGGCCAGCCGCTGACCCGCCGCGACGGGGTGCTCAAGGTCAAAGGCCAGGCGACCTACGCCGCCGACAATCATCCGCCCGGCATGCTGTTTGCGGTGCTGGCCGTCGCCAGCATTTCGCGTGGCCGCGTGACCTCGCTCGATGTCGCGGCGGCCAAGCGCCACCCCGGCGTCGTCGATGTCATGACGCCAGACCACAAGCCTGAGCTCGCGATCGACCCCGAGATCAAGACCAATCCATTCGTATTCCGGATGGAGGTCTTGCAGAGCAACGAGGTCCGCTACGCCAACCAGCCGATCGCCGTCGTGATCGCCGAGACGCTGGAGGCGGCGACGGAAGGCGCGGCGCTGCTGGCGCCGCGCTACGAGACGCTGCCTGCGCTCATTGGGCTCGATGCGGGTGAAAGCTTCGTGCCGCCGGTCGTCGGCGTCGGCAACCCCACGGAAAATCATCGCGGCGATGTGGAGGCGGGACTTGCGTCGGCCGAGAAGCGGATCGACGCGGTTTACGAAACGCCGCCGCAATATCACAATGCGATGGAGCCGCATGCGATCGTGGCTGCATGGGATGGCGACAACCTGCAGATCGACATGCCGACCCAGGGTCTCATGCTGTCGCTGGCGCGTGTTGCCGAATTGTTCGGCATCGCGCACGACAAGATCCACATCCGCAGTCCGTTCCTCGGCGGCGGGTTCGGCTCGAAGGGGCTCATGGCTGGTCCTCCGGTCCTCGGCATCATGGCGGCAAAGCTCGTCGGCAAACCGGTCAAGCTGGTGCTGCGCCGTGAGCAGATGTACGGCCCGGTCGGCCATCGCGCGCCGACGCGTCAGCGGCTGCGCATCGGCACCGACGGGGAGGGGCACCTGACCGCGCTCGATCACCATGCGAGGACCGTGTCGAGCACGTTTGATGATTTCTACGAGCCCGCGGCCGATGCCTCGCACACGCTCTATGCGGCGCCCGCGATCCGCACGTCGCATGATGCCGTGCGCGTCAACACCGGCACGCCGCTGTTCATGCGCGCGCCCGGCGAGGCGACCGGCTCGATCGCGCTGGAGAGCGCGATCGACGAGATGGCTTGGGCCTGCGGCATCGATCCGCTTGCCTTTCGTCTGAAGAACTATGCCGAGGTCGAGCCGATCACCAGCAAGCCGTTCTCGTCCAAGGCATTGCGCGCGTGCTACGAGCAGGGCGCGGCGCGCTTCGGCTGGGCGAAGCGATCGCTCCAGCCGCGGCAGATGCGCGACGACGATGGTCTTCTGGTCGGCTGGGGCATGGGCACCGCGACCTTCCCGGCGTTGATGTTCCAGGCGGAAGCGCGTGCCGTGCTTCGCCGCGACGGCTCCGGTGCCATGGAGATCGGCGCGCATGACATGGGGCAGGGCGCCTGGACGGCGCTGGCCCAAATCGCGGCCGACGAACTGGGGCTCGATATCGACCGCCTGGAGTTCAAGGCCGGCACGTCCGACCTGCCCGATGCCGGCATCGCCGGCGGCTCGGCACACACGGCAACCGCGGGTGCCGCGATCCACAGCGCAGGCGCCGCTGTGATTGCAAAACTCGCCGATCTCGCCGCCAGCGATGAGCGCTCTCCGCTGTTCGGCGCCGGCAATGCCGGCGTGATCGCGCGCGATGGCAGGTTGATCCGGCGCGACGACGAGAGCCGCGGCGAAAGCTACGCCGAGATTCTCGCGCGTGCCGGCGTCGCCGAGGTCGAGGCGCGCGGCACCGGCGCGCCGAATCCGGCCGCGATGGAGGAGTATGCGATGCACGCCCATGGCGCGGTATTCGCGGAGGTGAAGGTCGATCCCGAACTCGGTCAGGTCCGCGTCACCCGCATGGTCGGCGCCTTCGCCGCGGGGCGCATCGTCAACCCGCGCATGGTGCAGAGCCAACTGTTCGGTGGCATGATCTGGGGCCTATCCTTCGCCTTGCACGAGGAAGCCATCACCGACCGCCGCACGGGCCGGATCATGAACGCCAATCTCGGCGAGTACCATATCCCGGTGAATGCCGACGTGCCGCCGCTCGACGTGATCACGGTCGAGGAGCACGATCCGCACGTGAACGCGCTCGGCATCAAGGGTGTCGGCGAAATCGGCATCACCGGCAGTGCAGGGGCAGTCGCTAACGCCGTCTGGCACGCGACGGGCGTGCGTGTGCGTCGCTTCCCGATCCGGATTGAGGAGTTGCTGACGTAGCTTTGAGGCCGCGCGCGGACGATCCTCTCGCTCCGCCGCGCGCTAGTGCAGCTTCTTGCGAAGAGCCTTGAGCGCTTCTCGCTGCGCCTCGATGTAGTTCGCGATGGCCTTGCGCAGCTCCTCCGAATGGAGCTTGTCGCTGTCGCGCTGCACTTCATCGAGTGCGGCCTCTGCATTGGCGAGCGTGATCTTCATAGCGAGCCCTGTTACGAAGCGGCCCCGGAAACCGGAGGCTGCTTGGCTATCGCTCGAAACATATAGAGGATCAGGCTGCGGAAATTGAGATGGCTCAAGCTCCGTATGATACCGGTGGCTCCGTGGGATTCCGGCTAACTTCAAAACGTCGGAGGCGTGCAGGCCGAAATGACCTCACACGGCTTGCCGCCGACGCAGCGGAAGCGATGCGGGCGACGGCTCTCGAAATAGTAGGCATCGCCCGGATTGAGGATGCGGCGCTCGTCCTCGACGGTGACTTCGAGCTTGCCCGAGATCACGATGCCCCCTTCTTCGCCGTCATGGACGAGGTGAACGCGCCCGGTGTCGCTGCCGGGCTCGTAGCGCTCCTTCAGGATCTGCAGGCTGCGACCGAACAGATTGTCGCCTATTTGCCGATACGAGATCGGTTTCTTGCCGACCTCGGTCAGCTCTTCGCCGCGGTAGAAGATCTTGCGCCGGCTCTCAGGCTCCAGCGCGAAGAACTCGGCGAGCCCCATCGGAATGCCGTCGAGGATGCGCTTGAGCGCCCCCACCGACGGGTTCATCTGGTTGGATTCGATCAGCGAAATCGTCGAATTGGTGACGCCCGCGCGTTTGGCAAGTTCGCGCTGCGACAGCTTCTGGCGCGCCCGGATGAATCGCAGCCGTCCACCGATATCGACGCTCATGTCCCTGTCCCGTGTTGCAGGTGTTGCGGATCGCGCAAATATGGACCGGCAGCCCCAGTCAAATCAATGGCTTGCAGCCCATCAGAAAAGGACTTGTTGCGCTTTTCAAGCCGTGCCTCTGGTAGCAGGTCAGCAAAGGAGCGTGGCCCGTGACCCTTCATCAGATTCCGAACACCATCAAGACCGACTCGTTCTGGATGCCGTTCACGGCCAACCGGCAGTTCAAGAAGGCGCCGCGCCTGTTCTCCTCGGCCGAGGGCATGCATTACACCACCGTCGACGGCCGCAAGGTGATCGACGCCTCCGCCGGCCTCTGGTGCGTCAATGCCGGCCACGGCCGCAAGCAGATCGCGGCTGCCGTCGAGCGCCAGCTGATGACGCTGGATTTCGCACCGTCGTTCCAGATGGGCCATCCGCTGGCATTCGACTTCGCAGAGCGTCTGGCCGAGATCGCGCCGAACGGCCTCGATCGCATCTTCTTCACCAATTCCGGCTCCGAGTCGGTCGACACCGCGCTGAAGATCGCGCTCGCCTATCACCGCGCCAACGGCCAGGCGAGCCGCACCCGCCTGATCGGCCGCGAGCGCGGCTATCACGGCGTCGGCTTCGGCGGCACCTCGGTCGGCGGCATGGTCGCCAACCGCCGCGCCTTCGCCACCCTGCTGCCGGGCATCGACCACATCCGCCATACCCACGATCTCACCCGCAACGCCTTCGCCAAGGATCAGCCCGAGCATGGCGCCGAGCTCGCCGATGATCTCGAGCGGCTGGTGGCCCTGCACGGCGCCGAGACCATTGCTGCCGTCATCGTCGAGCCGGTGCCGGGCTCGACCGCGGTGTTGCCGCCGCCGAAGGGCTATCTCCAGCGCCTGCGCGAGATCTGCGACAAGCACGGCATCCTCCTGATCTTCGACGAGGTCATCACCGGCTTCGGCCGCCTCGGCACGCCGTTCGCCGCCAACTTCTTCGGCGTCACGCCTGATATGATGACGACGGCTAAGGGCATCACCAACGGCACCATTCCCTGCGGCGCCGTGTTTGCGAGTCGCAAGGTTCACGACGGCCTGATGGTCGGCCCCGAGAACGCGATGGAGCTGTTCCACGGCTATACCTATTCGGCCCATCCGGTCGCCTGCGCCGCGGGCATCGCCACGCTCGACATCTACAAGGACGAAGGCCTGCTGACGCGCGGTGCGTCGATCTCAGAATATTGGCGCGATGCGCTGCATTCGCTGAAGGGCCTGCCCAACGTCGTCGACATCCGCAATTGCGGCCTGATGGGCGCGGTCGAACTGTCGCCGCGTGACGGCACCGTCGGCGTGCGTGGCTACGACGTCATGGTCGACTGCTTCAATCGCGGGCTGTACTTCCGCATGAGCGGCGATAGCTTTGCGCTGTCGCCTCCGCTCATCGTCGAGAAGAGCCACATCGACGATATCGTGTCGATCCTCGGCGATGCCATCAAGCGGGTGGCCTGATAATTGCTCTCGCCGTTGCGGAGTTCCCTCTTGCAGCGGCGAGCGTGATGCCGCGGGAGTTTGACGAAGCGTGAAAGTTCTGATCCTCGGCAGCGGCGTCATCGGTGTCACCTCTGCCTACTACCTCGCGCGTGCCGGCCATGAGGTGACGGTTGTCGACCGTCAGCCCGAGCCGGCGCTCGAGACCTCCTTTGCCAATGCCGGCGAAGTGTCGCCCGGCTATTCCTCGCCCTGGGCTGGTCCCGGCGTACCGGTGAAGGCGTTCAAATGGCTGCTGATGAAGCACGGCCCGCTGGTGATCCGGCCGAAGCTCGATCCCGCGATGTGGGTCTGGCTGCTCAAGATGCTGCGCAACTGCACCAGCGAACGTTACGCGGTCAACAAGAGCCGGATGATTCCGATCGCGGAATATAGCCGCGATTGCCTGCGCGATCTGCGCCGCGACATCGGTATCCAGTATGACGAGCGCTCGCAGGGCACCTTGCAGCTGTTCCGCTACCAGGCCCAGCTCGACGGCACCGGAGAGGACATCGCCGTGCTCAAGGAGTACGGCGTACCGTTCGAGGTGCTGAGCCGCGAGGGCTGCATCGCGGCCGAGCCGGCGCTGGCGGGCGTGAAGGAGAAGTTCGCGGGCGGGCTGCGCTTGCCGCAGGACGAGACCGGCGACTGTCACATGTTCACGCAGGCCCTGGCCAAGCATGCCGAAGCGCTCGGCGTGCGCTTCATGTTCAACACCGGCATCGACCGCATCGTCACCGACGGTGCGCGCGTCAGCGGCGTCGCGACCAGCGCCGGCATGTTGCAGGCAGACGCTTACGTGCTCGCGCTCGGAAGCTGGTCGTCGCGGCTGGTCGCGCCGCTCGATATTTCGCTTCCGGTCTATCCCGTGAAGGGCTATTCGATCACGGTGCCGATCAAGGACGCTTCCGGTGCGCCGGAATCGACTGTGATGGACGAGAGCTATAAAGTCGCCATCACGCGCCTCGGCAATCGCATCCGCGTCGGCGGCACCGCCGAAATCTCCGGCTTCTCGAGCCAGCTCTACGACGCGCGGCGCGCCACGCTCGATCACTCGCTGACCGATCTGTTCCCGCGCGGCGGCGATCTCTCCAAGGCGACGTTCTGGAGCGGCCTGCGCCCGATGACCCCGGACGGCCCGCCCGTGATCGGCCCGACGCAATACGCCAACCTTCACCTCAACACCGGCCACGGCACGCTGGGCTGGACCATGTCCTGCGGCTCCGGCCGCGTGCTCGCCGACATGCTGTCGGGCAAGAAGCCGGACATTGATGTGAGCGCGCTGACAGTGGACCGGTACAAATATCGGTTCGGCTAAGTCTCTATCCTCCCGTCATCGCGAGGAGCGAAGCGACGAAGCAATCCAGAGTGTCTCCGCGGTGAGAGTCTGGATTGCTTCGCTTCGTTCGCAATGACGGCTGCGCTACCCCGTCCCCGTCACGCAATTCACCCACAGCACCACCGCCTTGGCATCCTCGGCCGGGTTGGAGAACCGGTGCGGCCTTCGGCTTGCAAACCGAAAACTGTCGCCGGCCTTCAGCGACCATGTCTCGCTGTCCACTGTCAGCATCATCTCGCCTTCGAGCACAAGGCCGGCCTCTTCGCCGTCATGCGTGTAGAGTTCGTCGCCGGTGGAGCCGCCGGGCTCCAGATGTACCAGGAACAGGTTGAGGCGGTTGTCGGCGCTGGCGGGGCTCAGCAATTGCTTCGACACGCCGGTGCGCCAGAGCTTCAGCTCGGGCCGCTGAAGCCCGCGCGTGACGATTTGGTCGGATGCACCGTCGGCGTTCGGGCTCGCGCCGAACAGCGCGGCGATGCCGACGCCGAGCACGTCGGCGAGCGTGGCCAGCACGCGCAGCGACGGCGACGACAGGCCGCGCTCGATCTGGCTGAGAAAGCCGATCGACAGCTCCGTGCGCGAAGCGACCGTCTCGAGCGAGAATTGCCTGATCCGCCTGAGATCGCGAATGCGGCGGCCAACCGCGACATCCATTGCCGGCTCGGCCGCTTTGGCGATAGCCTTGGTGCTGGCGTTGGCTTTCACCTTCGCCTTCATCTGCACCTTCTTCACCGGCTTTGCGGCGGCCGGTCTGCGCATTCTTTTGCCACCGCTCACGTCAAACCGCTTCCTTCATGTCCATGAAAACCGCTTGCAACTGCCGTGAAAGTGTGACCAAATTTTCATATTGGTGAAAATAGGCCGAAACGGCTTGGCCCGCAACGTCTGCGATGACGAGATCCGCGAGCGCCGCCATCGGCCGGACCCAAGGGGGATGCGATGAAGCGTTTTGGTCTGGCCGCGGTAGCGGCACTCGCGATTGCCGCAGCAGCGCCGGCTTCGGCGCAGCAAGTGCTGAAGGTCGGCTCGACGCCGACAGGCATTCCCTTCACCTTCCTCGACACCAAGACCAATTCCATCCAGGGCATCATGGTCGATCTCGTCACTGAAGTGGGCAAGGATGCCGGCTTCAACGTGCAGATCGAGCCGATGCAGTTCTCGGCGCTGATCCCGTCGCTGACATCGAGCAAGATCGACATCATCGCGGCCGCGATGTTCATCACCGCGCCGCGCAAGGAGGTCGTCGACTTCTCCGACCCGATCTACACTTATGGCGAAGGCCTCGTAGTGCCGAAGAGCGATGCCAAGGCCTACGCCACCCAGGACGATCTCAAGGGCGAGACCGTCGGCGCCCAGGTCGGCACCGCCTTCGTCGATGCGCTGAAGAAGTCCGGCCTGTTTGCGGACGTCAAGGCCTACGATACCATTCCCGACATCCTGCGCGACGTGAATACCGGCCGCCTCAAGGCCGGCTACGCCGACTACCCGATCCTCGCCTACAATCTGAAGCAGGGCGGCTTCCCCGAGGTGCGTTTGGTCGACGGCTATAAGCCAGTCACCGTCGGTTCGGTCGGCATCGGCGTGCGCAAGGGCGAGACCGCGCTGCTCGGCAAGATCAACGCCTCGCTCGCCAAGCTGAAGGCCAACGGCACTATCGACAAGATCCTCGATAAATGGGGTCTGAAGGCGCAAGGTTGATCGCGAGAGGCCGATCGATGAAGGCTGATCGATGAAAGGCTTCTGGCACGACGCGGCCGAATTCTTCCCGATCCTGATGAGCGGCGTCGTGCTGACGATCGTCGTCACCATCGGCTCGCTGCTGCTTTCGACGGTGCTTGGCCTTGTCTGGGCGATGATGCGGGTCTCCGGCATCCGCGTCCTGTCGCTGCTCAGCGCCAGCCTGATCAATGTGATCCGCGGCATTCCGATCATCGTGCTGTTGTTCTACCTCTACTTCGTGATGCCCGATCTCGGCGTCACGCTGTCCGCGTTGCAGGCCGCGATCCTTGGGCTCGGCATCGCCTACTCGGCCTATCAGGCGGAAAATTTCCGCGCCGGTATCGAGGCGATCGACAAAGGGCAGATCGAGGCGGCGCAATCGATCGGCATGGGCTGGTGGCTGACCATGCGCCGCGTCGTGCTGCCGCAGGCGGTGCGCATCGTGCTGCCGCCCTATGGCAACGTCATGATCATGATGCTGAAGGATTCCTCGCAGGCCTCGACCATCACGGTGGCCGAGCTCGCGCTGCAAGGCAAACTGATCGCGTCCTCGACCTTCAAGAACACCAACGTGTTTACGATGGTCGCGCTGATGTATCTCACCATGAGCATTCCGCTGATCCTGCTGGTCCGTCACTTCGAGAAGCGGGCCGGCAAGAGATGATCGAGCTGACCGACGTCCACAAGAGCTTTGGCGAGAACGAGGTGCTCAAGGGCATCACGGCGTCCGTCCAGAAGGGCGAGGTGGTCTGCATCGTCGGCCCCTCCGGCTCCGGCAAGTCAACCATCTTGCGCTGTATCAATGGTCTCGAAAGCTATGACCGCGGCGAGATCAGCGTCGAGGGATTGAAGGTCGACCGCGACGCGCCGTCGATCGTGCAAGTCCGCACCCAGGTCTCGATGGTGTTCCAGCGCTTCAACCTGTTTCCGCACCGGACGGTGCTGGAGAACGTCGTCGAAGGTCCGCTCTATGTGAAGAAGGAGCCGCGCGCTGCCGCATTCGAGCGTGGCCGCGCGCTGCTCGCCCAGGTGGGCCTTGCCGAGAAAGCCAACGAACATCCGCCGCAGCTCTCCGGCGGCCAGCAGCAACGCGTCGCGATCGCACGGGCGCTGGCGATGCAGCCCAAGGCCATCCTGTTCGACGAACCGACCTCGGCGCTCGATCCTGAATTGGTCGGCGACGTTCTCGGCGTGATGCGCAAGCTCGCCGACGATGGCATGACGATGGTCGTCGTCACCCACGAGATGGGCTTTGCCCGCGACGTCGCCGACCGCGTGCTGTTCATCGACGGCGGCGTCATCGTCGAGCAGGGACCGGCAAAATCGGTGCTCAACCAACCGCAGCATGCGCGGACGCAGGATTTTCTGCGCCGCGTGCTGCATCCGCTCTGATCGGTCTTCGCCATGACCACGCGCCTGCCTCTGCCGCCGTCTCTCTATGCCGACACCGCCGTCGCGCCGGTGGCCACGCCGCCACTCGACGCCGACAAGACGGTCTCGGTCGCCATCATCGGCGGTGGCTACACAGGTCTGTCCACCGCGTTGCATCTGGCGGAGCAGGGCGTCGAGGCGCTGGTGCTGGAGGCGCAGGAGCCGGGCTGGGGCGCATCCGGCAATAATGGCGGCCACACCAATCCCGGCTTGAAGCACGACCCAGATCAGATCGAGGCGGATTTTGGCACTGAGCTCGGCCGCCGCATGATCGACTTCTCCTACGGCACGACGAATTTCACGCATGATTTGATCCGCCGCTACCAGATCCCGTGCGAAGCGCGGCAGAACGGTACGCTGCGCGCGGCCTATAACGAGGCCAGCGCCGCCGCGATCGAGACAACCGCACAACAGTGCATCGCGCGTGGCATGCCGGTGTCGTACCTGAATCGCGAGCAGCTGCGCGAGATGACCGGCACGGATCGTTACATCGGCGCCATGTTCGATACCCGCGGCGGCGACCTGCATCCACTCAGCTACGCCCGCGGCCTCGCGCGCGCCGCGATTTCGGCAGGCGCGAAAATCCATGGCGAAACACCGGCGCTGTCGCTGCGCCGCGAGGGCAGCCGATGGCGCATCGAGACGCCGTGCGCGGTGGTGCATGCCGAAAAGGTGCTGCTCGCGACCAACGGTTTTACGGACGATCTCTGGCCGGCGCTCCGCCGCACCATTGTGCCGGTGTTCTCTTCGATCGCTGCCACCGCGCCGCTCTCGGACGACGTCGCGCGTTCGATCATGCCGACGCGTCCCGTCCTTTACGAGAGCGGCCACATCACCGTCTATTACCGCATCGATCAGCAGAACCGCCTCTTGATGGGCGGCCGCGGCCCGATGCGCTGGATCAGTTCGCCCACCGACGTCGCCTATCTCATGCGATACGCCGAACGGCTGTGGCCGCAGCTCAAGGGCGTTGCCTGGACCCATGGCTGGAACAGCCGGCTCGCCATCACCGCGGATCATTACCCGCATGTGCACGAGCCCGCGGACAACCTCCTGATCTCGCTCGGTTGCAACGGCCGCGGCGTCGCGCTCTCGACCGCGATGGGCGCGCAGCTCGCGCGGCGTCTGATCGGCGGCGCCAAGGCCGAGATCGACATGCCCGTCACCGGCATCAAGCCGATCCCGATGCACGCATTCTGGCCGGTGGGCGTGACGACGGCAGTGATCGCGGGCCGGGTGCGGGACCGGCTGGGGATCTAAGCTCAGCCCTCCGCCACCGCGTCGGCCCAGGGCTGGAAGATCTCGACCGCGCCGGAATTGGTGTCGCCGTCGCGCATCACGACGCTCGGGCAGGCGAACTTCTGCGGCAAGGACTGCACCCGCGCTTCCTCATAGTCGAATCGCGCCGCGAGCGTCTCACGTGTGTCCGCCGGCAACCTGGTATCGCCGATCACGATCGCGCCTTCGCTGGCGTCGATCCGCGGTTGGTGGATCGCGGCATCGAGATCCATGCCGAAATCCATCGCAAACGACACGATCTGCATCACCGACGGCAGGATGCGGCGACCGCCGGAGGCGCCGACCGCGAGCCGTCTGCCGTCCTTGGCCTCGGCGATGACAGGCGTGTAGTTGGTGAGGCAGCGCTTGCCAGGCGCGAGCGAGTTGGTGGTACCCGGCGTCGGGTCGAACCACATGATGCCGTTGTTCATGGCAATGCCGGTGTGCGGCGTGACGTATTTCGAGCCGAAGGATGACAGCAGCGTCTGCGTCACCGCTGCGATATTGCCGTGGCGGTCGACCACGGAGAAATGCGTGGTGCAGGCGGGCGCCAGATAGTCCGCGCCGAGCGAGCGCTTGCCGTCGGCGTCGCCCATGTCCTTGAGCCGCTCGCGATAGGCCGATTGCAGCGCGGCGGCATATTCGGCGTAGGCGGCCGCATCGGGCGCGCGTCCCGGCTTCAGGTTCTGTTGCAACAGGCGCAGCGCATGCGCCATCGTCGGCCCGGCCGTGAGCTCCGGCGTCGCAAACACCTTGCCGCCGCGATAGGGGATCGCCAGCGGCTCGCGCGGATGGGCTCGGAACGCGGCGAGGTCCTCCACCGACAGCGCGCCGCCGTCGGCGTTGATGTCGGATGCGATGCTCCTGGCGAGATCGCCTTGGTAGAAATCGCGCGGACCGGCGGCCGCAAGATGCGACAACGTCGCCTTCAGCGCATCCAGCGGCAGCCGCGTCTCGGACTTGATGCCCCATGGCGCGCTTGGAGGAAGGCCGTCCTTCAGGAACGTTGTCGCGCTCGCGGGATAGCGCCGAAGATCGGCCGCCGATGCCGCGATCGTCAGCGTGGTCCACCAGTCGACCAGCAGGCCTTCGCCGGCGAGGGCCGCGGCCGGCGCGACCAGATCTTTCCACGGCAGCCTGGCATGGCGGCGATGCGCCTCCTCCATGCCGGCGACGACGCCGGGCACGGCGATCGCGCCGGGGCCGTGGATGTTGCGGTCGTCCTTGACCCGCTGCCAGGGAAACAGATCGGAAGCCGCGCCTTCGCCGCTGAGCGGATAGTCGGCGGCGCGCAGGCCTTGCGGCGCGCACATGCCGTAGTCGATCACCTCGTAGCGATTTTCCGCGGCACGGTAGAGCACCATCGCGCCGCCGCCGCCCATGCCGCTGTTCCAGGGCTCCAGCACGTTCAGCGCGAAGGTGGTAGCGACGATCGCATCCACGCAGTCGCCGCCCGCCGCCAGCACTTGCGCCCCCACTTCGGCCGCCCGCCGGGACTGTGCGGCGACGATGCCGCCTCTGGATGTGACGGCGGGCTTGCGGACGGTTTGGGTGTGGCTGAACTGGTGCGGCATGATGATGTCTGTGTGCTGTCTTCGGTTTGGCTTCGTTGCGCTGAGCTCCGCGAAGAATGGCACATCGCCCCCACCGAGAACATCGAAAGGGCGAGGCGGCATGGCTGGTGTGAAACAGGCGAGGGAGGCGCCAACGCGAGAGTGCCCGGGGCATAGGCGAGCGGAAGCGACGCCGTCCTTCGGACGGCTACGCCCGGGCATCATGAGTTGAGAGACCGATCAGTGGGAAGCGGAAGCTACAGGGCTCAGCGCGCGCGATCCAGCCGGCTGGCCTGATACTTGGCGTGCCATTTCGGGCCAGGCCCGCGCATGTAGTGGAGCTCGGGCCGGTAGGGATTGCCCGCGATCCGGATCAGCGTCAGCCATTTGCTGGCGATGAAGTTCAGGGGCTGGCGGAGCAGGATCAGTGACGCGAGCAACATGGCATCACCTCAGTGCGCCTTGCCGAGCATGGCAGTGAAGGGGAGATCGAAGATCTCCTCGCCGTCGGAGCCGCTGACATGGATCACCCAGTCGCGCCAATCCTCAGCGCCGGGCGTCAGGATCATCGCGTTCATGATCTGGGCGGCACGGTCGCGCGCCTCGGTCAGGTTGGTCACCGCTGTGCCGCTGCGATCGATCAGCGTGCCCTCGGTATTGGAGCAGTGAAAATAGACCTGGACCATATGCGTCTCCTATTGGGAGCGATTGGGACGGCAAACCGATACCATTCCAAGCCTTCGCGAAACATTCGGGTCGAGCCCGGTAAGGGAATCTACGGAGATTGGTCGGCGCCAAGTCCCCTGCCGGTTTGATCACAAGGGGGTGTTGATCAACTGGACGGCATTCCCACGGCATGGAACAACCCTGGACGGAAAGTCCGGGAGGCGCCGTGAACCATCTCACCTTTTGGCGTGAAAGCCGAAGCCTGCGCGCATGCGCGGGCGCCTTGGTGGTGCTCCTGACCCTCGCCTCGGTAGGCTCATCAGAACCGGTCCGCAAGAGCGGCTATGCGATCGGAACGGAGACCTGCGGCAGTGCCGATCTGGCTTTTCCAAAAATCCAGATCGACATGAAGGCGGGATTTTGCGCTGGCCTCGTCGCCAGCGAGGAAGATCGGCTGAAATTCCCGCGCGCGATCATCCAGGTGCCCGGTCGTGACCTGTTCGTGGTCGCCGACATGGCGGGCTGGGGCCATACCGATGGCCGGCTGCTGTTGCTCGACCCGCGCGCGCCCCAGGGACAGCGGTTCAAGGAGCTGCTGACTGCAATCGAATATCCGTTCGGTCTCGTGATCGGTCCGGACAAGAAGCTCTATGCCTCGAGCGCGGAGACGATCTTTCGGTTCGATCCGCTCGCCGACAATCCGCGCGACACGGTCGAGACCATCGTCCGTCATATGCCCGGCCGCCGGATCACATTGCCCGATGGGACCAGGGTCGACGAGAGCGCGCATCCACTCAAGCAGTTTGTCTTTGATAAGAACGGCCGGCTGTTCGTCAACATCGGCTCGCACAGCGACGACTGCATCACGCCGGCGCCGATCACGAGACCTTGCGCGGCGGCCGAGGGCGCTTCTGCGATGGCGTCGATCTGGCTGTTCACGCCGCCCCCGGGCGGTATCTTCCCGGCGTTGAAGCCAGGCGAACCCGACCCGCCGCACGGCGTCTATGCGCGCGGCCTGCGCAACTCGATGGCGCTGGCGCTGCATCCGAGCTTTCCCGATGCGGGCTATGCCTTCCTGCAAGGCGAGAACGGCCGCGACCTGCCCGACATTTTCAAGCCGAACGAGGAGATCAACGCGATCGAGCAGGGCAGGCATTACGGCTGGCCTTATTGCTACGATCTGTCGACGCCGAGTCCCGAATTCAGGATCGTCTTGCAGTCGGGGGTCTACAAATCGCTGTGCACCGCGAACGCTCTCTACAAGGCGCCGTTCTCGCTGCTGCCGCCGCACGGCGCGCCGCTTGCGATGCTCTATTATCACGGAGCGAAATTTCCGGAGCTCGAGGGCAAGCTGCTGGTCGGTCTGCATGGCTATCGTCCGACCGGCAGCCGGGTCATCGTCTATGACGTCGACGACCACGGCTTCCCGAAGCCCGCCCCGGCGCCGGTGCCCTATCATGTCAGTTGCGCGGCCGATCCGACCCACAGCTTTCAGACCGAGGCCGGCGAGGTCGCCGCCGCGCCGTTCGAGGAACTGGTCGCAGGCTGGCACCGCGTCAACGGCGCGCGGCCGCAAGGTGCGCCCGTCGGCATGACGGTCGCGGAGGACGGCGCAATCTGGCTGGTCGAGGACAAGAACCAGACGGTGATCCGGATCGACCGCGCCGGGGGCGATGAGCCGCTGCCGTTGCCCTGCGACATGCGGAGCCAGGCGCTGATCGACCAGCTCGCGGCCTTCGTGGCCAGGGATGCTCAGAACAGCGCCCGGCTCACCAGCTTGCGCAAGGGCCTCGTCGAAAAACATTGCGTCGGCTGTCACTCGGATTTCGGCTTGAAGCCGGGCCAATCTGACGCTCAGAAGGACGCGACGGTGCTTCGCTTCATGCTGTCGCAGGATGGCTGGATCTATCCTGGTGATCCCGACTCCGGCAAGTTGCGCACGCGGCTTCGTGGGTTAGGCGCGGAGAAGCTGATGCCGCCGGGTGGCGAAGGCCTGCCGAAGGCCGAGCCTGGTTACACGCGCCTGCTCGATACGGCGGATCTGCTGGTGTCAAAAATGGTTCCAGGCATCCGGATGCGGACCAAGTCCGGCCCGCCGCAGCGCAAGTTCTTTGGCAAAACCAACAAGGAATGCGGCGAAATACCGGCCGCCAAGGTCGTCGTCGTGACACAAAGGAACGCTGTAGACAAACCCGGCTTCAGCCGCTTCTTCCGGCCGGCCGATCCCTATCTGAATGGCGAGTGCAGCGACGGCGATGGCTATTACATCCGGCAGGAATTTCTGGTGCCTGTGCAGTAGCGTTGTTCTCGTCCTTGCGACGGCACCGGCACGAGCGGAAACGAAACTGTTCGAAAGCGTGCAGGTGACGCCGTCAGGCGAATACACCTTTGGCATCGAAGGGCCGGCCGCCGATCTCGACGGCAATCTCTTCGTCGTCAATTTCGGCAAGCCCGGCACCATCGGCAAGCTGCCTGTCGGCGGCGCAGCGTCCGAGCCGTTCACGGCACTGCCCGAGGGCAGCGTCGGCAACGCCATCCGCTTCGCGCGCGACGGCACCATGTTCATCGCCGACTACAAGAAGCACAACATCTTCGCGATCCCGAAGGGATCGACCGAGCCCGCCATCTGGTTTCACTCCGACGAGATGAACCAGCCCAACGACATCACCATCGCCCGTGACGGCACGATCTACGCGAGCGATCCGAACTGGAAAGGTCGCGAAGGCCATATCTGGCGCATCGCGAAGGGAGCCGACGGAACGGTGCAGGGACAGCTCATGTCGGCGCCGCGCGCGATGGGCACCACCAACGGCATCGATCTCAGCCCCGATGACAAGACGCTCTATGTCGGGGAATCTAGTAGCGGTCAGATCTGGTCCTACATGGTCGGCGGCAACGAACTCACCAGTCCAAAACTCGTCAAGGCGTTTCAGCCCGACACCGTCGACGGCCTGCGCACCGACATGGCCGGCCGCCTCTATGTCGCGCGCATCCTCAAGGGCACGATCACGTTGATGAAGGCCAATGGCGCGGTCGAGCGGGAGATCGCGCTGAGGGCCAAGGAGCCGACCAATCTTGCCTTCGGAGGCCACGACGGCAAGACGATCTTCGTCACCCAGCGTCAGGGCGGCTTCGTCGAGTCCTTCCGCACCGACCAGCAGGGTCGCGAGCACTGCCTCCAGCGCGGGCGTTGCTGAGCTTCACGAGCGATCTGCTTCAGGCGCAGGGCGGTGCGACAGGGGCGGCATTCTTCTTGCTTGCATCTCGCCGCCGCGGGGATTTAGACATCTGTGGCACCCTCAAAGCGACCAGGAGTGTTCGAGTGAAAGCCGTCCATACCGAGCTGCATCGCAGCCACGATCCGCAATTCTTCCTGGTTCGCGGTGTCGTCAAGCGTACCACCGAGCAGCCCGAGCGTGCCGACCGCCTGCTCAAAGGGCTCAAGGACGGCAAGCACCAACTGGTCGAGCCGACATCATTCGGGCAGGGGCCGCGTGCGCGCATCCACAGTCCGGAATATCTATCGTTCCTGAGCGAGGCCTGGGAGGCCTGGACCGCGCTCGGCGATTCCGGTCCGGAGATGATCGGCAATATCCATCCGGTGCGTCATGCCGCGACTTATCCCACCCATATCACCGGCAAGCTCGGCTGGCACACCGCCGACACCGCGGCGCCGATCGGCCCGGGCACCTGGGCCGCGGCCTGCGCTGCGACCGACGTCGCGGTCACCGCGGCACAGATGGTGATGGACGGCGAGGATGCGACTTATGCGCTCTGCCGGCCGCCCGGCCATCACGCCTATCGCGACATGGCCGGGGGCTTCTGCTTCCTCAACAACAGCGCGATCGCGGCGGCGCATCTGCGGCAGAAGCACGAGCGTGTCGTGATCCTCGACGTCGACGTCCATCACGGCAACGGCACGCAAGGAATCTTTTATGCGCGCCCGGACGTCTACACGGTCTCGATCCATGCCGATCCCGTCGCGTATTATCCTTACGTGTGGGGCTATGCGCATGAGCGCGGCGAAGGTCCCGGCCTCGGCGCCAATCTCAACATCCCCCTGGCGATCGGCACCGGCGATGACGGCTACATCCAGGCGATGGAGGTCGCGCGCAAGGCGATCGAATCCTTTGCGCCCGGCGCCCTCGTCATCGCACTCGGCCTCGACGCCTCCGAGCACGATCCGCTGAAGGGCCTCGCCGTCACCACGCCCGGCTTCCGCCGCATCGGCCAGGCCATCGCAAAGATGGGGCTGCCGACCGTGTTCGTGCAGGAGGGCGGCTACCTCTCGGATATCCTCGGCGCGAACCTGACCTCGGTGCTGGCGGGATTCGAAGAGGCGCGGTGATTTTCGCCGAGTAGCCCATCATTCTCCGTCGTTGCGCGCGGAGCGAAGCAATCCAGAATCTTTCCGCGGAGGGGCTCCGGATTGCTTCGCTACGCGCGCAATGACGATGTGGATGGATAGGTCGACTTCATCCACAACTCAAAACATCCCGCTTGCCGTGAGCGCCTTGCAGACGTGCTGCATCTCGGTCTCGTCCGCGACCATGTCGAGCATGATCGTGGTCAGCCCCTTCGCGGCAAATTCCTTCAGCTTCGCGCCGATCTCCGCGTAGCTGCCGACGAGGTAGGGGCAGTCGGCCTGGAAGGTCAGGGACGGAAGCAGCCAATAGCCATTGTCCGCGAGCTCGCCGCTCTGGCCTCTCGTAGAGGCGCCGTTTCCACACGGAATCGCTGTTCTCCACGGTGAGCACGAGCAGCTCGCGATCATCGGCATTATCGCGGAAACGCGCCTTTGCGGCCTGCCGTGCCTCGTCGCGTCCCACGCGGGCGAAGATTCCAAAATTTACCCCGGCGCATCGAGGTCGCGGTCGAGATCGGGTGGCAGCATCTGCATCTTGAATGCAGCCGGTCTCCTTCGCTACGCGCCGTGCCGGCTCGGACTGGCCCGCGACCAGAAATTCCGCATGCGACAGCTCGTCGCCGAGCCCCTGCAAATCGCTGACCGCCGTCCCCGTGATCATGTTGAGATAGACCTTGCGGCCGTGGAGCTGCGAAGGACGAGACGAATTTTGCCGCCGTGAACGGGTGCATGTAGACCGGATTGACCGCGATCAGCGGTGAGGACCTCGTCGTCTCGCCGATGATGTGCTGGGCCATCGCCCAGGGCTCGACGAACACGTCGTTGCCTTCGAACAGCAGGATGCCTTCGAAGCCGTTACGGTCGGCGAACTGCGCCACCCGCATCAACTCGCCGATATATTTCTTGGGGGCGCGGTTGCGCGAAATCGCGGGAAAGACGCGCAGCCGCCACGGCGTCATTCAGCCGCCTCCTGCAGCGGCCATGCATTGCGGGTGATGGGAAGGCCGCCGGTGGCGCGGGAGCCGTCGGCGATCGCGAGACGATGCGAGGGCGACGGCGAGATCAGCTGAAATCGCCACCCGTGCGGATCATCGGCGATATCGGGCGTGAAGCTGATCTCGATGGCTTCGCGCGATACTTGCATCGCGAAAGCGTCGAGCGGCAAATTGAGGCCGAAACCCCTGGCCTTCAGATAGGCTTCTTTCAGCGTCCAGTAGTCGAAGAAGCGCTCGGTCGCAGCGGGCTCCGGCAGCCCGCGTAGCGTTTCAACCTCTTCCGGCGCGAAGAACCGAAGCGCAGTCGACAGCGGCGCCACTCGACGCGACACGGTCTCGACGTCGACGCCGACGGTCTCATGCCCTGACACGACGCAGGCGACGCAGCCGTCGGCGTGCGACAGGCTGAAATGCAGCGCGCTCGAGGTCTTGGGCGATACGACGAACGGCCGCCCGTAACGCCCGGGCGCAAATGACCAGTCGGTCGGTGCGACCTCAGGTGCGACGTGCGAGAGCGCAAGGCGCAACATCGCGTGCGCGAAAATATACTGTCGCTGGTGCCGCTCGAACACGAAGCGGTCGGCACGTACCCGTTCGTCGACCGAAAGCAGGCGCCGGCAGGTATCAACCGCATCCGGCGCGTCAAAAGTCTCGATCAGTCCGACAAACAGTTCAATTCTGTCGTCTGCCATCAATTGGGCCCATGGCGTCAGGCCGGGGCCAAATCCCCTGCCATAACGGAAGAATCAACTGAGCAAAAATCCACTAAGCGGACCGCTTCTAGCAGTCCACTCGGGCGAATCCTTGTCGATTGCTGGCCGGTTTACGGGCGCAAGCTTGTGCGAGACCCCAACTCGACACGCGAGCGGCCAAATCTGAAAACTGAAGCCCGAAAACTGAAGCCTGAAGATTCGTACAGCGTCCCGGCCGACGAGTCTTACGTCTTCTTCTTGGACTTCTTGGAGCCGCCCAACATCGAAATGCTGGCGTCGACGTCCTTCAGCGCGGACTGCAGCTTCTTCTTCTCGGCGGCGAGCAACTACTGCAGGGCCTTGCGGTCCTTGTCGCTCAACGAGGTGCCCTTGGTAAATTTGATGAAACCCATAACGAACTCCCCGGTTGAAAATACTCGTCCAAATCAAAACGCGAGAATAATCTTGCGCGATGGCGCCAAAGAATCAAGATGCAACTTGGTCATTCACAGCTTTGACGAGTGACCCCGTATTCGCACGTGCTCTGCGGCCGGTCATGCCGCCCTGCGATTGAGCAATCGGCCGAGTGGCGCCGCGACGAGATCCTCCATCCACTGGCCGACGGTAGCGCCGTCGAGCAGCTCGCTCTTGTATTTGCATGAACCGGTGATTCCCGTCGGCCGCTCCTTGAGCATCAGCACAGCCAGGTCTGGTCGATCGGCAGCACCGGCTGGCCTTCGCGGGCGACGTTGCCGATCGATCCTGTCGTGAGGTCAGGCAGATCGAGCGGCTGGCGCAGCGAATTTTGCAGGGTGAAGTAGACCTGGAGCAGCGAGGCTGGATTGACCCTTCCTGCTCGAACAGCACGCCGATCGACCAGCCGTCGACGACGGCGTGGTGCAGCATCAGCAGCAACACGTGATCGCAATCGTGGAGTCGCAACAGCCGGGCGCGTAGCAGCGGCGCGCGGGTGGTGTCGATCGGGACATAGGTCTCCTGTTCGATCAGGAGATTGATCTTGCGGAGTTCCAGCGCCGTGCGCCGCTTGTTGTTGTGGAGCTGACCGTCGCCGATCGTCTCGACGGTCAGGACACGGTCGAGGGCGCCGGGCGCGGCGACGCGGCTGATGGGCTCCCCGCCGCTCCAGCCGAAATGGGTCCGCACCGATTCGTGCCGGCGCACGATGTCGTCGATCGCCTGCGCCAGGGCGGCCAGATTGAGCGGCCCCTGGAGACGGAAGGCGAAACGCAGGTTGAACAGCGGCAGTCCCTGAAGATTCTGCTCGATCCGCAGCATCTGCTCCTGCGCGATCGAAAGCGTGGGAGGGCTGCTTTCGATCAGGCTCGCTCCAGCCAGCCTCGCTAGACTTGCGGCCGGCTTGTGTGGCTTTGCCGCGACGGCCTCGTCGACCCGTCGGGCAATCTCGTCGATCGTCGGTGCCTCGAAGATGGTCTTGATCGGCAGCGACACGCCGAGCGCCCGAGCGACGCGCGCCATCGCCTGGCCCGCCAGCAGCGAATGGCCGCCGAGCGCTTTCGCTGCATCGAGCAGGGGCTGCCGTCGGATGCCTAATGCTTCGTTTCATTTTACCTTGATTGCGAATGTAAGTATCCAACGCGTCTCGGCGCCGCTATGACTGCGGCCTGATCGCCATACGAGCGCGCGCCATGCATTCCGTTGCCCTGCTGACCGCCAGCTACGCCAAGGATATCGAGCGCTTTTCGCTGCTCAGCGAGAGCATCGACACCTGGTTGACGGGCTACACGCGGCATTATGTTCTCGTTAACGATGAGGATCTGCCGCTGTTCGCGCGGTTCGCTTCCGACAAGCGCGTCATCGTTCCGGCCTCCCGCTATTTGCCGAAATGGCTGTGGGCGCTGCCGCCGGCCCTCCAATTCATCAGCAAACGGCGCGTCTGGCTGTCGCTGCTGTCGTCGCCCGTTCATGGCTGGCATATCCAGCAGATCCTCAAGATCGCCGGCGTCCTCAACGTGCCCGAACAGCGCGTCTGCATCCTGGATTCGGACAATCTGTTCTTCCGCGAATTCGACGTCGGCCAGTATGCTGGCGCCGAGAAGACGCCGCTGTTCGTCACGCGCAACGGGATCGACGCCGCCCACCCCTTGCATGTCCTGTGGCTCCGCACCGTCGATCAGCTCCTTGGCATCAAGGACCGGTCCTTCCCCGCCGACGACTATGTCGGCAACGCGCTGGTCTGGGACAAGGACACCGCGCGTGCGATGACCGACGCGATCAAGTCGGCGACGGGATTGAACTGGGTTCTGGCACTGTGCCGGAAGAAGAAGTTCTCGGAATATCTCATGTACGGCCATTTCGTCGCGAACGCGCCCGCGCATCTGGCCACCCATCGGATCACCGAGGACAGCATCGCGGTCTCGCATTGGGATGACACCCGCCTCGACCGCCCGGCTATCGAATCGATGATGCGCGCCGCTTCGCCCGACCAGGTGGCGCTGTGCATCCAGTCCTATTCGTCGACCTCGATCGACGACATCCGCGACGTGTTCCGCCTCAGCTCGCGCGACCGTCGCAGTCCGAGCCTGTCTCCGGAGGACATGGGGGACGAGGTTCAGTTCGAGGCTCCGAAGACGCGCTGAGACCCGGCGCCTTCACGCGTCCTTCGTGAACTTACTGATCACGTTCATGAACGGCTTCGGCTTGAACTCGCCGTCGAGCGGCAAGGGACGGTTCGGCTGCTTGTCCGCCCGCGCAAAGGTGCCGTTGATCCAGCTGTAGCGGTCCGAGAGGCCCCAGGTCAGGATCGAGCGCACTGGTCCGCTGGTCGAGATCGCGGTCAGGAGATCGTCGACGCGCTTGGCGACGATGGCATCGCGCTCCGCCGGCGTCCCCGTCAGCTTCTGGTCGTCGACATCGAGTTCGGTGACGTACACCTCGAGACCCCAGGCGCGCAGCTCGGTGACGAACTCGGCGAGCCCATGGGTGTCGATCTCGAGTTCGGCATGCAGATGCGATTGCAGTCCCACGGCATGCAACGGCACGCCCTGGTCGAGCAGGTCCATGATGAGATTGCGGTAGGCCGCGCGCTTCGCAATGAACGTGTCCTTTGCCGACTCGATGTCGTATTCGTTGATCGCGAGCTTGACTAAGGGGTCGGCCGCGGCCGCCGTGCGGAACGCCAGCGGAATCCAGCGATTGCCCAGGTGCTGCGTCCAGAACGAATCGCGCCGGTCTCTTGGACTGCGTGGATTGTCCGGAATCGGCTCGTTGACGACGTCCCACGACGTCAGCTTGTCCTTGTAATAGGAGACGACGGTGCCGATGTGGTCGAGATAGGCGCGCTCGACGCCCTTGGCGTCCTTGATCTGCTTGGTCCAGTCCGGAATGTCGTGATACCAGGCGAGCGCGTGGCCGCGCATCGTCAGGTCGTTCTGCCGCGCGAAATCCAGGATCGCGTCGGCACGTTCGAAGGCAAAGGTGTGCGCGTCCGGACGCAGCATCGGCCATTTCAGCTCGAGCACCGGAACCACCTGCGTGCAATAGGTGCTGATGGCTTCGCCGAGCCTGGGATCGGCTTGCAGATCCCAGAGCGTGGCCGCGGCACCGAAACCCGGACGGCGCTGCGCCAGTTTCGACGCCGGCGCTGCGGACGCCGATGCGGCTGCCGCGAGTGCTGCGGCGCTGCCGAGGAGAAATTCGCGTCTGTCGAGCCTGGTCACGGCGTTCCTTGTCGAGCCAACGCGCCATCGTACCAAGCGGCGCCTTGCAACGCCGGGGTTTCCCCTCGTTGGGTTAACTTTGCTATCTGCGAATCTCGGTTCCTTTCCAGTGGTCGTGCTCCCACCAGGGAAGGGCAAATTTAACGCTAACCCGCGAAAGCGGCCTCAAAGCCGCATTCGCCGCCCGATCTCCAGACTTATGTGACATTCTTGAGAGATGCTGCGGCGCAATTCGTTCGCCCCGCCATGGTCCAATTGATGAACGGCCGTCACACTCGCAACAACGTTGCCGGTCCCGTGCTCGCATGCTGAACCGCCATTTCTCGATTTATCTCGTCGCCTACATCCTGCCTGCGGCGGTGGGCTTCTTCGCCGTCACGGCCTACACCCGGCTGCTGACGCCGGCGGAGTACGGCGTCTATGTTGTCGGCATCAGCCTGGCGGGCATTCTGGGCGCGATCTTCTTCGCCTGGATCAAGCTCTCGGTGTCGCGCTATCAGGCGATGTCGGCCGAGGTGGATTTTCGCGGCACGGCGATGGTCGCCTTCGCGCTCACCGTTGCCGTCCTCTGCGCCACCACGCCGCTGGTCTTCCTGTTCCGCAGCGATCTCAGCGTCGGGCTGTTGCTTGCCAGCATGTTCGTCGCGATCATGGCGAATGCCGTCGATGTCGGCCAGGAGTTCGAGCGCGCAAAACTGCGCCCTTACAGATTCGCGGCGATCTCGATCGTGCGTAGCGTGTCGAGCGTCGGTTTCGGCCTGCTCGGTATCTGGCTGGGCTGGGGTGGACTGGGACTGCTTGCCGCATTCGGCCTGGGTTCGCTCGCCGGGATCATCCTGAACCTCGTCGGTGACCGCACCCGGATTGCTCGCTTTCAGCGCAGCCAGTTCGTGCAGCTCGCGCGCTACGGCCTGCCGCTGACGCTGGCCGGATTGTCCGTCGCGGTCTACTCGGCCTGCGACCGCCTCATCGTGGCATATTTGCTCGGCAAGGACGCCGCCGGCATCTTTGGCGTCGCCGCCGATCTGCCGCGACAGTTCATGGTCATGATCGCCTCCAGCGTCGCCGCGGCAACCGTGCCGCTGGTGTTCCGGTCATTGTCGGAGAAAAACAACGAGACGACGCGGGAGCGGCTGACCGAGAGCCTCGAACTTCTGCTCGTCGTGGTCGCGCCCGTCGCCGTCTGGCTCGCGCTCGCAGCCGACCAGGTTGCCGGCACGCTCGTCGGCGTCGACTTCCGCGCCGGGGTGTCGGCATTGCTGCCGACCCTGGTGCTCGCGCGCTTGTTCGGTATCGCCAATCAATTCTACGTGCAGATCAGCTTCCAGCTTGCCGAGCGGCCGTTCATGCTGGCGGCGCAGTCGTTCCTGACGCTGGTCGTCAGCGTGGCGTTGATGTTCGTGCTGGTGGCCGGCCATGGCCTCTACGGCGCGGCGCTGGCGACGCTTGCGACCGAAGCGATCGGCTTCCTCGTTGCCGTCGTCCTGATGCATCGCGCCCATCCGGTGCCTTTCGACCTCCACCGCCTCGCCGGCGTTGCCGTCTCCGCCGCGGCGATGGCGGCTGCGATTCTCGTTGCACGATCCCAGGTCAATGGCATCGGCCTCGTTGCGCTCATGGTCGTGAGCCTTGCGGGCGGCCTCGCTTATGTCGCCGCCGGGTGGTTGCTGAACGTCGCAAATGTCCGGACGCTGTCGCTGCGTTTCCTGCGAACCTTCAATCGCAAGGCGCTGGGCGTTTAGCCGCGGTCTCTGACGAGACTCGGCCTCTTCGTCTGAAGCTCTGAAAGCGCCGCCTGGCTTGGCGATGGCTCGGTTCCGGCCGGAGCGCACAGCCGCCCGGGTCCAGGCGTAGGGCGATTTTGTTGCGTCGGTGGCCATAACCGTGCTTCTTGGGCGGCATGTCGGGAGCAGAGCAGATATGAGCCAAGGAATACCGGAAATCCGCGCATCGGCGCAGTTGCTCGCCCGCTATCGCGAGCCCGACAATGCGCGGGGTGTCCTCGAACTGGCGATTACGGCGATACCGTTCGTCGTCATCTGGGCTCTGATTTGGGCCGCTCTTGACCAGGGCTATTGGTTTGCCCTCCTGCTGGAGGTGCCCGCCGCGGGTTTGCTGGTCCGCCTCTTCATGATCCAACATGATTGCGGACACGGCTCTTTCTTCCGCGGCCGCCTTGCGAACGATTGGGTCGGCCGTGCCCTCGGCGTGATGACACTGACGCCATACGGCTACTGGCGGCGCAACCATGCAGGCCATCATGCGAACTCCGGCAATCTCGATCAAAGGGGCTTAGGCGACATCGACACGTTGACCACGCGCGAATTTCTCGGGCGGTCGCGATGGCGTCGGACGCTATACCGTCTGTATCGCCATCCCCTCGTGATGTTTGGCGTCGGTCCCAGTTATTTGTTCATCTTGAAGCACCGGTTGCCGGTCGGGATGATGCGTCGCGGCTGGAAACCCTGGCTGAGCACGATGGGCACGAACACCGCCCTCGCGATTCTCGCCGTCACGATGATCCAGCTGGTCGGCTATGGGCCGTTCCTGCTTGTGCATCTGCCGATCGTGGTCCTGGCAGCGTCGATCGGTGTGTGGCTGTTCTACGTCCAGCATCAGTTCGAGCACACGCACTGGGCCCACGACGAAACCTGGAATTTTCACGACGCCGCGCTGCACGGCAGCTCTCACTACCAACTGCCGGCTGTCTTGCGATGGTTCACGGCAAATATTGGCGTCCACCACATCCATCATTTGTCCAGTCGAATTCCCTACTATCGCTTGCAGGACGTGTTGCGCGACCATCCACAGTTCGCTGGTGTCGGGCGGATTACGCTGCTCCAGAGTTTGCGGACCGTGCGGCTGACCTTGTGGGACGAGGAGCGGCAGCGGCTGGTCTCTTTTGGAGAGGCCGCCTTGTTTGGCAAGGCAGCTTACGCCGCCCCCGCGCGGCTGCCGACTGCCGTTAATCCGCGCGTGCGGTAGCTGGGTTCTGTGCGAGCCGTCGATCCGAAGGCGACGGGCGTTCAGCGTCCGCCCCCCGGACATTCTGCCGCAGCGATTGACCGCCAGCTTCGGCCGCACGCCGCCCTTCCGCCTGCGCCAACCGTCGTATATGAGGTTTATCGCCGGAACGTGCCGAATGTCGCCACAGACGGAACGTAAGGCGGCTGCAGTTTCTTAATTCGAAGATCGCAATCTGATCAATGACCGGCGGACTGGCATTTCGACCGAGGATGGCATGAGAAACCTGATGACAACGGCGCAATCTACCGTGGCGATGCGGCGTTGGGGGCCTCCCGGAATTGTGACCTTGGCGGCAATGCTCGCCTTTGCGGCTGTGGCCGTGGCCCCGGCCAATGCGGCCAAGCAGGCGCGTCAGCCGGCCGAGGCGGTGGCGCCGCGCGAGGCCGGCGAACCGATCATGGCGATCGTGTCGATCAAAAGCCAGCAGGTCACCTTCTACGACGCCGAGGGCTGGATTTTTCGCGCGCCGGTATCCACCGGCACCACGGGACGCGAGACGCCGGCCGGCGTCTTCGCCATCGTCGAGAAGGACAAGGACCACCACTCGACCATGTATGACGATGCCTGGATGCCGAACATGCAGCGCATCACCTGGAACGGCATCGCGCTGCATGGCGGGCCGCTGCCCGGCTATGCCGCTTCGCATGGCTGCGTACGGATGCCGTTCGGCTTCGCGGAGGGCCTGTTCGACAAGACCAACATCGGGATGCGGGTGATCATCTCGCCGAACGACGCAGCTCCGATCGACATCGTTCATCCCGCATTGTTCATGCCGAAGCGGGAAGCCATTGCGGCGGCGCCGGGCCAGATCGGCAAGCTCTCCGGCGAGGCCGAGGAGGCCACAAGGGCGGCCGACGAGGCCAAGAAGGCCGCGACTTTGGCCGCGAAAGAGGCTGCATCGCTGCCGGCCTTGCTGCGCAAGCTGGAGCAGCAGAAGACCCGCGCTGACGCCGAGTTCGCCTTTGCCGACAAGCAGCTCGCGGCGGCCAAGACCGATCAGGCCCGCGCCAAGGCCGAGGAGCTGAAGCAGAAGGCCGCCATCAAGGCTGCCGACGCGGCGACGCAGCTCGATGCCGCCAAGGCCGCCGCACAGCCGAAGCGCGATGCGGTCGCTGCCACGAAAGAGGCGGCCAAGGCGGCAGCGGCCAGGAAGGCCGACGCCGTGAAGGCCGCGACCGACGCAAAGCTCGCGCTCGAACCGGTCTCGGTCTACATCAGCCGCGCGACGCAGAAGCTCTATGTGCGGCGGAACACGCACAAGCCGGCACCGGACGGCGGCGGCGAGGTGTTCGATACCAGCATCGAGGTGCCCGTCACGATCCGCAATCCGGATCAGCCGCTCGGCACGCACATCTTCACGGCGATGGCGAAGAACGACACGGGTCTGCGCTGGAGCGTGGTCACGATCGAAGACAGCGACAACGCCAGGAACGCGCTCGACCGCATCACTATCCCGCAGGAGGTGCTCGACCGCATCGAGCCGACCGCGTTGCCGCGGTCCTCGATCATCATCTCGGACGAGCCGCTGAGCAGCGAGACCAACTACCGCACCGAGTTCGTCGCGGTGCTGAGCAACCAGCCCCAGGGCGGTTTCATCACGCGCAAGCCGACCGCGCCTCCGATGGCGATGGCGAGCGATGACGGCTGGGACAATGGCGGCAACGGTTTCGGCTTCTTCTTCCAGCGCGATCCGAACCCGCAGCCCGTCAATCCCCGCCGGCGCGGCCAGTATCAATATTACCAGCCGGCACAGCCGATGCAGCGGGGCTTCTGGTAGGAGGCTCTGTGCGTCATCCGGGCCTTCAATCAGTTCTCCGCCACGGCCTGGCCAAGCCGCAACTCGGTATCTGAGCGGCGCTGTAGACCGCGCTGCAGCAGCGATGCCGCGCGCGCCCGTGTGCCGGGGTGAGCCGCCGACGTGAAGAAGGCCGATAGCGCGGGCGGAAAGACGCTGTCGGCCGGCAGTGTGACGTCGTTCATGAGCGCCTTGGCGCCGACCAGCGCATGCTTCTCGAACGAGGCGAGGCGGCGGGCAAAGGCATCGACGAACGTCTCGATCTCCGCGTCGGGCAGCGCGCGATTCACGTAGCCGTAGCGCTCGGCGAGGTCTGCCGAGAAATCGTCGGCGCCCAAAATCACTTCGAGCCCGCGCCCGCGGCCCATCAGGCCGGCAAGCCGCGCCATCGGGTTTCCGCCCGGGACCGAGCCGAGGCCGACCTCGAACTGCCCCAGAATTGCCCGCTCGCGGCTGGCGAAGCGCATGTCGCAGGCCAGCGCGAACTCGCTTCCCGCGCCGCGCGCGCGGCCGCGTATGTCGGCGATCGATGCGACTGGCGCGCGTGACAACCGCACCAGCACGTCGATCCATGGATGCATGCCGGTCGGACCATGCGGCATTGCGGCAACTTTCGTCTTGTCGGCGAGTACATCCCAGTGCGCCATGAAGAAATCCGGATCCGCGCTGCGAAACACCACCACTTTGACCTCCGCATCGCTTTCCAGCGCCGTCAGCAGTTCCTGAAGTTCGCCGATGGTGTCCGGGTCGATCAGATTGATCGGAGGATTGTTGAATGTCGCAGTCCACAGTCCCGGCGAGGGCTTGTCGATGTCAATCTGTCGGGTCATTGAAGTCTCCTTTGTTGTCGGATTCACTGGATCACCTCGTCGGCGCGTGCGAGCAGGCTCGGAGGGATGTCGAGCTCCGTCGCGCCGGCGGTCTTTGCGTTGATAACGAATTCGAACGTCGTCGGTTGGACGACAGGCAGGTCTGACGGCAAGGCTCCCTTGAGAATCCGGCCGGCATAAAGTCCAATTTGGCGGTAGCCCTCGGGCGGGCAGACGCCGTAGCTCATCAAGGCGCCCTGAACCGCGTACTCGCGAGTCTGGTGGATCGCCGGAAGCCGTTGTTGCGCCTCGAAGGCAACGATGAGCTCTCTTCGCGTGTCGAAAAATGGAGACGCGCAAACGAGCAGGCCTTCTGCGTCCACCGTCCTCAGTCGCTCAAAGGCATTGGCGAGCTCGTTGTCGCCGGCCGCGTATACGATCTCGACGGGCTGCTCGATGTCTTGCGCCGCCCGCGTAACTTCGATGACCTGTGTCTCAGCTTCCTCAAAGTCGCGATCGACGAGAACGCCGAGCACTTTGGCGCGAGGCAGTACCTCACGCAGGATTCCGAACCGCTTGGCCTCCAGCTCAGTGGCCAGCAGGCTCACGCCCGTCATATTGCTGCCCGGCCGGTTCAGACTGTTGACGAGGCCGATCTTCACGGGATCGCCTCCGACGGAGAACACGGTTGGGATTTCAGTCGACGCGACCTTGGCCGCGAGCGCGGAGGGCTCGCCGCCGGCCGCGATCAGCACGGACGGATTGAGTCTGACGATCTCGGCCGCGAGCGCCGGAAGCCTCTCATAGTCGCCTTCGGCCCATCGGTAAGCGATCGTCGCGTCCTTGCCCTCGAGGTAGCCGGCTTCGGCAAGCCCTTTACGAAAGGCGGCGAGGATGCGAGCCGAATCTTCGGCGGTGCGGCTGCTCAGAAAGCCGATCACGGGCTTGTGGTGCTCCTCCGTCACGAAAGAAGGCCACAACGCAAATCCGGCGAATGCTCCAAGAAGATCGCGGCGTCTCATGGTCGAGCCTCCATGTTCGGTGCTGCCTGGAAGTATTGCCTTCTTCCGGTCGAGACTTGCCTCGCCATATCCGGTCGGATCTCGCAAGAGTCCGCCCGGATCCTTGGTATCGAATAGGACCGGCTATGCGGCGTCTGTTGCAAACGAGGCGAGGGAGAGCGCATTGACGATCTCCTTCGTGTGCACGATGGCGCTGGCGTAGTTCGGCATGTTGATTTCGAGCGCCGCATGCATCATCTGGTCCGAGTAGTCGGCAACGGCGTCTTTGACGACGGTGACGTCGTAACCAAGTTCGGCGGCAAAGCGGACGGTCGCTTCGATGCAGGTGTGCGCGATCAGCCCGATGACTATGAGCCGCTGGATGCCGTGCCGCTTGAGCTGGAGATCGAGGTCGGTGTTGGCGAAGCCGCTGGAGCACCAGTGTTCGCTGGCGACAATGTCGCCGGGCTCCGGCACGAACTCGGCACGGAATTCGCCGCGCCAAGTGCCGAATTCGAAGCTCTTGGCCTGCCACGCCCTCCGCTGGACCGGCGCCACGTACTTCCAGGATTCGTAATCGCCGGGGCGGTAGCGGTGATGCATGGCATAGAACACCCGAAGCTTCGAAGCGCGTGCGGCTTGCAGAACCTGTTGCATGTGAGGAACGCAATTGTTGGCTTCGGCCACGGCCTTGATCCGTGGCCAGATCTTGCCACCCTCCGAGATGAAGTCGTTGTAAGGGTCAACCACCAGGAGGGCGGTGGAGTTCTTGTCATAAGAAAGGTTAGTCATGGGACTCTCCGTTGCGCCGGTGCCGTGCCCCTCAGTTGTTCCTGAGCGCCGCGCGCTCGATGCTGGCGGCGAATTCCGGCGTTTCGCTTTGATTGTGGGCGATCGAGGCGGGCTGGCGCTGGGCGCGGAACAAATCGAATGGAATGCCCTGCTTGCCGATGAATGCCATGAACTCGTCGGTGGCGTGCGACCTGACGCGATTGGTGAACTCGCACTTGCCGGGCTCGATTTCCTTGACGCTCAATTCCCAGGTCACGTGAATGGTCGTGCGTCCGGTGGGGGTGAAGACGTCGGAGGTTGAATCGAGAATCAAATGATCTTTCTCGCCGAGCGTTTCAACATAGTGCTGGACCATAAGGCTGCCGCCGATAGTTTCCACGTTGATGGACATCCGCTTGCCGTCCGGCGCCGTCGTGAAGCCCGCGGCGATATGCGCCGGCGAACAGCCCTGATAGTCGCGCTCGGACAGGTTGAAGCACCATTCAGGGATGTCGATCTTGTCCTTCGGCGCATTGATGATGGCGGTGAAGCTGGAATCGACGATCTGGTTGCGGGTCATCTCTCGGTCTCCTCGTTGCGTTGCGCCGTTGACGTGATCGAGACTTCACGGTCTCATGTAGCGATCCGCGCGACGCCATCGCGGATCTTCCGAACGGGCTAGTCCGACTGGCCGTTCGTCCTGCAGATACATTGGCGCGGACGGGCGAATTTTGCCCGTTATGGATTGTTATGGATCGTTAGTCTCCGCGAGGACCGCGAAAAGCCCGCGCAAGCGCAGTCCCCGCGGCCTCCATGCGATTGCAAGGCCACGCGTTAGAGGCTGCGAGATTCTGTTAAGGCGGGGCGGTTGCTGGATGCCGCAACCTCGGCTACCTCGGCCGGACCACCACAAGAGGTTACCGCGTCAACTCACAAGCCATTGGCTTTCAAGGTGAAAATCCTGGCAGTACTGCTGCGCAACAAGGCCGACCGTCATGTCGGATATCGCCCCGCTGCACTACTCTGTGGCCCGGAGATCAGATATCACGATCGGCAAGATGACGGTCTTCGTGCCTATTTCGAGATCACCCGGATTGTAGCGCACGACGGTAACAACAAACGCAAATCAATGCCCACAGCGCAGAAATCCGGTATCATTTCGTTTGGTCCCTTCAGTTTGAATTTGGCCGAGCGCGTGCTGACCAGGAACAGCGAGCAGGTGGAGCTCCGGGGACGAGCTTACGATCTCCTGGTGGCGCTGTTGTCGCGCCCAAACGAATTGGTCAGCAAAGCCGAGTTGCTGCGGCAGGTCTGGCCTGGTCTAATCGTCGAAGAAGGCGCCTTGCGTTTCCACATGACGAACCTTCGCAGGGCGCTTGGCGAGAGCGGCGAGGGCAACCGGTACATCGTGACCTCCTCGGGGCGGGGTTACACGTTCGTTGCGCAAATTTCTCGCTCGGTCGGTCGAGAACCGGAAGCAATCGCCGCGCCGTCTTTTCGGCAAGCCAATCTGCCTGTGCGTCTTCCGATGATTGACCGCGAGGTCGAAATCGAGGAAATCCCCGCGCGGCTGGAGGCGACACGTTTCGTGACCATCGTGGGAGCCGGCGGCGTCGGTAAGACGACGCTCGCGATTGCTGTCGGCCACCGGTTGATGCAAAGTTTTGAAGGCGCCGTGCTCTTCGTCGACTTCAGCATGGTCAACGATCCGGCCCTGGTGGGAACGGTCGTGGCATCGCTGCTCGGCCTTTCGGTGCAATCCAGCGACGCGACGCCGAGCATCTTCGCCTATCTCCGGGACAAGCGGACATTGCTGATCCTCGACACCTGCGAACATATGGTTGAGGCTGTCGCCGCATTCGCGTCATCGGTGTTTGCGGCCGCGCCGAACGTCCACATTCTGGCGACGAGTCGCGAAGCACTGCAGACCGATGGCGAAAACGTCTATCGGTTGGACACGCTGGCATGCCCGCCCGAGGGCACAGAGCTGACGGCCGAAGCTGTCCAGGCATTTCCGGCTATCCAGCTCTTCGTCGAGCGCGCCCGCGCAAGCGGCGCCCAGCTGTATTTCAGTGACGAGGAGGCTCCCATTGTCGCGAATATGTGTCGCAAGCTCGACGGCGTTGCGCTGGCAATCGAACTCGCCGCCAGGCGTGTCGAGAGCTACGGCGTGCACGGAACAGCGGAGTTGCTTGATCAGCGGCTCGGATTGTCCTGGCCCGGCTCCAGGAGCGCGCCGCCGCGCCAGAGAACGCTGCACGCGACGCTGGACTGGAGCTTCGGCCTTCTCTCCGATACCGAGCGGGTCGTGCTCTGCCGGCTCGCGATCTTCGTCGGACACTTCACGCTCGACGCTGTGATTTCCGTCTGCGGACGCGATATCAGCGAGAGGGACATTCTCGGCGCGATCGACAGCCTGATCGCGAAATCGATGGTCGCGACCCGTCCGGCCGGACCCATGGTGAGCTATCGTCTCCTGGACACCACGCGTGCCTACGCGCGGGACATCCGGATCGCCGAAGACGAAGCCCACGACCTCGCCGTCCGGCATGCGACTTACTACCGCAACTGGCTGGAACAGCGAGGGCGCGACTGGTCCACCTTTGCGAGCGGGGCGGAGCGAACGTTACATTTCGCGAGCATGAACAACGTGCGCGCCGCGCTCGAATGGTGTTTTGGCGAGGGTAGAGATGGCGGGCTCGGCATTCAGCTCGCGGCGGCCGCCGTTGATGTCTTCCTGGCCATGTCCTTGCTTGCGGAGTGTCATCGCTGGTCGCAGCGGGCGCTGATCGCGCTCGACGCGGCCACTGTCGGGAGCTCGGATGAGATGCGGATCCAGGCGGGCCTCGGGGTTTCCGCATCCCAGATGTACGGCGAGAGCGATGCCGTCAACGACGCCCTGAACAGGAGCCTCGCGATCGCCAATGCGAGAGGCGATACGGCCTACGAAGCCGGATTGCTCAACATGCAATACATCTTCCACGGCCGCAGCGGGCATTTCAGAATTCTGCTGGAATACGCCCAGCGATGTCGCGGGCTTGCCGAAAGATCCGGTGATCTCGCGATCAGAACCCTGGCTCATTCGGCCCTCGGCATGGCGTTGCAGTTTTCAGGTGATCTCGCCGGCTCGCGCCGCGAACTCGAATCCTTGATGGAAATCCTGTCGTACGCCCAGCAAGGCTCCGTCCTGCTGGGCTACGATCCGCATTATCGGTCGATCGTCGCTCTCGCTCGGACACTCTGGTTGCACGGCTATCCGGACCAGGCTGCGGACCGGGCAAGAGAGGCAGTCAAGGCGTCGGAGGCCATGGGACATTCGGCAGCGCTGGCGCTGGTGCTGGCCGGCGCGGGAACGGTCTATCTCTGGCGCGGCGATCTCGACGCCGCCCAGCAGTACATCGATCGCTCCTATTCCCTGGCCGAAGCAAACGCCATGGGTCCGCTGATGGCGATCGGCCGGTGCCGCAAGGCCGAACTGATGATCCGCCGCGGAGACGTGAGGCTGGGGGTCGACGATTTGCGGGCCGGTCTCAAACCCATTCACGCCGCACGCCACGAATTGCTCACCACCGAGTTCAACATGGAACTCGCGCTGGGCTTGCTTGCTCTCGGGCAGGCCGGGGATGGCCTGATCCTCGTCAACGAGGCGATCGACCGGGTCAATGGAAGCGGTGAGCTGTTCCAGATGCCCGAGCTGCTGCGTGTGAAGGGCAAGCTGCTCGGCGCGATGCCGCGATCGAGCGGCGACGAGGGGGAAGGCTGTTTCCGCCAATCCATCGATCTGGCGCGCGCTCAGGGCGCCCGATCCTGGGAGCTGCGGGCGGCAACAGACCTGGCTGCGCTCATGGTCGAAACGGACCGTCGGGCGAGCGCCAGGGCACTGCTTCAAGACGTCTACGGCAGCTTTTCAGAGGGCTTTGCGACGGCAGATGTCAAAGCGGCGGCTGATTTGCTCGCCGATCTGGTGTAGCGGCTCCCGCGACTACCGTCGCGCCTCGATCACGATAGCCTGAATCTTGCCTTCGATCGGCCCGGCCCCATGGCGCATTCGGATCGCCTTGGCAACGATGTCGGTCGCGGCCTGAAGCTTGCTGGCATCGCGTGCCTCGATCTCGCTGCGCAGCGGCGTGCCCTGGCAGAGCGCGATCGCGACGTGCTCGGGCGACGGCGCGCGGCTTATTTCAGCTCGCGTTTCGATCGATATGTCACGGAAGCCTGCGCGTTCGAGGTCGGTTCTGATGACCGCCTTGTCGTGATAGCCGTGCGGCGTCCGGGCCATGAAACGAGGCGGGTCGTCGGGAAACAGCTTTTCGAGCGCGACCGTGGCTTCATGCGTCAGCACATTGTCCTCGATGCGATCCCAGACGTTGAACACGAACGTGCCGTCGTCCTTCAGGACGCGCTTCACTTCCCCGTAAGCCTTGACACGGTCCGGAAAGAACATGGCGCCGAACTGGCAGCAGACCACGTCGAATTCGGCATCGTCGAAGGGCAGGGCCGATCCGTCGGCCTGGCGCCACGAGATGCGATCGTCGTCTGCCTGACGCTGCGCCGCGACAGCGAGCATGGGCTCGTTGAGGTCGGTCGCGACATAACGGACGCCGCGCGGCAGCGCCGCCGCGACAGCGCGCGTCACGGCGCCGGTGCCCGCCGCGATCTCGAGCAGCACGGAGGGCGAGCGGGCCGCGACACGTCTTGCGATGTCCTCGGCGTAAACGGCGAAGATCAGCGGCACCAGATAGTCGTCGTAGAGTTTCGGGATCGAGCCGGCGAAAACCTTGTCAGTGTTGGACATGCTTGCCTCGCTGAAGGTTCGGACACGAAGCTCACGTTACCATGGATTGCCGTCTCCCGCGCCAGCAGCGCGGTGAACCCGGCCGGTTGTTGCATCGCCTTGCCGGCCGCCGGCGTCATCGGCTCCCGCCGACCTCTCGGATCGGCCGCGTGCCATCCCAGTTGGCTGCCGCCTGCCGAACCTTCTCGAAGAACGGCCCCTTGGTACCGCTGATGTCGGAGATTTCGATCACGGTGCCCGGATGGGCCTGGGTGTCGAAATAGGCAAAGCGCCCCCTGTCGCCGCCGATCTGGCCCTCATGGCCGATCCTGTAGCCGAGCCCGAGCGCCCTGTCATAGAGCGCCTGGTAGTCGTGGCTCCAGTAGGACATGTGCTGGAGGCCTTCGTGGCCGGACTCGAGGAATTCCCTGTACAACGAGGGCGCGTCGTTGCGCTGCTGGATCAGCTCGATCTGGAGATCGCCGGAATTGGCCAGCGCGATGCTCATCTCGACGGCGGAGTTTTCGCCGCGATGGCGAAACCAGTCGGTCTTGACGCGGTCCATGTAGTACCAGGGACCGACGCCCATCACCTCGATCCAGTGCTTCATCGCGGCGTGAATGTCCCGCACCACATATCCGTTCTGGCGCACCGCGCCGAAGATGCGGCTCATGCCAGCGTCCTCCTCGTCACTTGGCTCACTTCACTTCAATGCCCGCGTCCTTGGCAACCTGCTTCCAGGCCGCGATGTCGCGGGCGTTGATGTCCCGCTGCTCGTCGCCGGGCACGAATTGCGGCGTGATGCCGAGCCCCAGAAGCTTCTCCTTCACCTCGGCATCGGCGAGCGCGTCCTTGAGTGCCGCCGACAGCTTTCTTGCGATCGGCTCGGCGAGGCCCGCAGGCGCATACATCGCCCAGGACAGGCTGCGATCGAACGGCACGCCCTGTTCCTTGTAGCTTGCGACATCCGGCAGGCTCGGCGAACGCTCGCCGCAGGCGGCCAGCGCCTTGATCGAGCCGTCCTTCACCAGCGGCGTCGCGGTCGCCATGTCGAGTGTCGCGAGCGAGATATGGCCGCCGAGCAGATCGCCGGCCAATTTGGCGATGCCATTGAACGGCACGTGGTCCATCTTGATTCCGGTCTGTTGCATCAGGATTTCCGCGCAGAATTGTCCGGTCGAGCCCACGCCCCAGCTTCCGTACTGGATCGGTTCGCCCTTCTTGCTCAGCGCAATCAGGCCCTTGATGTCGTTGGCGGCAAAATCCTTGGTCGCCACCAGCATGATCGAGGACGTGCCGATGCGCCCGATCGTGGTGAAATCCTTGATCGAATCGTAAGGCAGTTTCGGATAGATCGCCGGCGCCAGCACATGCGTGGTCATGCCGCCGACGGTGATGGTGTAGCCGTCATTCGCTGATGCCGCGACCATCTGCGTGCCGAGCGTGCCGGCAGCCCCGGTGTGGTTCTCGATATAGACGCTCTGTCCGAGCGTCTTGCCCATCCTGTCGCCGAGCAGCCGCCCGATCACGTCGCCGCCGCCACCGGCCGCATAAGGCAGCAGCATCCTGATCTTGTGCGTGGGATAGGCGGCTGGGTCCTCGGCGCGCGCAGGCAGCATTGCCGAGGACGCTACGACCAATGACAATGTTGCAGCGCGCAGCAGACGAAAATGGACGAAGCGCGCCATGACCAAGTCTCCCAGATTGCTCTCCGCTTCTTTTGAGAGCGGAGTTGAAGCGCAAGACCGAACGAGCGATCGCGCCGACGGTTGACTAGCGAACGATCGTTCGTTAGTCAAGCCGCATGGCTGTTCACACCACCAGCGCGGCGGAAGCGGCTGCGCCCACGACCCGCGATCGCATCCTCGCCGAGGCGCTCGATCTGTTCGCGCAGAGCGGCTATGGCGGCGCCTCGATGCGCGAGCTCGCGCGTCGCGTCGGCATCCGTGAGAGCAGTCTCTACAATCACTTCGCCGGCAAGGCCGCGATCCTCGAGGCGATCGTCAGCGAGCACGGTCCGGCCAGCTCGGCGAGCCGGCTGGAAGAGCCGCGCTACAAGCAGCTCGCGCGCCAGCCCGCCGCGTTCTGCCGGCAGTTTGCATTGGACCTCGTCGAGCAATGGTCCGATCCGCGCGAGCACCAGTTCCAGAAAGTCATCACCGCCGAGCGCAACCGCGTGCCCGGCATCCGCGCCAAATTCGCCGATCATTTTTATGCGCGCGAGCAGAGCATGATGACGGATTATTTTCGCGGTTTTGCACTCGCCGGTCTGGTCTCGACGCCGGACCCGCGCGAGACCGCGCGGCTGTTCGCGGCCGGGCTGATCTACATCCGTCTCGAGCATTACGTGATGGGCGCGGCACCGTCGCCGCGGCCAAAGGTGATCGAGGCGATCGATCGCTATCTCGCCTTCTTCCTGTCGCTGATCGCGGCGGATGGCGGGACGCGGGACAACAAGAAACGAAAAGCCAAGGGAGAGAATCGTGGCAAGGCTGCCCCTGATTGATCCGGAGACGACCAGCGGCGACATCCGCGCCTCGTTCGACCGCATGCCGGTCAAGCTGAATATTTTCCGCATGATGGCCCATGCTGAGGCCAACATGATCCCGGCGATGCGGCTCGGCAATTCGATCCTGCACAAGCAGAAGCTCAGTGCGGTCAATCGCGAGCTCCTGATCCTCCAGGCAGCCCAGCTCGAAGGCGGCGCCTATGAATGGCGCCAGCACGTGCCGATCGCGCTCGGGATCGGCTGCACGCAAGCCCAGATCGATGCGGTCGAGCGCACCGATTACGATGCCGCCGGCTTGAGCGGGGCCGAGCGCGCGCTGCTGAAATTCGGCCGGGAAGTGGTCGAGAACGTTCGCGTTCCCGAGGCGGTCTTCGCCGCCATGCGCGCGCATTTCAGCGACCAGGAGATCGTCGAATCCATCGTCGCGCTCGGCTTCTATATGATGATGGCGCGTGTCACCGAGGCAACCGAGACCGATCTCGATCCGGCAGCCGGCATGAAGGTCTATGACGGCGGCAAGACATAGGCGGCGCGCATGTCCGAGAATTCCGAGACCAGACCGGACCGCTATGTCCGCCCGCCGAGTGCGGAATCGCTGGGCGAAGCGCCGGGCAGGGGGCGCCTTAGGGGCCGCCGCATCCTGATCGTCGGCGGTGGCCAGCGCGTGTTCGATGCCGCCACCGATCCGATCGGCAACGGCCGCGCCATGAGCATTCTGTGCGCGCGTGAGGGCGCCAAGGTCGCGGTCGCCGATCTCAACCACACCTCCGCGCAGCAGACCGCAAAGCACATCACCGACGAAGGCGGCGAGGGCTTTGCCATCACGGCCGATGTCACCTCTGAATCCAACGTCCAGCGCATGATCGAGGAAGCACATCGCGCCATGGGCGGGCTCGACGGCATGGTGCTCAACATCGGCACCTTCGGCAAGGTCGGGCTCGACGCCGTCAGCCCCGAGGAGTGGAATGCGATCTACGACGTCAACGTTCGCGGTCCGATGCTGTGCTGCCGCGCGGGCCTGCCGAAATTCGACAACGGCGGATCGATCGTCTTCATCTCCTCCATCGCCGCGCTGAAGGCCGGCTCGCAGATGGCGGTGTATGATTCCTCGAAAGCCGCGCTCGGCGGCCTCATGCGCAACATCGCCCATCTCGGATCGCGCCGCGGCATTCGCGCCAACCTGGTCTATCCCGGCCTCGTCGACACACCCAATGGCCGCGAGGCCGGCGCCGGCCGCCCCTCGCGCGGCAAGGGCCACGTCCCGTTCGGCCGCCAGGCCACCGCCTGGGAAATCGCCTATGCTGTGCTGTTCTTCCTCTCGGACGAGAGCGTTTACGTCACCGCGCAGACGCTCGCGGTCGATAGCGGTCTGAGCGGGATGTGAGAGGGCGGCTCGCGCCTATGGCCGGGGGCCGCGCGCTTGGCAGATCAGGTGGTCCAGCGAGACGCGTCCGGGCCCGTAGGCCATGATGCCGAGCGCCATCGCCGCCCAGGTAATGTGGATCGGCCAGCCGTCAGGCACGGTCAGCTCGACGATGACGGTCATGAACAGCAGTCCGAGCGCCGCAAACCGCGTGCCGAAGCCGAGCAGGAGGAGGATCGGGAACATGATCTCTCCGCATCCGGAGAGGAACGCCATGACCGTCGGCGCCGGATAGTGATAGGGCCCGCCGGGCAGATGCAGCATGAACTCGTCGCTGAACAACGTCACCGCGGTGTCGTTGAGCCTGAGGAAGCCTGCCCATTTGAGCATGCCGGAACGCCAGAACGGCACCGCCAGCGCGACGCGCAGCACGAGCTGAACGACCGACGGCGAGGCGATGGCCTGCACCAGATGATTGGCCTTGTCGACGAGGAGCCCGAGCGAGGGCAGGCCGCCACCCGCCTGCATGCGTTGATCCGTGATCATCAGACGTCTCCGAAAGCGATTGAGGTGAAGGCGCCCGCCTCGATCAGGCCGGTGATGTTCGAAGCAAGGTCGAACTCGGCCGCCGCGTCCAGCGCGCGTGCGGCGGCCTCGCCGAGCGGCCGACCCGACATCAGGCTGCTCGCGAATGCTGCTCCGCCGGGCGGCAGGTGCCGGACCACGACATCGAATTCGCCGCGCGTGACCAACGCGTCCTCCGGTGTCGCAGCGTCGATGCGCCCGACCGGCGACGTATCGCGGTTGGCGGCGAATATCGTCACCGCCGCGAATTGCGACCGCACGATTCCCGCCGCCGGGTGCGGTATGAGAACGAGATCGCCGAGCCGCTCCGGCGCAACCGCTTCAAGCTGCGCCGGCGATAGCGGTGCCGCGTCGGCGGCGTGATAGGCATCGAGCCAGGCCCGCTCGATGCGGGCGACATCTGCGAGCCATGGCATCATCTGCGCATGTTCATATTGCGCGATGAAGGCCGGGAAGTCGCGGCCATAGTCGAACAGCAGCGGTGAGATCGGGGGCGTCTGGCGAACATGGAAGCGCGCCATGGCGCGGAAGAAGTCGGTGCCGGTGATGCGCTGCACCGCCGGATAGATCGCAGCGAGCGCGTCGATCAGGCTGACCGTGACGTTGTTGCGGTAGATATCGTAGCGCTTGCCGGGTGCCTTGCCGTTCGGACCAGCCACGATCTCAGGCGCGGGGCGCGCCGGGTCGAGCAGCGCCGGTGCAAAGGCTGCGGCAAAGCAAAGGTCAGGCTCAGGCGGCATGACGATCTCCCGTCAATCCGACCGTGCGGCAACGATCGAGGATAGCCTGCGCGGCGGCGGCTTCCGCCTGCAGGACCGGCCAATCCGGGATGTTGCTGTCCCACTCGATCAGCGTCGGCACGCCACCGCGGCGCTGGACGACGATCTCGTACAGCTTCCACACGGCGTCCGCGACCGGGCCGTCATGGCTGTCGATCAGCAGCAGATCGCCTTCGTCGTCGGTCTGCTCGGCATGGCCGGCGAGATGGATCTCCCCGACGCGCGCCAGCGGAAAGCCCGCGAGGTAGTCGAGCGCGGAGAATCCGTGATTGGTCGCGGATACGAATACATTGTTGATATCGAGCAGCAGCCCGCAACCGGTCCGTTCGGCAACGGCGCGGATGAAATCCGTCTCACTCATCGACGATTCGCGGAAGGCGACATAGGTCGACGGGTTTTCCAGCAGCAGCGGGCGGCGGATCGCGTCCTGCACCTGATCGATGTGATCGCAGACGTTTCGGAGCGTGGCTGCGGTGTAAGGTAGCGGCAACAGATCGTTGAAGAAGCTGGTCTCATGCGTCGACCAGGCGAGATGCTCGGATACCAGCGCGGGCTGGTAACGCGCCACCAGTTCGCGAAAACGGGCCAGATGCGCCTTGTCGAGCGGCTGCGGTCCGCCGATCGACATGCACACGCCGTGCAGCGACAGCGGATGGTCGCGGCGGATGGCTTCCAACGCGCGATGCGGCGGTCCGCCTGCGCCCATATAGTTCTCGGCGTGGACCTCGAAGAAGCCGCGCTGTGGTTTCGCGCCCAGGATCGCCTGAAGATGTTCAGGCTTGAAGCTCGTCCCGGCGACGTCGCCGATGGGGGCGGAATAGCGGAGGGGCACCGCAGACATGTCAGGCGCGATTGCCGTCGTCATGGTTTCTCTCCGCTCTTCCGTGTTGTGGTGGTCGCGAGCCAGCGCGTCAGACCGGCTTGAGCGAGCCCTTCTTGCCGCCCGGCAGCTCGATGCTGGTGCAGGTGCCGCCCTGGACGAATTTCCAGGCATTGCCCTGGAAGTCGGCGGTCGAGGTGCCCTGGCAGGTCGTGCCCGGTCCGGCGGCGCAATCGTTCTGGCCCTTTAGCGCGACGCCGAAGCATTTTTCCTTTTTGGCCGCGACGGCCGCGTCGCCCTCGGCCTTGGTCAGCGGAGCGGCAGTGGCCACAGTCGCCAGTGCGGTCGACATGGCGCCGGCGAGAACGAGCGTGGTCACGGCAAGTTTGGCAGACATTGAAGTTTCTCCTGTTCGAGATGGCATCGCCTGGCAGGCGAACAGCGCCTTGTTCGGTTCGCCTCGCACCCGGCTCGCGTTACCAATCAAGTAGGTCACGAGTTTGTGAGGCGGTTAGATGGGCGCACGGGCTGTGCGCTTGGATCGGATTAGCGGTGACTGGCCGGTCAATCCAATGCCTAGTCTCTATCGAGACCTTAGCCGGAGAGCATTGGCGGCGGGGCGCGGTGGCTGCCACAGGTAACGAATGCATACGCGCTGCGTAGAGCGGTAACAGGAGGTGGCCAGTCGCCGCTTTGCCGGAGAACGGAAACAGCGATGAATGTTGATCCCGGACGGCATCTGCGCGCGATCGCGAAGCTGACGGTCAGCATTCGGCTCGCCGTCTCGGCGCTGGTCCTGACCGCGATCCTTTTGACCGCCGCCCTCTCCAGCCTGTTGTGGTGGCGCACGGCGGAGGCGGCGAGCCGGCAGCTCGCATCGACCATCAACGAACAGATCGTGGCCGCTGTCCGCAAGGAGGTCGCCGCGATCGTGGACGAGGCGCGTGCCGCCCACACCGCGATCCGCACCCTGTTCCTGCAGAACGTGCTCGACACCCGCGACGCCGACAAGCGCGAATTCGTGTTCTTGTCGCAACTACAATCGCAGGCGACGATCTCCTGGGTCGCCTTTGGCTGGCCCGACGGCTCCTTCTTCGCCGCGCACAAGCTCGGCGACCGCCGCCTCGAAATGATGGAGATCTCGCTGACTGATCATGCCGGCCAGCGCCGCATCGACGAATACGAGGTGGTGCCCGGCGACATCGAATTCGCCAATCGCCGTTTCGAGCCGACCGATTTTCGGGTCGCCGATCGCGCCTGGTTCAAGACCGGGCTGGCGGCCGGGGAGCCGGAGTGGTTCAAGGTCATGGACCATCCGACCGGCGAGCGGCCGTCGATTGCCTTTGCCGGTCCGATCGACGTCTACCAGGAGCGGCAGGGCGTCCTCGCCATCGTCATCGAGTACACAAGGCTCGCGCGCTTCCTGTCGCAGCTCGAGGTCGGCCGCACCGGAACGGCTTTCATTATTGACGGCAGCGGCGAGCTGATCGCGGCACCTGACAAGGATGCCGACGAGCTGCACGCCGCGAAGAGCGATACGACGCTGCTACCGCTGGCGCGGATGGCACTCGTGAAGGCGGGCGAAGATGGCCACAAGGAAGCCTGGCGAAGCCGGCTGACATCGGTTGGCGCGGCTTACGAGGTGGCGCTGACGCCGCTGCCGTTTCCTGGCTGGTCGTTGGCGACCGTGATCCCCGAGGCCGAGTTCCTCGGTCCGGTCGAGACGACATTGCGCCGCCTGATCCTCGGCCTTGCCATCGGCGCCGTGCTCGCAGCGCTGGCCTCGGCGATGCTGGCGCGCTCCGTCATCGCCGCACCGCTGTCGCGCGTCGTCGGCGAGCTGCGTCACGTCGAAGCCTTCGCGCTGGAGCAGGTCCGCCGCCATCCGTCGCGGCTGAAGGAGATCGCGAGCCTGTCCGGCGCGATCGCCGAGATGGCGGCCGGCCTGTCGGCATTTCGCAAATTCATCCCGGCCGATCTGGTCCGCTCGCTGTTGCGCCAGGGCGTCGAGGCTAGGCCAGGTGGCAGCATGCAGGAGCTCAGCGTGATGTTCGTCGACATCGCCGGCTTCACCGGGCTGTCCGAGCGGCTGGGCGACCGTGTCGTGCCGCTGTTGTCGCGCTATCTCGACCTCGCCTCCGAGGCCGTCGTCGCCCATGGCGGCACCATCGACAAGTTCATCGGCGACGCCGTCATGGCGTTCTGGGGCGCGCCGCAGCCGCAGGCCGACCACGCGCTGCGCTGCTGCCGCGCGGCGCTCGGCTGTTGCAGGGCCATCGCGGCGTCGGGCCTTGCCGACGATCTCGGCCAGCCGCTCCAGATCCGGATCGGGATCAACTCCGGCCGCATGCTGGTCGGCAATATCGGCTCCGAGCTGCGCCTGAATTATACCGTAATCGGCGATGCCGTGAACGTCGCGAGCCGCCTCGAGGGCGCCAACAAATCCTACGGCACGCAAATCCTCATTGGCGAAGCGACCGAACGTCTCGCACGCGGCGCCATCGTCACGCGCGAGATCGACAGCATCGCCGTGTATGGACGCGAGGAGGGTTTTGCGGTTTACGAATTGGTCGGACTCGCCGGCGAGGACGGCGGCCAGACGCTTGATTGGATCGTCCGCTACGAACAGGGCCTCGCCAACTATCGCGCGCGCCGGTTTGCGGCCGCACTCGCCGATTTCGAAGCCGTGCTGAATATGCGCGGCCCGGATCGCCCGGCTGAACTGATGCGCGACCGCTGCCGGCAGTTGCTTGAGAGCACGCCTGATGTCGCGTGGCGTCCGGTCGCGGCACTGACGACGAAGTAGTCGCCAAAGATTGGCGTGCTGCCGGAAGCGAGCTGGCTACGATCATGTCTGCATGATACGCAACTGACACCCGCCCTCTTGCGCTCCCGGACCACCTCGAGACATGAAAACCACACTGCTGAAATCCGAAGACTACACCCGCTCGCCCTGGAAGAACGGCGGCGGCATCTTCACCGATATCGCGGACGCCCATCGCGCTGGTTCCCCAGTGAAGGATTGGGACAGCCTGCTGTGGCGCTTCGCGGCCACGCCGATCGTGGCGCCCGGGCCGTTCTCCCATATGCTCGGCATCGACCGCTTGCAGATGGTGGTCGGCGGACGCGGGCTGGTGCTGAAATCGCCCACCCAGGAATTCGACGAGCGCGAGCCGTTCACGACGGTGCGTTTCACCGGCGAGCTCGATATCGTCACCGAGCTCGAAGAAGGGCCGGTCGAAGTCGTGAATTTGATGGGTCGGCGCGGTGCGGTCGCGCTTGAGCTCGAAGCGCTCAGGGAGCCCGGTGAGCGGCGATTGTCCGCCGGCACGCATCTAATTTATGCGGCGCGCGGCGACTGCAGCATCCGTCTCGACGGCACGGATTTTACGGTTTCGCACGAAAACACGTTGAAGGTCGAACTGACGGGGGCGTCGATGCTTGCGCTCGTCTCGGGGCTGGCCGTGCTGGGCTCCATCCAGATCGTCGGCTGAACGGCGTTCCCGCCCATCAGGCGATGCGTACAATCCGTGCAACTGGCTAGGTTGACGCCGTCGCGCCGGAGCACAATATCTGCCCTGATGCAGACCGCCGCCCAAAGCACGATGTGGGTGGCCACGATATGAACGGGCAGATATGACCACGCCAGAGAAGAAATCCGCCACGCTGTCCGACGGCGTCGTCGATTGGCTGATCAACGGAACGCGCGACGAGCGCTTCATCGACAATATCTTTGCCGAGATGTGCATCCGGCTTCAGCAGGCCGGCATTCCGCTGGCGCGGTCGACGCTTCACGTGCTGATCCACCATCCGCAATGGCTGGGGGCCCGCTTCATGTGGTCCGACGGCATGCGCGAGGCGGAGATTGCACGGGTCGACCATGACGTCCGCGAGCGGTCCGAGTTCATCGGCAGTCCCGCCAACGAAATGTTCGACGGCGCGACCGAGTTGCGCGAAAATCTCGAGCAGGACCCCGCGCTCGGCCGCAAGCACGCTCTCTACCGCGAGATGCGCGCGCAGGGCCTCACCGACTATGCGGCCTGGCCGCTCTATCACACGCTCGGCAAGCGCCATCTCGTCACCTTCGCGACCAACCGGCCCGGCGGCTTCGACGACGCGCACGTCGCCGCCCTCAAGAACATATTGCCGGTGCTGGCGCTGGTCAGCGAGATTCGCATTAAGAACCGGCTGGCGCGGACGCTGCTCGAGACCTATGTCGGCTCCCACGCCGGCGAGCTCATCCTCGCCGGCGCCACGCGGCGCGGCACCGGCACGACGGTGCGCGCCGCGATCATGATCTGCGATCTGCGCGACTTCACCAAGATTTCCGACAATTGGCCGCGCGACGACGTCATCGATCTGCTCAACGACTATTTCGACGCGATGTCGGAGCCGATCGCGCGACATGGCGGTGAGATCCTGAAATTCATCGGTGACGGCCTGCTCGCCATCTTTCCACTGAGCGAGCCCAAGGCCTGCGCAAACCTGCTGCATGCCGTGACCGAAGCCCGTCAGGCCATGATTGCGTTGAATGCGCGCAACGACGGCACCGGCCGCGCGCCGCTGAACTACGGCATCGGCGTCCATGTCGGCGACGTCATGTACGGCAATATCGGATCGTCCACCCGGCTCGATTTCACCGTGATCGGTCCCGCCGTCAACATGGCCTCGCGACTCGAAGCCTTGACCAAGCAATTGGGAAAGAAGGTGCTGCTGTCACGCGACTTCGCCGAACTGGTCGAGCGAGAGTTCGAGCTGGAGCATGTCGGCAAATATGAGGTGCGCGGCTTCAGCGATCCGATCGAGCTTTTTGCGTTTTGAAGATGACGGACGCCCCCGGGGCTACGCAGCGGGCGAGCTCCGAGTCCTGTTGCCAACGCAGGATTGTGTGACTACGCTCTGGGGCGACGCCGCCCGAGCGTTTCATCCAAGCGTGTCATTCGATCGGCCGCACGTTCATGCCAAAATTCCTCCGAATCGGAATCCATCAGTCGAACGTATCGGGTTACACGTCGAAGGCGTGGTGCGTCCGGCGCGTGGGCACGGCGATCCTCCTGAAATGGGGCGCCGTGGAGGTCCAGGGCGCCGGTGACGGACGAAAGGTCTACTGGACCCGTCTGCCGCAGGAGAAGACCATTCGCTGCGGCAGCGCGCAGCGTGCCCAGGATTACGCCAAGGCCGCGATCGCGCGGCGCCGCAACCATCGCTATGAACCGCTGACCGGCGCCATCGTGCTCCGGCGCCGACCGGCCGCGGGCAACACCGAGCTCAAGCGAGCCCTCGCCACGATCCTGATCGTCGATATCGTCGGCTCCACCGCAAAAGCCGCAAAGCTCGGCGATGTCCGCTGGACCAAAATCATGGGCCATTATTACGCGGCGGTCCGCAAGGAGCTGAAGAGCTCGCGCGGCAAGGAAGTCACGACGACCGGCGACGGCGTGCTGGCGACGTTCAAGACGCCGGCTGCGGGAATCAATTGCGCGGCCGCGATCCAGAAGGCCGTGCGTACGCTCGGCCTCGAGGTCAGGGTCGGCCTGCATGCCGGCGAATACACCGTGAGCGGCACCGAGGCGGTCGGCCTCGCCTTCCATATCGGCACCCGCGTCGCCGCAAAGGCGCGCGCCGGTGAAGTCTTGGTCTCCAGCGCGGTCAAGGAGCTGCTGGCGCCGCAGTCCGAGATCCGCTTCAGGGATCACGGCGTGCATCAGCTCAAGGGCGTCCCGGAGCGCTGGCGGCTGTGGCGGGTGGAGGGCTGAGGCGATTGCGCGTGAGCGCGCGTCAACGCCATCATCTCATCTGGACGACGACCTTGCCCTTGGCCCGCCCCTTTTCGAGATAGGCCAGCGCCTGTTTCGCCTGTTCGAACGGAAATACCTTGTCGATCACCGGTCGGATGCGCTCGGCCTTGAGAAGCTCGCCGATCTCAGCGAGCTGGCTGCCGTCGGGATGCACGAACACGAACGAATATGAGGCGCCGATCTTGCCGGCGTGGCGAATGATCTTGCGGCTCAGCCATCCGAACAGGAACACCATGACGAAGTTCATGCCCCGGCCCCGCGCGAACGCGGCGTCCGGCGGCCCGACCAGCGAAGCAATCCTGCTCCCCCGCTTCAGGATTTGAAGCGATGTCTCGAGCGCATCGCCCCTGAGCGTGCCCAGCACCGCGTCGTAGTCCCGCAGCACCGCTGCGAATTGCTGCGTCTTGTAATCGATCACCTCATCGGCGCCGAGGCTGCGCACCAGATCAATATTGCCGGTGCTGGTCGTCGTCCCCACTTTTGCTCCGAGATATTTCGCGAGCTGGATCGCGAACGTGCCGATCCCGCCGGCGCCCGCGGGGATGAACACCTTCTGGCCGGGCTTGAGGCCTATGCGCTCTCTGAGCGCTTGCCACGATGTCAGACCGACCATCGGAATCGAGGCCGCCTGTACGAAGTCCAGGTTTGGCGGCTTGAGCGCGGCGGCATCCTCCGGCACGATCGCGAATTCGGCGAGAGCGCCGGTGCCGAGATCGAAGATGCTGGCAAAGACGGCGTCGCCCGGCTTGAAGCGGGTCACGCGGCTTCCGACCTCGACGACGACGCCCGCGAGGTCGCTGCCGAGCGTGGCCGGCAGCTGAAACTTGAGGATCGGCTTGAACGTCCCTTTCGGAATCATGTTGTCGATCGGGTTCAAGCCCGCGGCGTGAACCTGGACCAGGATTTCGTTCGGCTTGAGCGTCGGCCGGGGGATGTCGGCCAACGCGATCTGGTCCGGCTTGCCGTAGCGCTTGAAGACGAGTGCTTTCATTTTTCCTCTCGATCCGAAGGTTCTTCGCAACAGCAAGCTTGCGGCCGGTCGCACGCCCTCAGAAAGCCCGCGCGGTGCGGGCGGGCTGCGGCGCCGCCGCCGCGTCGAGCCGCAAATCCTTTCGAAGCCCGGCATCCACCAGGGCTGCGGGCGCAAACCTGCGTAGAAATCGCAGGCGCTTCGCAAGGCTGCCGGCCGCGTATTTGAGTTGCGGGCGCGCCGCGCTCGCGGCCTTCAGCACGGTCTCGGCCACCACGCCGGGCTGCTCGGCCGTCGCCATCACCTCGTTCACTCGCTTGGTCACGCCGGCGCGCGCCTCGCGATATTCCTCGAGCGTGGCGTCGGGCTCCATGAAGTTCGCGTCGAACGGCGTCTTGGTGTAGGCGGGCTCGACCACGGAGACCCGGATGCCCCGCGTGCGCAGTTCATGGTCGAGCGATTCCGAATAGCCCGCCACCGCGTGCTTGGTCGCGGCATAGAGCGCGCCATAGGGCATCGGCAGAAAGCCAAGCACCGAGCCGATGTTGATGATGCGGCCATTGCCCTGGCGGCGCATGTGCGGCACGACGGCGCGCGTCATCCGGATCAGGCCGAAGAAGTTCGTCTCGAAAATCGCGCGCGCCTGCTCCATCGAGCTCTCTTCCGCGCCGGCAGGCGCAACGCCGAAGCCGGCGTTGTTCACCAGCAGTTCGATGCGGCCCTCGCGCCGGATCAACTCGCCGACGGCGGCTTCCACCGATGCATCGCTGGTGACGTCGAGAGCCAGCATCTCGAAGGCTTGCTTGCCCGCCTGCGCGCCCCGCCTGCTGGTGCCGAACACCTTATAGCCGGCATTGGCGAGCCGTTCCGCCGTGGCCTGGCCGATGCCTGAGGAGGCGCCGGTCACCAGCGCGATCTTCGGTGTAATCCTGTTCATAATGCCTCTCCGACGCCACTACAGGGCCTGAAATCGTTTGATTACGATCGTAACTATTGATATACATGACGACCGTAATTATAAAAGTCAAGCCCCGTGCCCGAGGATCAGTCCCATGCGCGTCTCAAAGGAACAGGCCGCCAAAAACCGCGAGCATATTCTCGAGACCGCCTCGCGGCTGCTGCGGGAGCGCGGCATCGCGGGCGTCGGTGTCGACGCGCTCGCCGAGGCGGCCGGGATGACGCACGGCAGCCTTTACAGTCAGTTCGGCTCGAAGGAGCGGCTGGTCGAGGAAGCCGTGGCCCATGCGATCAAGGCCAAAGGGCAGGAATTGCCCGAGGCCTTCGCGCTTGAGGACTATCTTTCGGAATATCTCTCGCCGGGGCATCGCGACGATCCCGCCGCCGGCTGCCCCTTCGCTGCGCTCGCTTGTGAGGTGTCACGTCAAGGCAGCGGCCTGAGGCAGCGCTTCACCGCCGGCGTGCGCGGCACGATCGCCCTGCTGAGCAGCCGGATGGCCACCACGCTGAAGCCGCGTCAGCGCGAGGACAAGGCGCTCGCAGCGGCCGCCTCAATGGTCGGCGCCCTCGTGCTCGCCCGCGCCGTGGACGATCCCAAGCTGTCGGATGATATTCTTCGCGCGACGAGGAAGTCGCTGGAGGGGTGAGGGGGCGCGTCGGCGAGGCGTAAAAGGCCGGAACAAAATTCCGGTGACGACGTTCGATGTCGCGGATAGCCAATGGCAATGGCTGCCGATCTTCGACATCGACACACGTCTCGAACGCGCATGGATGATGACAGCGATCTGGTGCTCGGCATGTTGGCCCTGGCCGTCGCTGCCCTCCTATTGGTGGCGGGCGAGCTCTATCTCGTGACGCGGCCAGAGCCGCCGCAAACTCACGCGCCGGCGCCACCAGTCGTAACATCATCGGCCGAAGTCATTTTTTGTCATGTCGATTTTGGAGCGTAAGCAGGCCAACTCGAAGAGGTGGGCAATGGGAAGCACTGCAACTGTTCCGATGCTGTCGCCTGAGGGCGGATTGACACATTACCTGGCGGAAATTCGCAAGTTTCCGATGCTGCGGCCCGACCAGGAAATCGCCTACGCCAAGCGATGGCGCGAGCACGGCGACCGTGAGGCAGCCTATCATCTGGTCACAAGCCATCTGCGGCTCGTTGCCAGGATTGCGATGGGATATCGCGGCTACGGCCTGCCGGTTGCGGACATCATTTCCGAAGGAAACGTCGGCCTGATGCACGCCGTCAAGCGCTTCGAGCCGGAGCGGGGCTTTCGGCTTGCGACCTACGCGATGTGGTGGATCAAGGCGTCGATCCAGGAATACATCCTGCGGTCCTGGTCGCTGGTCAAGATTGCCAACAGCGGCGCGCAGAAGAAGCTGTTCTTCAAGCTTCGCCGGACCAAGGCGGAAATCTCCGCCCTCGAGGATGGTGATCTCCGCCCCGAGCACGCCAGCCAGATCGCGCGGCGGCTCGGCGTGCAGGAGAACGACGTGATCGAGATGAACCGCCGCCTCGGCGGCGACCTGTCGCTCAATGCTTTGGTGCGCGACGCCGACGGCGGCGAAGTCCAGGACTGGCTCGTCGACCCCGCGTCCAGTCCTGAAGCTGCGTACGCCGAGCAGGAAGAAACCAGACGGAGGCGTGAAGCCCTCGCCGGCGCGCTGGACGTCCTCAAGCCGCGCGAGCGCGACATTCTCGAGGCGCGCTGGCTGTCCGAGCCGCCGCTGAGACTCGAGCAGCTCGCGGCACGGTATGGCGTTTCACGCGAGCGGGTGCGGCAGATCGAAATGCGCGCGTTCGAAAAGGTTCGGGCTGCCATCGGGCGACGCCTGGCAGCCGCCTCTTGAAACCAAATCGCCGCCTCCTAATTCTTTTGGCAACCCCGACCGAAACATCGAGCACAAGCAGGCGGCCTGACGAGTTGATCGTCCAGGCTTTGCAGCGCCGCTGCGTGGCCTTCGCCGCGCGCTGAGCTGCGCCAATCGAGAGAAGAGAGAAGGAGAAACGACAATGGCACTACGCGATCTCATCCCGTGGAACAACGGCTCACGCAACATGGCCGTTCAGCGCGGCGAAGCCGGCAACCCGCTGCTTGCGCTTCATCGCGAGATGAACCGGCTGTTCGACGACGCCTTCCGCAGCTTTGATCTCGGTCCGCTCGGCTCCTCGACCGCAATGGGCTGGCCGAACGTCGAACTCGACGAGAGCGACAAGGAAGTTAAGGTTGTCGCCGAGCTTCCCGGTCTCGAACAGAAGGACGTCATCGTCGAGCTTGCAAACGGCGTGCTGACGATCAGCGGCGAGAAGAAGAGCGAAACGGAAGACAAGGAGCGTCTCTTCAGCGAGCGCTACTATGGCCGTTTCGAGCGGCGCATTCCGGTCGATGACGTCGACCAGGACAAGGTCGCGGCTTCCTTCAACAACGGCGTTCTCACCGTCACCCTGCCGAAGTCACCGGCGGCACAACAGAAGGTGAAGCGCATCGCGATCAACGGCAAGTAAGCATGACGCGGGCGGGAGCCAGCGCTCTCGCCCGCTTTCCGGCCGGCGCGCGCATTCGCGTCCGTCGTCTTGCTGGCAAAATTTTCCGGACCGCTCGGAAACTTCAATTCCGGTCTGGCGTTTTGCGGTCGGTTTCCAAGTTCTGGGAGTCGCACATGAAGAAACTTGCTTTAGTCCTGACGTTGATCTCGGCCCTGTTCGTGGCGGCCGCTTCGCCGGCGGAAGCCCATGGCTGGCGCGGCGGCTGGCACGGCCATTGGGGAGGCCCCGGTATCGGCTTCGGTCTTGTTGCCGGTGCGCTTGCGGCGGGGCTCGCGGCCGACGCCTATTATGGCCCGCGCTACTATGGCCCGCCCTACGGCTACTACGGGCCGCGCGTCGTGCGGCGGGCCTATTATGTGCCTTATGCCTACGCTCCACCGCCCTATTGGGATCCCTGGTGGTGACGAGACAAGGCCCGGACGATGGTCCGGGCCTTTTGCGTGAGGACAATCCACTGGATGCGCGTTCGCGGCGCGCCTATTTGCGGTTTGCTCCCGTGGAGCCGGAACCCGGCATGGCCTGCTGGCCGCCCTGAGTTTGCCTTGTATCGTTGTCGCCTGGCCGCGTCGTCGACGATTTGGCCGGCGCGTTCGCGCCGCCGCCGTTGTTGTCCGATGACGTGTTGAGGCTGGAGGCTCCCGCTCCCGTCGCGCCGCCGGTGCTGGAGGAGTCGATGCTCGACCCGGTCCTGGACGCACCCGTGCCGCCTTGCGCGAATGCGGCAGGGGGAAGTGCGAGAGCCGCAACGAGCCCTGCGAGAACCAGCTTTTTCATGTCCGCTCCTTTGCTTGACGTCGTCACATGCCGTGCCGGGGCAAAGATTTGGGGATGCACCTGTTCCTGCGCGGGAGCGGAAATGCCGCACCAGCGACGATCAAGTCACCCCGGACTCATCGCGCCCGGGGCGATCCGTTGCTGCGCTTCCGGCGTCAGCTCGTAGCGGTCGCCGGCTTTCACCAGCCAGCCCGCCTCGATCATGCGTCGCGTCATGCCCGCGCTGCACAGCGGATGGCTGCCGCCGGGATGAAACAGCGCGCCCTCGCGTTCGATCAGGTAGCCGTAGAGCCGCGCCTGTCGAAGCGGGTTTTGCATCCCTGGTGTGGGCGCCTCCATGGTCTCTCGCGCAGTCCTCCATCAGGCGGCCCCGGCCTGTGGCCCGGGGGCGGGGCTTCGAGCCGCCATTGCCGGAATCGCAAGGACCCGGCGCGGCCCAATACGCAATGGCCCAAAGCCGTTCCTATCGGCCGTTGTTAATTCCGGATTGGTGCCGGAAAAGGCGAAGCGTCTAGGCCGACCAACGATCCTGCTCTTCCTGGTGGGCATGCTCGTTCAGCCGTTCGGCGAGCTGATCCGCGATCTTGTCCGACTCGGCCGAGGCGACCGGCTCGCCCTTGTGAGTCCTGAGCTTGTCCTTGTCGGCTTCGATGGGAAAATCGTCGGGCTTCAGTCCGGGATCCCTGGTCATGGCGCGCCTCATTGTTTCTCGCATCCCGGAAAACACGGATGCAGGCTGTTCGTTGCTGGAACAATGAAGCTGCGATCGAAAGCCACAGCCTGGCTCAAGCGCCGCGCGCGCCCCGCGCTTTGCTCAGGCCCCGCCGACGGCCCGGATCACGGTCCCGCTGCCTCCGCACGTCGCGCAGGGCGCGCCGTCGATCCGCCCCTTGCCATGGCAATCGGGGCACACATCTTCGCCCGTGCCCGTCGTTCCCGGTGCGGCTTCATCGCCGGGGTTGAGCGCTGCCGGACCCGTCGGCGATGTCCCGGTCGATGTCCCGGTCTTGGCGCCTTGCGCGTCGGTGTTGGTCATCTGCAGCTCCCTCGAAAAGACCGCAACGCGCCTTGCCGCAGGAAGTGCCAATCGAGGTTGCACTCGCCGAGACGGCCCCACTTGCGGGACGGCGGAATTGATCACAACCAGAGCTTGCGCGACCGCTGGAAAACCAGCAGTATGCATGTCGGCTCATGGTCGATCTCAAGTTGAACGATGCCGCCGCATCACGGCGTCATCGTCCCGGGATCGGCCCGACACATCCGCGCTTCATCCAGGAAACCTCATGACCCGCATCGACGCAGTCGACTGCCACGCGACCATTGCCGTCATCGGCGCGGGCCCGGCGGGCCTGTCGACCGCATGGTTCCTGTCGAAGAACGGGTTTCACAACGTCACGGTGCTGGAGAAGCTCGGCCAGATCGGCGGGCTCTGCAAGAGCCTCACCGTCGACGGCATGAGCTATGACCTCGGTGCCAACTACGTCACCTGGGCCTACCAGGAGACGCTGGAGATCGCGGCAGAGGTCGGCGCGACCACCTATGCCGAGGAGCCCTACACCTCGATCGACATCGCGCCTGATGGCAACAGCTTCACCTACCGATCGCTCAGGGACGCCGTGCTCTACGACCCCTACACCAAATCCACGATCTCGTTGTGGACCTTCCTCTGGGCGGCGGTTCGATATCTCTATATCCGCTGGCAGCTCAGCGGCGTCATCGACGCGCCGGACTATCTCGACAAGATCCACGAGCGCCCCGAGCTCTGCGTCGACTTCAAGTCCTGGCTTGCAAAACAGGATCTGATGCCGCTGGCAACGCTGTTCCAGTTTCCGATCACGATCATGGGCTACGGCCAGCTCGACGACATCGCGACGCCCTACGCGCTGCGCTACATGTCGGTTCGGACGTTCTTTCCGATGGTGTTCGGGCTCGGCCCGGTCAACTGGATCATCGGGAGCTGGCCGCGGCGCTTCACCGACGGCTTTCAGCGGCTGTGGGAGCGGGTGTCGTGGCGCCTCAACGTCCGGCTCAACGTCAACATTACCAAAATCGAGCGCTCGGCGGCCGGCGTCCGGATCGACATGGAATATCCCGAGCAGGATCTGAACGAGCTCAAGATCGTCAAGGACAGCAAGCTCTATGATTATCTGGTGCTCGCCTGTCCGTTGACAAAGGACGTGTTCACGCAGCTCGGCCTTGCTCCGAATGCCGCGGAGCAGAAAGTGAATCACGAGATCAAGTTCAATCCGTACTGCATGACGACGTTCTGGATCGACATGACGATGGATGCGCCGGTCGCGCCGGTGCTGCCGCTCACCGAGCAGGGCACGCCGTGGGCGGTCGCGCGGCAGTTCCAGGACAGCGGCAACATGTTCACGCAGTTCTACACGCGCCCGAGGGACAAGCAGACCGGCGAAGAGGTCATCGGGGAGGTCAAGCGCCTGACCAAGCTTCTCGGCGGCACCATCGACACCAGCCAGCCGCGCTGGCACACCTTCGACGAGTTCACCTACTTCCAGCACTTCACGCCGGACCAGATCAAGACCGGCATCTACGCCGACCTTGCCCGCATGCAGGGCGCCGACCGGACGTTCTATGTCGGCGGCGCCACCGACTTCGAACTGGTCGAGCCGATCGTGGTGCATTCGAAGTACATCGTCGAGAAGCACTTCGCCGGCGGGGTCCGCGCGAATTAGCGCGGCGGGGAGGCCATCACCGCACGCCCGTGCCCTTGCAGCGCTGGCACTTCACCACCTTGTCGCCCTTCTTGAGCAGGCCTTTGCCTTCGCAGTTCTTGCATTTCTGCTTCTTCTTGATGTTCGGGCCTTTTTCACTGGTCATGGATGGCTCCTGCCGCGGGAGAGCGGTCTTGTGCGGTCGTTCAGCGGATCAGCTGAGTGGTGCCAATAATCCCTACACTGATGCCGGCTTCGGCACCACCAGCACCGGGACGCTGCCGTCCACCAGGACCTCGGATGTCTGGCTGCCCAAAAACAGCTTCCTGAGGCCGCGTCGTCCATGAGAGGCCATGACGATCAGGTCGTATCCCCCGAGCTTGGCTGTTTCAATGATCGCAGTCGCCGGGTGCGCATTCGGAACGTGCAAGAATTCTGCAGGCGCGCCGATCTGCTCCGACATCGCGCGCGCTTGATCGAGCACCTTGCCCGCGCGGACCTTGCAGGCCGCGTCAAAGCTATCGATCTCGTCCTGCGTCGGAATCCATCCCGAGTCGTGTCCGCCCCCATAGTCGATCGGCAGTGCTTCCGTCACAGTGATGATCGTCAGCCTGGCGTTCAAGGCCTTCGCCAGGGCAATGCCATGCTCAACAACCTTCGTCGCGACGTCCGATCCGTCCGTGCTCAAGAGAATGTTGGCGTACATGCGGTGGCTCCCTTGCTCGTCGAACAAAGTGATGCCTGGGTAATATGGGCCGGTATGCCGCGGGGGTCTATGTGCGTTTTCGGCGATGGTCTCGCCGTCACAGCTTCAAAAAGGCAGCCGCGCACGAGGTGAGCACGTCTCGTCGTGGTGCGTAGATTCTCATTCGCGTCTGCAATAAAGGATTACGGTGACAGTGCACTTAATTCAAAGTCTTCGTAGCCCAAAAGGGGGCGGGCTCACTGAGTGCACAATCACCATATCGATGCCGCAGGGATAGCAGGCGGCGAGATTGGTATGCCATCCGGCTCGGCCGCCGAAGCTGCATGTGTGGGCCGAGAGCATGTCGCTGCAATGGACAACAGGCCGGGATTTCGTGAGAGCAGCACGGTCGCCCTCCAGCTCCTATTTTGCGCCCGAGAAAGCATCCGCTGCGTAGACGACCTTACCGCCCACGACCGTCAGCAGAGACGATGCGGCGCCAATTTGCTCGACGGGGACGGACATGAAATCCCGGTCGAGAATCGCGAAGTCGGCGAGCTTGCCGGTCTCCAGCGTGCCGCGCCGCGTCTCGTCGAAGCAGAACCACGCGCTTCCCACGGTGTAGAGGCGCAAGGCCTCTTCGCGGCTGGGTGTTTCGTCCGGGCCGCGCGTCGAGAGTCCGCCGACGGTCTTGCCGTCGAGCATCCATTGCAGCGCCACGAACGGATTGTAGGATGCGACCCGATGCGCATCCGTGCCGGCCCCGACATGGACCCCCATGCGCAACGCCGTGACGATGGGCGGCATGCTGCGCGCGGCTTCGCCCACCTGCGCCACGATACGGTCGCCTCCGAGATACATCGCGTCCTGCATGGTCCAGCCGACGCCAAGGGCTTTCATGCGCGCCAGCGTCTCGGGCGAGGTGTTGTCGAGATGGGCGATGGACCAGCGCAACGGCGCGAGCGGCGTCTCCTTGTTGACCTCGTCATAGAGGTCCAGGAGGTGATGGACGGATTTGTCCTCCTGCCAGTGGATGGTGACGGTCAGCCCTTGTTTGGCCGCCCAGCGAATGATCTCGCGGAACTTGTCCTTGGCGGCCGCGTCGGGCGCATTGTTGTTGTACATGGCGCCGGTGATCCGCTCGCCTAGTCCGTTGAACCGCAGCATGTCGTCGCCGAATCCCATCGGCAGGAACGGCGTCAGAGACTTGTACTCCTCGAATTCCGCCCCGACATTCTGGGCGAACAGGCTGTAGGCAACCCGAACCGACAGCGATTTGTCACGCCAGAGCTTTTGCAGGGCGGCGTAATGGCTGGGATAGATGCTGAAGCCGCCGGGATCCACGATCCCGGTCACGCCAAGACGATTGAGCTCCGTGAAGAACTGCCGGGTCCCCGCGACATTCTCGTCGAAATTCGGCCTCGGCAGCCGATCGAACAGCGCGGAGATGCTGACAATGGAGCCGTTGAGCCAGCCCGTGGCGTCGCCCGACGCGGCAGTGATACCGGCCGGCAGCTGATCCGCGGAGATCCCGAGGGCTTGTTGCGCTTTGGGCGTCATCAGCACCGCCGAATAGAAAAGCTGGATGTAGCCCGGATTGTCGGGAACGGCCGACATCACTTCGGCGAGCGTTGGCCGCCGCTTCTCCGCAAATTGCAATTCGCTCCAGCCACCGGCCACGATGATCCAGGACGCCGGGCGTGCCTTTGCCGCCTGGCGCAAGCGTTCCATGGCCTCGGGGATAGTCTTTGCGCCGATCCAGTTGACCTCGGTCGCGTAGGTGAGGCCGGCGCGCACGGCGTGAATATGGGAATCGATCAATCCCGGAATGAGTGTGCGTCCACCCGCGTCGACACGGCGCGTCGCGGGCCCGATCAGGCCTTCCATGGCATCGTTGCCGCCAATCGCGATGATCCTGCCGTCGCGGACCGCGAGAGCCTGCGCGATCGTCGATGCGGGATCCAGGGTCACGAGCTTTGCATTCGTGACAACGAGGTCGGCCTTTTGTGCGTAAGCCAAACCGGCCCAGCACGAGATCACCAAAATCGCCAGAAGCTTTCGCATCATCAGTCCTGAAATGAGAGAGGCCGGAGCGGCGCCACACATCCGCCGCCGGATGCGCTCGCGGACATCGCGTGTCGCAATCGCCCCGTTTTTCCTTCGAGAACGACTCGATCCCGCAAGGCTGACGGGGGCGCTTATAGAACGTGCACGGTGTCCCGAGGAAACGTTCGTTGTATCTGTAGATTGGCTTGTAGTCAGGAAGCGCCGGTTTATTGCACGTTCAATCTGCGCGCTCTGTGCATGCGACATCCGATAAAAAAACATGATGCTGTACGTTCTCTGCACTCATTCGCCGGGACGCGGCGCAAGCTAATGACCTGTCGAGACCACAGGTAATAGCACCTCGAAGCTCTCCTGTGGTAGCTCCAAAGCCTTCCAAACGGTTGCGTTGGTAAGCTCCGACTTGCGCGCATCAAGTGCCTTCCGCGCGGGTGCAATATAGTCCCTCCATTTTGACGAGTTACTTTGCCTCAGCTTCTTTATTACCATTGTTAGAATATCCAACCGACGCTCGACTTCGAGCAGCTCTCCGGATAAGAGCGCATTGAATAATGCTGAGTGGTCGGAGATGCCCAATACATCGTCGATGCAATCATCTAGATTGGGACAATCCAGGAGCCTAACAATAGCTAAGGCGAGCCGCGCATTGAGACTACTCCCTTCGCTCAATGGACCGACTCTTGAGAAGAGTTGCAATAGTCTAGCGCTTCCGGTGAGATCTTCGCTACATAGGGCGAGGGCTGCCGGATAGAGCAATCCTTCAAGGTTTGGATTTTCTTCAACTGCTCTCAAAAGCGCGTCACGAATTGCGGGATGGCCGGTCTCATAGCTTTCAGTTAGCGAAAGCAGATTTCCCAGCTTATTTGCGATTTTGGGCAGGCTCCACATCTGCTGGTCCATTCCTATCGCAAAACCAACTGCAACTTGGGAATATCGGTACCTGCTACCATCCAGAAGATCCAATATAAATTCTGCGTCACTTTCCGACGGAATATCTCGGCGAGGCCCAAACGTACTTAAGAACGCTCCTGTGTCACGAAGTGCGGCACGCATTTTGCCGTTCTCTACCTTCCCAGAGATAGCAATTAGCCGCTTAATCATGGCCAACGGGACGGCGTTAGGCCGGTCGACCCCGTCGAGCCATAGAGGTGCTCCTCGCTCGGCGATCTCAGTTCCGAACCAACCTATATCTGTCGCACAGCAAAAATCATTCTCGACAAGCCCAATCGTTTTCCAACGCCTTTCCGCGGCGGTCCACTGATCCACATCACCCCTTGATCCTGCCTCAACTTCAGAAGCAAGCTTGCGAAGATGATCTGTCGTTCCCGCAGCCTCCCGAAGCAGCGTCGAAATAGGCCACGGCAAAATGCGAGACAACGTGCGGACCGACCTTACCTTACTGTCGGCGAACGCCCTTATACAAACCGCCAAGCTTTGCTTGCCCGGGGAACTCGCGAATTGCGCGGCAAGTCGCATTGCCTCCCATGCGGGATTAGCGAAATCATTGCCGTCAAACGCTCCAATCGGACTGTGAATAGGAACGAATCGCAAGTCGCACGCTTTTGGAAATTCGGTGTCCAGCAACCGGATACCCCGCCAGGGCGGTGTTTTCTCACCCGTAAAAACGCGATCCGCAAAATTCATCTTGCGGAGACGAGTGTAGTCAAGGCGCTCATCTCGCTTTTGTCGCGTCAACCGACTTGAAAATCCATGTAGCAGCAGCCCCAAAGTTGGGCCAGCGTTTGAGAGACCCAGAGTCAGATGATCAGTCACACGTTGACTTCCAAGAGGAAAGGCAATCTCGTCCCAGGCGTCAACGTCGATTGTTCCGTCAGTAGGCCATAGTTGAATTATGAGATCATCTGCCCAATCCTTACCGTGTTGGCTGATTTGAAAAACCAGCTTCCAAGTGGACAGTGCTGTTGCTCGGCTGCCTTCCACTATTCGACGAGCGAGGTCGTCACGCAAAAGCTCGGCCATGCTGTCATCACAGACAGTGGCCAACCGATAATCGTCTATGACGTCCTTCCCCAAATCAAGTTGTTCAAGTGCATGCTGAAGTAAGGGGCGCCTGAAGTTCGGGTGGTCCAACGCAACGCCGTCCGCCAACAAATCCAAAGCAAGGCGCGCTCCATTTCTGGACACCATGTCAGGTTCAGTCGTGTCCATTTGTCTAGCTATTTGAGTAATGATCGACCGTCGGTAATGATGAGTGTCATCTGCGAAGCAGCGGCTGGCAGCAATTTGGAAGACGTGACGCCAATGCGAATGGCCTGCGATATGTGACAGGCGTTTGTCCATTTCCGCCTGGTCGCCTGAGGTGATGGCTGCTGCAGCCATAAATTCCTGCAGGGACCGAACGTCAAAGCTAACCGTGCCCTCAATCTGTTGCGACAGTAGAACGAGGCGATTTATCGCCAGCTTCATTAGCTCTTCCACTCGGTGAGATAGCTCAGCACCTGCAAAGCCTTCCGAGTGCAGATAATTATGGATCAGGAGGCGAAGCCTTTCCTGCGTGAAGCGGCTTCCCGCGCCGCCACCGTGTTCGCTGTCAGTTTGCAGAACGAGCCCGGCGCGGTGATGTATTGGACCCAAATGGCCCCAGTGCCGTTCTAAAACTTTCTGAAGTTCTCCGCCCTTCGCTTTCTCGCGTTTCTTGAGTACTTCAAAATATTCGTGGAATAGCGTCCATCGCGCGGTAGGGACCCCGCCACCAGTGTCGACTATGAAGTGTAGGATCGTAACTTGGAGCGGCGAAGTCATAAGCCTCGCGGTAGCTGCCTGGCCCGCTGCTACAGCAAGCGAAGAATGAACGTCCGCCCGCCTCAAAGAATCGTCCGGATAGCGAGCTTCGCCGAAGGCCTTCGCATATCGAAGGGCCTGCTCAGGCTGCAAGTCTGCTAGCCGCCAGTGTTCCCAGATCTTCTCATCTAGGTCCTTGTTGTAGCCTTGCGGTCGCGTTGTAACGAGGACCAGGATATCTGCGTTCAACTCGTTAACTTCGGTCAAAAATGAGTTGATAGCTTCCAGAACTGCAGGGCGCTCGCCGGTCGGCGGGACTTCATCCAACCCATCAAGCACTAATAGCCAAGGGTAGTTTCTGAGCCAGTTCCGCAGGTCGCCACGATCGACATCATCATCTCCGGCAGAACCGATCTCGCTCGCAATATGAGTGAGAAGCGAGGGGGGAAGGATACTTCGTTGGCGAGCGGCGCTGACTACGTCGGCGAATCTTGGAAGCGAAACGTGACATGGAAAACGCGATGGAAAAGATGTCGAGATCCGTTCACTCTCCGCTCGCTTCAAAATTTCCGCGACAAGTCGAGTGACAGTCTGATCGCGCCGCAGCGTTGATTGCCGTTTTAGTATGGCAGCCCGAAATAACTGGGCAAGGAAGAGGCTTATGGTCGACTTTCCCTGTCCCGGCCCCCCCAGTAGCACAATTCTGCTTCGGGACGGTTGCCGGTCCTCGTCGTCCTCCAGCAGCGTTTCTGGGTCTAGTTTTTCTCTCGTGCGTTCGACAAGTTCTGCAATAGCATTATCGGGCGGTATCTCGGACTCGTCGTCAAGGTATTTATAATGAACTTCTTCACTTAGCTCGGATATCGCTCTAAATCGACCAGTAGTCTCATTGTTGGCGAGCGGGAGGTCGACGATCACTTGGCTGGTGCGTATCTGTAAGTCGCCGACACTGCCAGCATCCTTAAGGCGAACAAACTGATCACGCTGTAGCGAGTTCTTGAGCGCGCGACTTGTTACTTCAGCAAAGTTTGGCTGTCTTGATTTGAATTGCTGGAGTGCTTTGCTCAGAACGTCTCCTGAGGTAACCCATTGAGCATACGCTTCTCGGATATCTGGATTACCAACAAGTAGATCAACGATTTTGTCATGAGGCCAAACATCGACATCCTTCAGCTTTAGCTTTTGCTTCCACGGGCCAAATAGCTCCAAGACCTTGGTCATGCCTCCTTTTCGCTGGCGTCCCGCTTTTTTCTTAGCAGCGCCATCGGCGCCTGATAGTCGAACGTTGGTTGCGAGAATGTAGTACTGGGGCTTCCGTAGTGCCGAGCCACCACGTGTGTATTTCTCGAACTCATCACTCAGCTGCGTGGCTAACCACTTGATGTCGTCTGTTTGCGACAACATCGGGTCTTTGAACTTCGCCTGGATGACAAGATACCCGTCCCACTTCTTGCCTTCATAGCCAGCAATTGAACCTTCATATGTGAAGTCTCGACCGGCGTCAGGCCCTGAAGAGTAAACCGTACCTGCGGGTCCTAGTTTTGCAAAGCAAAGAGCTCGCACAAGTCGTTCAAACGAGATGGGGTTCAGCCGCCCCAGATCGAATCCTTCCATGACCCCCCTCCGCTTCGGCTCAAAGATTGCGCTTCGGTACCGCAATCAATGCGCGAATCTTTGGTTAGTGTATCCGATCTCTTGCCCCTCTCTCCTTATGCAAAAGGCGTATTCCCCTGTTTTAGATCTGTGTCTCTCGCTAGCAGCCGTTACGTAAACAACGAATTTTCTCGCGCAGGGATATAGACGGAATCGGCTTTGGGGCTTCCCCGAGGAGCGTGCAGCAGCACATCGCCGCTCGTTCGACGCGGTGCACAAACGCCTGCCGAGACGGAAGGTCTCCCGGGTCACTATTGCTGTCAAAGCGCCCGTCAACTCTTTCGAAGATAGCTGGAGAGATAGCGATGCGAGACGCAATCCCCTCTCATTCAAAGGCTGGTGGGCCCGGCAGTTCACAAACAGGCCCGCAATTCCAAATGCTTAAGGTCGCGGGGGTGACCATAAACCCCCATTGAAACATTTAACGCTTTTAACGCGCGGTTACCCCAGAAACTGGGCGGCCGACGAAGCCGCTCGCGTGTTTGATGAAGAGCACGGCCATGCTGATCATCCACGAAGTTTTCAGCGGCATGTTCAAAGGCGATCCGGCCTCCGGCCTTCGGCCTTTGTGGCGTTACTCAAAAGCAATTCCATGCCGCGAACGAGCCTGATCACATGCGCCAACTGGGTCATTATCGTATCGCTTTTGAAATGCCAAGGATGCGGCCGCAGCAGCGCTCAAAAGGTCATCGCGCTTTTGACTGTAATAAAATGCCGGAAGCTTCTCGAAACCACGCTCGGATTCCGTGACGCAGCCGCAATCCTCGCCGCTTCCTGGATGAAGTCCGTTGTGGATCGCATGCCATGCGTCATCGTTAGCGGCGGTCGGGGGTCGGCTTTGATCTAAATCAAGCCACTCGTTGCGTTGAACCGCGAGGCCGGTTCTGTGCCCGCCCCACCAAAGGCGGTAGCAGGAAAACCCGAGAAGGAGACATTAAATGGAACGCCTGCTCGCCACCATCGCTGTCAGCGTTGCTTTGACTAACGGCGCAACTGCCGACCCCTTGAGCTCCGCGCAGATCAAGTCCGCCAAGGCTATGTTTGGCAAGATGATCAACCCTTATCTCGACAAGGTGCCTGGTCGTTCGTTCGACTATGACGGGGGTAAGGAGTTTTCCGTTGAAATGGAAGACGGCACTGGCGCCATCATATCGGTTGTCCCGGCCAATATAACCGCCGACAAGATCGCGGAGATTTGCGTCAATCCGTACACTGACAGCGAAGGAAAACACCAAGCTGCCAAGACTACTGGCGAACTCACTAGCAATCCGAAGCCTGGTTTGAAGACGCTGGTGTGCACCACCGAAGCCGAAGAATGGTCGACCAGGGCAGCCGAGAGTCGCAAGGAAACTGCAATCGCCTTGGCCAAGATGGACGCGAGCGAGGATCAGGGCGTCGACGGCTTTAAGATCAAGCTCGGCAAGCGCAGTAACGCGTACGGCATCGGCATCAGCCAGAACCTTACCATCACCAACAATGGCCGCGGTAAGTGGTCGTTCGTCAATGTTGACTGCGCTTTCCACTACAAGGGCGAACAGGTCGGCAGCGGTGGTGGCATCATTGCCAACCTGTACCCAGGCAAAACCAAGCCGCTCGCGGTGATGGGTCTGCAAATCGACAAGACCGACGAAGTTACCTGCAGCATCGGCACAACAATGAACTAAAGCCGGCAAAAGGCGATGCGGGTTGAGCTGGCAGAAACATCTGTCAACGGGAGATCGACAATGAAACGCCTACTAGCCTCCGCCGCTATCGCTCTCGCCATGATCACCAAGGCCAGCGCCGGGTGCACTGATGGTCCGTATAGCGAGGAAAAGGAAAACGCATGTAACCACGGCTACGACACTGCGGCTTTCGAAGCGTGTCCCGGCATGACCGTGACCAATCCGAGATTGCGGGCCAAGCTGGATGCCAAGTACCGCAACAATCCGAAGATGAAGAAGTACTTCATGGAGTACTACAAACTAGCCTCCGAGCGGAAACCAACTCCGACGACCTGCAGTGTCGCCGCCGGTAATTCCGATTGGATGAAACAGGAAGTCGCTGCGCACGACCGGCAGGAAAGTGAATATGAGACGACGCGCAAAAAGCATAAAGATGACGACCGCAACTTTAAGCGAGCCTATTTCATCAGCGTCATAAGCCTGTACGCGAGAAACTGTGATGGGCAAGTTCCGACTGATCTGCAGACGTGGGCGGATGGAGCAGTGGACAGTATCGACCGCGGGACCCTGAACAAGGCTGTCGCTCGGGCAGACAGTAACCGTGACGAATTCCAAGGAACCGACTGGTGCCAGTTCGTTGCGGGGTCTTCTTTCCCAATGTATATGGGTCTTGTGCTGGGAGAACATGGCTCCTTGAAGTAGGAAACATCACAACCTCATGCGCGGCAGCTAGGCTGAAGCAGTGACCCAGCGGCCACGCCGATTGTCCACCACGGCGCCGATCGCTCTGAACGCGCGTTCCATTTCGGCAACGCCGGGTTCGCGGGCGTGACGGCCGTTACGGTGACGACCAACAAGGAAGCGCCCTGGGGTCGTCCAGAGAAGGGGGGAGTTGGAAGTAACCTGCGTGCATAATTCGTTGGCACTTAGCGGACATGCCGCGCTGTCCGACTTTGAGTCCATTATTCGCACCAAAGCGGACATCGCCCTTCGCCCGGCCTCGGCATTCTGAAATCGCCTCAAACGGATCGGGCACCGGCATTGCCCGACCGGCTGCCGTGCCTAGTCCAGATGCCGACATGCCCACGGTAAATCGCAAGCAGCAATGTACGTGCAAAGCCACGGCAACGCATCGTTCGGAAAAGCTTCGGCATCCGACTTTCCAGATTTCCAGAATTCCAACAGCGCCGTGCGATTGGTGGCCCAGTCGCGGCGCATCTCGTCGGAGACGAATTTCCTCATGTCGGTGTCGCCACCATCGCCATAGCCGTCATAGCCCTGCACCGGGTAGGCAGCCACGCCGCCCAGCAGTTCGTGCCTCCGATAAGGGCCCAGGTTCATGCGCGATAAACGCCGACGCCGCCTAACCGTGCTCATCTGCTTTCTCCTCGATAGGCTCCGCCGCCGCTCGGCCTTCCAGCCTCACTCCGTCCGGGGATGACATCGAGATTCAGCCGGTGCAAACTTCGCAGAATAAAGCTCTGAGTGCCCAATCGAATTTTTAACAGAGGATGCTCACGAAGACCGGAAGCAGTGCGGATCGTCGGGCCATCGCTCTTGATTTGTTGATCATAGCCGGCGAGGTTGTCGGCGGCCTGACAGATTCGAAGCAACATTTGCTGGCCAGCGGCATCGTCGATTACGTAATCATGGTGAAGGTCACCCCACAACTTGCGGCCAGCCTCGCCCAAGCAAACAGGCGGAGCCAGCGAGTCTGGCTTCGATGCCGAGTCGATCACCGTGAGCGTCGGAGGTTTTTTGGCCACCAATTTCCCTCGCGAATGTTCTTACCCAATTCTAACATATTCCGACCGGCTCCGCGCTCGGAAATGCTGCCGGTCCTATTTTTTCGCACCCGCCCCCTGCCTGGCTCGAAATCACAACATTCTGGCCCGCACCGACAACAATCCTGGGTTTAGAGCATCACCGCGATGTGGTATCAGCAGGACATCCTACGATGATCGCTGATGCGATCAACCTATCATCCACTGCACTCTCGTAAAGCAATCCACGCAAGCAATGCGTGAATTCGGATTCCAACGGTGGTCCGGATTGCACGTGGATGTCGCAGGGCACCTCGTTTTCGCCCGCGAATATGGACCGCAACCGGATCATCATTGCGCTGGCGATGCAGGCATTACACCATCTTTCCTCGGGCGGACCTTCGTCGGATTACCGCCAAAGCGAACAGGCTCCGTTTGGTGGCGCAGTGCTTTTTAGATCGCCGTAAGAAACATCATTCATCCGCAATCGGATGCAGGAGGCTGCAGTGCAGTTGGTTGAGAAATTACGCAGCAGGGTTGGACAATCGCTCGGGCAACTAAGACTCTTGGGCCGGATCGCGGTCATCCTGTTGACGTGCCTGGTGGCTGGCGGGCTTATTTTCTGGCTTTGCAGCGAGCTGGTCTATTTTTTCATTGCCCGCAGCTATACCCAAGAGCTGGCGGACGCTTACGACTTAAACCGAGGCGTCACGCGGGGCATTTTGTGGGCCAGCTTCGCGACCGTAGTCGTCCTTGCTGGCTTGACGTTTTCGTTCTCCAAACAAAAACGCCGAATAGGATATGTCGGTCTCCTCTCGCTTGTCATCGGACACTCGCTTTTGCTTGGAAGGATTGATTCAAACTTCCGCAACGGGACTGCCGAAAAATGCTATGTAATGACCCGGACAACAATAAAGACACTGAACCGCGTTGGGATCGATCCGGACACGGGGCTCGACTGTCGACCCCTTACGCCTCAGATCGTAGAGAAGCTGGAAGAGTACAGAAACGGACATCGTCCTACTCAATTCACGTCGAATGATCCGAAGTTTTTCGATGTCGTAACCGGTGAGCCGGTCATTTGGTATTCGAAAAACGATCAGGGACAAATTGAACTGTTCGATTTGATGGGCTTCCACCCGAAAACCGGCGCGGAACTGACTCCCGTTACAAAGCAGGTCGCCGACGATTGGAAGACGCAGAGCGAAAAGGTGGTTCGGCGCACACCCGACCGAGTACCCGATCCTGACAAATTCGGCTTTTTTGATCCGGTCACGGGCGCTGCAAAAGTGTGGTATTGGCGCAGCGAAGCCAGCGAATATGAGTTCTATGATGGACCGGGCTATCACGCTCGCACCGGGGATCAATTTAAGGTCATTACGCGAGAAGTAATCGCCGACTGGCGCCAGCAGCTGGAAATTGCTGCCGCTAAGACGCGAGCGGAACAGGAGCAAAAGGAACGAGAAGATCGCGACCGCGCTGAAGGCGTGGCCCAAAAGGCTCGAGAAGCAGCGGAGCGTGACCGGCTTGCGACAGAGGCTGCCGCAGCCGAAGCTCGCGAGCGCGCTGAGCGCCAGGCCCAACAGGCTCGGGAAGCAGCGGAGCGGGACCGGTTGGCGAGGGAGGCTGCCGCAGCAGCTCTCCAAAGACACCAGCAAAGCGCAAACGAATGTGATCGGCTCGCCGCCAATCCTACTGACACAAGGAAGGCAAGTGAAGGGGTGCCGTTCGATCTGTTAAAGAGCCAAGCGGATCAGGCATTCGAGTCGTGCTCGCAGGCGGTGCAGACCTTTCCCTCGGAACTGCGATATCAATATCAGCTCGGCCGCGCGGCACAGTTCAAGGACAAGAAGCAAGCGTTCGAGATTTTCACGCGACTGGTGCAGGCAAATTATGCTGCGGCGTTCGACAATCTCGGAGGAATGTACTATGGCCGTAATGATACCCCCACTGCAATCCGACTATTCAAGCGCGGCAGCGAACTTGGCGATGCCGACTCGATGGTGAGCCTTGTCGATTTGATCGACAAGGGGCTTATTTCGAATCCTAATCCAGAGCAAACGAAGCTGGCCTTATTAAAACGAGCGGCAGAGTTGGGGCATTCGGGTGCTCAAAGAGGATATGAGTCAGAGCTGCAAAAGGCCAACCAAGCTCGCATTAGCCAAGCCAACCAACAGCAAATGATGCAGATTTTCGGGACTTTCGTTCAGGGTGTTGCGAGGCGCTGAACGCGGCGACACACGCCAGTTGAGCGCTAGGTCGCTTATCGTTGAAGGACAATAACCTAAGAGGGTGCACGATGGCGGATACGGTTGGGATACTCGCATACGGCTCATTGATCGGCGATCCCGGCACCGAGATCGAGCCGCATATTACGCACCGAATTTCTTGCCTCACGCCATTCAAAGTGGAATTCGCTCGCACGAGCAGAACGCGGAAGGGCGGACCAACTCTCGTGCCCTGTAAGGACGGTTCGGAGGTCGCAGCGCAAATCTTGGTGGTCGATCTATCGCTCAAGGAGGCGACCAACCGGCTCTATCGCCGCGAAACCCGAAAAGCTGATTTGAATATTTTGTATGCTCCTCCCAAAGCAGCAACGCTGAACACGGTTGTCGTCGAAAGTCTCCGATCCATCGAGGGCGTAGAAACCGTGCTCTACACAAAGATAGGTCCGAACATAGAAGGGCCTACGGCAACCAAACTCGCCGAACTTGCTGTCAATAGCGCGCGCGCCCTGCACGACGGCAAAGATGGGATCAGCTATTTGATAAACGCGAAGAAGTACGGCATCCAAACGCCACTCTCGCCGAGATACGAGGCAGAGATTCTGCGCCTGACGGGAACGGACAGCCTTGAAGCGGCGCTCGCCAGCACGCGCCCGTAAGAGCTCCGTCGGGGCGGAGCGCTCTGGCTCTGTCAAGAGCGTAAAGAGAGATAGCAACGGTATGGAAGGCACGCCGTCTACCAGCGCCACTCACGCAGGCTTGGGTTCCGTTTTCCTCGTTAATGCACGTCAAATTGTGGATATCTACCAACCCTGATGAGGTTTCCTCCCGCTTGCGCCAAAAGAAGGAGTCGACCATAGCGCGTGGCCCGGGCATTATGCGCGCCCGATGCTAAGGGAGGACCACCCAAAATTCGCAACTACCGCCTTCCGCCGAAATTCGATCGCCGCTTCCCTGCCTTCGCAACGATAGTGATATGAGCCAATCGTTGGCTGCCGCCGCACACGCTCGTCACTCCGGGACACTTGGTTTGGCAGAATTAGAGAATCTCGACATTGGAGTCTCGAATGGCCGCGCTTGAGGACCTCAAGCCGAATGCCGCCGTTCGCGGTGTGCTTCCGACCAGCATGGTCACGGTGGTGAGCGTGCAATGGTATGGCTCCGAGGCGCTCGAACTGACCTACAAGGATCAAGCCGGCAAGGTCGCCAACGAGCTCCTGTATCGGCACGATGAGCCCCGACTGGAAATCGCCGAGGAGGGGCGGCCCTGGAGCTTCGACGGCGATGGCCACGCTTTTCGGCTGGTCTCCGAGGCGATGCGCATCCATCTGGCTTATTTGTTCGATCCCCTGCTTGCAGTGCACACCTCGTTGGTTCAGCCGCTGCCGCATCAGATCACGGCCGTGTACGAATGCATGCTGCCGCGCCAGCCGCTGCGCTTTCTGCTGGCCGACGATCCTGGTGCCGGCAAAACCATCATGGCTGGGCTCCTGATCAAGGAGCTGATTGCCCGTGGTGACCTCCAGCGCTGTCTGATTGTCTGTCCCGGGAGCCTCGCGGAGCAATGGCAGGACGAACTCAGTCGCCGCTTCGACTTGCCATTTGAAATCCTCACCAACGACGCGCTTGAGGCGGCGCGGACCGGCAACTGGTTCCTCGAAACCAATCTGGTCATCGCCCGGCTCGACAAGCTGTCGCGCAACGAGGACGTCCAGCAGAAGCTTCAGGCGCCGGACTGCCGCTGGGATCTCATTGTCTGCGACGAAGCGCACAAGATGTCCGCGACCTTGTTCGGGGGCGAGATCAAATACACCAAGCGCTATCGGCTCGCGCAGCTGCTGTCGTCCCTGACCCGGCACTTCCTGCTGATGACGGCGACGCCGCACAACGGCAAGGAAGCGGACTTCCAGCTCTTCATGGCGCTGCTGGACGGCGACCGCTTCGAGGGCCGATTCCGTGACGGCGTGCACACCGCCGATGTCTCGGACTTGATGCGCCGGATGGTCAAGGAGAACCTGCTCAAGTTCGATGCGACGCCGCTCTTTCCGGAGCGCATCGCCCACACGGTCCCCTACAAGCTGTCGGACGCCGAAGCCGCTCTCTACAAGGCCGTGACCGACTACGTCCGCGACGAGTTCAACCGGGCCGAGGCGCTGGAGAACGACAAGAGAGCCGGTACGGTCGGTTTTGCCCTTACCGTCCTGCAGCGCCGGCTCGCTTCCTCGCCAGAGGCGATCTACCAGTCGCTGCGGCGCCGCCGCGAACGTCTGGTAAGCCGGATGCGCGAACTGGAAGTCCTCCAGCGCGGCGGCCAGGTCAATGGAGTGATCGCCGCACAGGCGCCCTTGCTGGACAGCGAGGACGTGGAGGACCTGGAAGAGGCGCCCGATGCCGAAGTCGAGGCGGCCGAGGAGCAAATCCTCGACCAGGCAACCGCCGCACGCTCCATCGAGGAGTTGCGCATCGAGATCGAGACGCTGAAGCGCCTTGAAGGGCTTGCCCTCGCGATCCGTCGCAGCGGCGAAGACAAGAAGTGGCGGGAGCTTGCGAGCCTTCTTGGCGAGATCTTCACGACAGCGTCAATCGCCAACGCCTTTGCTGAGAACGAGGTCCCCTACGACGCCGGCGGCCAGCAGCCGCCCAAGCCGAAGCCGTCACCACACCAGAAGCTCGTCCTGTTTACGGAGCACCGTGATACTCTGAACTACCTGCAGAGCCGCATCACCACATTGCTGGGACGACAGCAGGCCGTTGTTGTCATCCACGGTGGCATGGGACGCGAGGAGCGCTTGAACGTCCAGGAGGCGTTCAGGCATGACCCAGAGGTTCAGGTCCTGCTGGCCACCGATGCCGCCGGCGAGGGCATCAACCTCCAGCGCGCCCACCTTATGGTCAACTACGACCTTCCATGGAACCCGAACCGGCTGGAGCAGCGCTTCGGTCGTATCCACCGCATCGGGCAGACCGAGGTCTGCCATCTCTGGAACTTGATTGCGGAAGAGACCCGCGAGGGTGACGTTTATCTCAAGCTCTTGGAAAAGCTGGAGCAGGCTCGGCAGGCTCTTGGCGGCCAGGTGTTCGATGTGCTGGGCAAACTACAGTTCGAAGGACGGCCGCTGCGCGAACTGCTGATCGACGCCATTCGATACGGCGAGCAGCCGGAGGTGCGCGCGCGCCTGACGCAAGTGGTCGAAAATGCCTTCGACCGGAACCAGTTGCAGGACCTGCTGGAGGAACGTGGGCTCGCTCACGACACCATGGACGTCACGCGGGTGCGTCGTATCAGTGAAGACATGGAGCGCGCCGACGCCCGGCGATTGCAGCCGCACTACATTGAATCCTTCTTTCTGGATGCCTTCCAGCGGCTCGGTGGCACCACCAAGCGGCGCGAATCGGGTCGCTATGAGATCACCCACGTGCCGGCCCCGGTGCGAAACCGCGACCGGCTGATCGGCTTCGGCGAACCGGTCCAGCCGCGCTACGAGCGCGTCGCCTTTGAAAAAGATCTGGTCACGCCCGTCGGGCAAACACCGGCCGCCTTCCTGTGCCCGGGCCATCCCCTGCTTAACGCCGTCATCGACTTGACACTGGAACGCCAGCGCGACCTGTTGCGCCGTGGCACCGTGCTCATCGACGAGCGGGATGCGGGAACGCACCCCCGTGTCCTGTTCTTCCTCGAACACGCGATCCAGGACGCGAGCCTGACCAGGAGTGGCGAGCGCCGCGTCGTCTCGAAGCGTCTGCTGTTCGTGGAGATTGACCGCGACGGCACGGCCCGGCACCTTAACTACGCGCCCTATCTCGATTATCGAGCGCTGAATGCGGAAGAGCCCGGCCTCGCCGACATCCTGCTGCGACCGGAATGCGGCTGGATCGGCCGCGAACTGGAGAGCAAGGCGCAGACGCACGCCATCGCCAAAGTGGTGCCGGAGCATCTCGCCGAGGTGCGCGAGCGAAAAATCGCGCTGCTCGACAAGACCGAAGCCGCGGTCAAGGAGCGGCTCACCAAGGAGATCAACTACTGGGATTTCCGCGCCGAACAGCTCAAGGACCAGGAACGTGCAGGCAAGCCGAACGCCCGCCTCAATTCCGGCGAGGCGCGCAAGCGCGCGGATGAACTGCAGGCGCGGCTACAGAAGCGCATGGAGGAGATCAAGCAAGAACGACGGCTGTCGCCCCAGCCGCCGGTCGTGCTCGGCGGTGTGCTGGTGGTGCCCGTGGGGTTACTCGCCGCCATAACCGGACGGCCTTCTTTGGAAGTTCGTGCTGCGATTGATACGCAGGCGTCGGCGGCGCGCGCGAGAGCCATCATCATGGAGGTCGAACGCACGCTCGGTTATGTACCGGTCGATCGCGAGCTGGAAAAGCTCGGTTACGACATCGAGAGCGTGGTGCCGGGAACCGGACGGTTGCGATTCATCGAGGTCAAAGGCAGGGTATCAGGGGCGGAGACGATCACAGTCACGAAAAACGAGATACTTTATTCTTTCAACAAGCCGGATGACTTCATTCTTGCAATCGTCGAGTTCTTCGATGGTGGCGAGCATAAGACCCACTACCTGCGACGCCCGTTTCACGGAAAAGGCATCACCACAGAGTTCTCCGGTGCTACCGTCAATTTTCCGTTCGCGCAGCTGATTGCCGAGGGAGCTGCCGCATCATGAGTGATGAAAGCGCGCAGATTCAAAGCGGCCTCCCGAGAGAAGTATCTCAATCCATCAATTCCAGCAGCCTGTTTCGAGAGTGAAAAACGTTATGACGGTGAAGACACGCAAAAAGCTCATCGAGGTTGCGCTGCCGCTGGAGGCAATCAATGTGGCCTCGGCGCGTGAGAAGTCGATCCGACACGGGCATCCATCAACGCTGCATCTGTGGTGGGCGCGGCGGCCACTAGCAGCGGCGCGAGCTGTGATCTTTGGCCAAATGGTTGACGATCCGTCGAGTTATGTCGATACGCTGCTCGGCGTGCCGGAAACAAAACGCGCGGCTGAGCGCGAGTTAAAGAAGAGGCGTGATCTGTGGAAGACGCGCAAGGCGGAGTTCGAATCCGGCAAGGCCGATGTGCCGGAGCCGGGCCCGGAGCCGACGCTCGACGACTGCATCGCGGACATCGAGCGTCAGCGGCTGTTCCGCATCATCGAGGACCTCGTTGAATGGAAGAACACCACTAACGAGGAAGTGTTGCAGAAGGCGCAAGACGAGATCTGGCAAAGCTGGCGGCGCGCCTGCGCCGACAATGCCGGCCATCCACATGCCAAGGACCTATTCGACCGCAAGAAGCTGCCCGCCTTCCATGATCCATTCGCTGGCGGCGGTGCGCTGCCACTTGAGGCGCAGCGACTCGGTCTGGAGGCGTACGCTTCCGACCTCAATCCTGTGGCGGTGTTGATAAACAAGGCGATGATTGAAATTCCTCCCAAGTTTGCCGGTCAACCGCCGGTGAACCCGGAGGCACGAAGACCGGATCTAATCGGTAGCAGCTGGAGAGGCGCCGCAGGCTTGGCCGAGGACGTGCGTCACTATGGAAAGTGGATGCGCGACGAGGCCGAGAAACGTATCGGGCATCTTTATCCGAAGATCGAGGTGACAGCCGAAATGGCGAAGGAGCGAGCTGATCTAGTACCCTATGTTGGCAGGGAGCTTACCGTCATCGGGTGGCTATGGGCGCGCGCCGTGAAAAGTCCGAACCCGGCATTCGCCAATATTGACGTGCCCCTCGCTTCCACCTTCATGCTTTCAACTAAAGCTGGCAAAGAGGCGTATGTCGAAGCAAAAGTCGGTCACGCTGATTATTCACTTCAGGTCAAGGTCGGAAAGCCCAAGGAACCAGAGTCGGCGAAGAAAGGGACTCGCGCAGGCCAAGCCAAAGATTTCTTCTGCATAATGAGTGGAGTTCCGATTCCCAGAGCCTACATTCGTGAAGAAGCTAAGGCAGGCCGCATGGGCATGAAGCTCATGGCCATTGTCGTGGAAGGTGACAAAGGTAGATTGTACCTTCAACCAGGCGCGCGTGACATTGAACTGGCCGAGCGACCTGCCAAAGATCCCTTGGTTCAAGATGCTAGAAACACGTTCTTGGCTGGCAGTACTCCGACAAGAGCAATGATTACAGGTGGAGTCTGTTCAGCTTATGGCCTGACTACCCATGGGGACCTCTTCACCGACCGGCAAATCGCCTGTCTCACAGCACTTTCCGATCTTGTCGATACCGCCAGACAAAAAGCATTCCAAGATGCTGAGGCAGTGAAACAAATTCTTGGGAATGGCCTAACGCCTCAGACGTTCGCGGACAATATCGCAGTGTACCTGGCTCTCGCTGTTAGCAGGCAGGCCAATAGAAGTGCGACACTGAATTTTTGGGACAACGCAGGCGAAAACATACAGCAGGTTTTCGGGCGTCAAGCCTTCGCGATGACATGGGATTTCGTCGAAGGTAATCCGCTAAGTTCTTCCACGGGTAACTTTCTTGGTCAGTTTGAATATATCACACGCGTGATCAGCTCAGCACCCGCGTATGTTCCCGGTCATTCCCAGCAGGCCGACGCTCAGACTCAGAATGTAAGTCTCGGCAAGGTTATATCCACTGATCCACCCTATTACGATAATATAAATTACTCCGATTTATCGGACTTTTTCTACAACTGGTTGCGACGATCCGCGAAGGGCATGCTGCCGAATCTGTTCTCAACACTTGGCGCGCCTAAAACGGAAGAACTCGTTGCTATCGCCGCGAGGCACGGAGGAAAGCAACAAGCCGAAGCCTTTTTCCTCACTGGAATGACTGATGCAATGCGCTGCTTAGCCGAACAGGCCCATCCCTCATATCCAGTTTCTATCTATTACGCTTTCAAACAGTCTGAAACTGAAGGGGCTAGAGGAACGGCAAGCACGGGATGGGAGACATTCCTCGACGCTGTCATGACCGCCGGATTCGGCATCGGCGGAACTTGGCCGATGCGAACTGAATACACTGGCAATCTAAAGAAGAACATCGGTGCCCTAGCCTCATCCATCGTTCTTGTCTGTCGTAAGCGCGCAGAGAATGCAGCGACGGCTACACGCCGCGAGTTCTTGAATGTGCTCAAGGCTGAGCTGCCTGCGGCGCTCGCCCAGCTACAGCGCGGCAACATCGCGCCTGTCGACCTCGCCCAAGCCGCCATCGGCCCAGGCATGGCTGTCTACACCCGTTATGCCAAGGTGCTGGACTCGGACGGCAAGCCGGTTTCGGTACGCGACGCGCTGGCCCTGATCAACGCCACGTTGGATGAGGTCCTTGCCGAGCAAGAGGGAGATTTCGACGCGGATAGCCGGTGGGCACTATCTTGGTTCGAGCAGAACGGCTTTGCCGAAGGCGAGTACGGTGTTGCTGAGATTCTCAGCAAGGCCAAGAATACCAGTATTGCCGGCCTCGCCGAAGCCGGCATACTCGAATCGAAACGCGGCAAAGTGAGGCTGCTTCGCTCCGACGAATTGCGTGACGATTGGGACCCCGCTGACGACACGCGCATGAGCGCATGGGAGATCGTCCATCACCTCGTTCGCGCTCTCTCCGGCGGCGAAAGCGCGGCGGCGACACTAGTCGCTAAGCTCGGCAACAAGGCCGAGATCGCTCGCGAACTCGCCTACCGACTCTACAACACGTCCAACAACAAGAAGCGTGCAGCGGAAGCTCTCGCCTATAACGGGCTCGTCCAGAGCTTCCCCGAGATCATGCGGCTCGCGCGCGAAATTCCAGCGGCACCCGCCGCGGCGCAGGCCGAAATGCCCGTCTGAGGTGAACCATGGCCATTACCAATCAGGAACGGGTCGCCAAAGCCCTGGAGCTTCTGAAAGCCGGCCTCGCACCCTTCGTCGAACGCGAGACCCACGAGGCCGTGAAGAATCGCGCCGTCAACATGGAGACGGTGCGACGTTTTGCCGAAGATCCGAAGCTGGCCAGTAGGCCCCTCGCACAATGGGATGTATCCGGCCTGCTGAAATTGATGACGGAGACCTGGAGGGAAGTGTTCCGCAACACGTTGGGCCACGCCGAGCGCAGCCTCGTCAGCGAGATCCGTGAGCATCGCAACAACTGGGCGCACCAAAACGCTTTTTCCAGCGATGACACCGACCGCGCCCTCGATTCAATCCAGCGTCTGTTAACTGCCGTCTCAGCGCCCCAAGCTGACGAGGTTGGCCGTATGAAGATGGAGCTCAGACGGCTCATCTTCGAGGAGCAAGCGCGAAGCGAACGGCGACGCGGCGCTGGCACCGCCGTCGAGAGCCAGGTCACCGGCACTCTGAAACCTTGGCGCGAGGTTGTGAACCCCCACCGTGACGTGGCGAGCGGGCGTTATCAGCAGGCGGAGTTTGCCGCCGACCTGTGGCAGGTGCACCTCGGCGAGGGTTCAGACGAGTACCGTAATCCGGCCGAGTTCTTCCGCCGTACCTATCTGACCCAAAGCCTCAAGGATCTGCTTGTTGGTGCCATGCGTCGACTCGCAAGCGACGGTGGCGATCCAGTGGTACAGCTGCAGACCAATTTCGGTGGCGGTAAAACTCACTCGATGTTGGCGCTCTATCATCTTTTCTCCGGGACCAAACCCGGCGAGATGCTCGGCATCGATGGCCTGATGGCGGATGGCAGTGTTGCGGCATTGCCGTCGAAAGTCACGCGCGTCGTCCTGGTTGGCAACAAGATCTCGCCCGGCAACCCGTCCGTGAAGAGCGATGGCACGGTGGTGAAGACGCTGTGGGGCGAACTGGCCTGGCAGCTCGGCGGCCGCAAGGCGTTCGACAAGGTGCGCCACGACGACGAGCGAGCGACCAGTCCGGGTGACATGCTGCGCACGCTGATGAACGACCACGGGCCATCCCTGATCCTGATCGACGAATGGGTCGCCTATGCACGTCAGCTGCACGACGAGGGCGATCTGCCGGCCGGCAGTTTCGAGACCCACTTCAGTTTCGCCCAGGCGCTGACCGAATCGGCCAAGCTGGCGAAGAATTGTCTGCTGGTCATCAGCCTGCCGTCGTCTGACACGCCAACATCGCCACACGCTCGGGACGATGATGAGGAAGTTGGAGGCATTCGCGGCCGGGCGGCACTCGCGCGACTCAGGAATGTCATCGGCCGGGTCGAATCATCATGGGCTCCGGCGAGCACCGAGGAAGGATTTGAAATCGTCCGCCGTCGTCTGTTCGAGCCGCTTGTCGAGCGCGAACAGTTTACCGGCCGCGACAATGTCGCTCGCGCCTTCGCTGACTTCTATCGCACGCAGCATCAGGAATTTCCCCCAGCGTGCCGGGATTCTGACTACGAGCAGCGGCTGCGGGCGGCCTATCCGATCCATCCCGAGGTGTTCGACCGGCTCTACACGGACTGGTCGACCTTGATAAAATTCCAGCGCACACGCGGCGTGCTGCGCCTGATGGCAGCGGTAATTCACAGCCTGTGGGAGAAGGGCGACCGCAATCCCCTCATCATGCCGGCCAACATCCCGATCGACGATCCACGCGTCCGTGACGAGCTGACGCGCTATTTGTCGGATCAGTGGAAGCCGATCATCGAGAAGGACATCGATGGCCCGAACGCCCTGCCGTTGCGGATCGACAGCGAGGTGCCGAACCTCGGCAAATACGCAGCGACCCGGCGCGTGGCGCGTACGCTTTACCTCGGCTCTGCACCGACGTCGGCGGCGGCGAATCGTGGCATCGAGGACCGTCACATCAAGCTCGGCTGCGTCATGCCTGGCGAGCAGCCGGCGGTGTTCGGCGACGCGCTGCGACGTCTGAGTTCGTCGGCGACCTACCTCTACCAGGACGGCGCCCGCTACTGGTACTCCACGCAACCGACCGTCACCAAGATCGCCGAGGATCGAGCGGAGCAGCTCAGGCGCAATCACGACTCGGTCGCCGCCGAGATCGAGGAGCGGCTGCGGTCTGACCTGCGCAACTCGGGCGAGTTTCGTCGGATTCACGCGGTGCCGCCGTCTGGTGGAGATGTGCCCGACGACATGGATGCCCGTCTCGTTGTGCTCGGGATTGACTCTCCCTACAGCAAAGACCTCGGCAACAAGGCGCAGGAGGCCGCCGCAGCCATTTTGCAGAACCGCGGCAATGCCCCGCGAATCTTCCAGAACACGCTGACGTTCCTCGCGGTCGATCATGCCCGCCTGCAGGACCTCGACGAGGCGGTCCGTCGTTATCTCGCCTGGACATCTATTCTCGACGAGAAGGACGGGCTGAACCTCGATCCGCACCAGGTCCGCCAGGCCGAGACGCAGAAGAAGTCGGCCGACGGCGCTGTGGTGGCGCGCCTGCCCGAGGCCTATCAATGGCTCCTGGTGCCGGTTCAATCCTCACCGCAGGCGGCGGTCCAGTGGCAGGCCTACCGATTGACCGGGTCGGATCATCTTGCCGTACGCGCCGGCAAGAAACTGCGCAGCGAGGACCTCCTGGCGCCGTCTTTCGCCGGCACACGGCTGCGCATGGAGCTGGACAAGATCCCGCTTTGGCGTGGGGACCACGTTGCCGTGCGCCAGCTCGCCGACGACTTTGCCCGCTACGTTTATCTGCCGCGCCTCGCCGGACCCGAGGTGGTGGCCGAGGCCGCTCGCGACGGCGTTGCCCTGCTGTCATGGGCGCAGGACGGATTCGCCTATGCCGACGCCTTCGACGAGGCGACCGGCCGCTATCGTGGCCTTCGAAGTGCGCAACGTGTCGACCTGATCCATCACGCCGCCGACGGCCTGCTGGTGAAAGCCGAGGTAGCGGCTAGGCAGCAGGAATCCGATCGAGTTGCGGTGCAGCCTGTTTCTGGTACGAACACCGATGAGACCGGCCCGACTGTAATCGGCGAACGGCCACAAACGCCGCCCGTGGCGGGTGGCACCGCCCCCGGCAATGGTGGAACGGCAGCCGTACGGCCGAACCGCTACTATGGCACGGTGACGCTGGACGCCACTCGCGTCGGCCGGGACGCCGGCAAGATCGCCGAAGAAGTCATCGCCCATCTCTCTGGCCTTGTCGGCGCCAAGGTGACCGTGACGCTCGAAATCGAGGCCTCCGTTCCGGGCGGAGTGCCGGACAATGTGGTGCGGACCGTTACAGAAAACAGTCGGACACTTAAGTTTACGAACCAGGGTTTCGACCGAGACGCTACCTGATGAATGATTCGGTGGGAATTGATGACAAGATTTCCAATCTCCTCGATGACTTGGATTTCCAAGCCATTGATAGGAAGATGGCTCGCTTCAACCTTTTTGAGGCGGTTGGGGCTGTTCGCGGTGAACTAAAGCATTCAAATTTTCTCAGCTTCCTACTTTCACCTTCTCGCAGCCACGGCTTCGGAGCCGATCCACTCCTCAGGTTCTTGCAGGCTGTTCTCGCCAAAATTCCGAATGAGCAGCGCCCGATCCGTGCCCTAGAGCTACTTCTTGCCGACTTGGACGGTGCAATAGTTTATCGAGAATGGAACAACCTTGATCTGCTAATCGAGATTAAACCTGTTCATCTCGTTGTTTTGATTGAAAACAAAATAGACGCCAAAGCGGGGGAAGGCCAACTCGCTGGCTATAAAAAACTCATTCAGCTCAAGTATCCCACTCAGCGTCGCCTTCTGGTGTTTTTGACCCCCAAAGGTACACAACCTGACGACTCGGACTACCTTGCATTCAGCTACGTTGAATTGGCGAAAATCATTGAAGCGTTACCTCAGGGACGCGACGGTACATTGTCGACCGACTCCGAGTTGATCATTCGGCATTACGTTCAAATGTTAAGGAGACATATCGTGCCGGACGACGAGCTTCGTGAACTTGCGCGGCAAATTTACGAACGACACCAAGAGGCGTTTGACTTCATTTTTGAGGCACGCCCTGAGCCCGAGAGCCTGCTGGGGGTCGCCCGATCGCTCTTGGAGGCTCAGCCTGAATTGGTGACGGATCGCCACGGTGCCAACGTTTTGCGATTCGCCCCAGAAACTTGGACCGAGATCACTGATCTGAATAGCTGTGCGACCACGACGTGGACAAGGACTGGCCGGAATCTCATTTTCGAAATCAAAGCCTGGACGATAGCTCCGTATGCTGACCGAACGATAATTTCGCTCGTAAGTGGTCCCGCGCCGAGTGAGATACGCGAGAAGATCTATGTTGAAGCATCGGCTCGCTCAGACCTGTTTAGGGGGCTGGTGAAGCCGATGGGCAAACAATACGCAACAATTTATATGCGGGAGCTTTTGACGCCTGCGGCCGCAAAAAACATGGATCACAATGAAAAGGCGGCCGCAATCCAGGCGGGTTGGGCAGCGTTCATTAAGGATGATCTACCGCGTCTTGTCGCTGCGATATCGGAAATCGTGAGTCCCGATTCAAAGAGCGCCCAGTCAGGTTAGAACCGAACTGACTACCCAATCTTGGTCAGCCGCGCCCCGCCTTAGGTCCCTGACGCGCCGAATCCGCTAGCTCGAGCGCCTGCCGCACCTCGTCCCTGTTCAAGACAACGATGTGCTGCTGTCGCGCGTCTTCTTTTTCCGGGTCGTTCAACAGGTTAAGTCTCTTCAGCACATAGAAGAGCATCGCATGGCGGATTGAGAGCACTCTCTTCCCGCCGACCATTCCATAGTCCTTGGCGACGACCTTCTTCTGGCTCGGCGTCAAGGCTGGGTGCGGCGCGATCTCAAGCTTGAAATGTTGGTGCCAAAGCTGATCGTTTTCGGCGGATTCTCCGGGCTCGCCTGGAGCTCGAACCTGGAGCGCCCGTGGAAGCAGAAAATCCCGGTAACTGCCTTCGTCGTGAGAAAATGCGCGCACGTGCCACCGCAGGCCGTCGTAGCCCAAGGCGTGCGGGGTAATCCGTCGCCAGCTCGGATCGGGTCTTGCCTTGTTCATCGACTGGTAGTGGATCTCGACCGACTGCGTGTTGCGGATGGCGGCAAGTACCGTCCGCAATACCAGGCCATCGACATCTCGCTTGGGCGTGAGCGTCACGTCCGCTTCGGGCGGTTCGGCCAGCCATGACTCCGTCGCGTCCGCGGAGCCCTCTGTGAGCGCCCGGAGCCTCGAAAAATAGGCATCCGGGTCGCTGTCGAGATACAGCGGCTTGAAATGTTCCGATGCGACATAGCGCTTAGCGCTCTTGTTGTAGACCACATTGTCTGGCGCCTGCTCCTGATAGAGCGAAAAGTCCTTGGAGGCTTGCGGCACCGAAATGCCGAATGTGTCAATCAAATCGACCCTGTTCACGCCGCCCTCCCACAACAAACGGAACTCAATAAACTCCAGGCGGCGTTCCACGCCCCAGCGGACCGGCTTGCGCTCTGTCGTCATATTTTCCTCGATAGGTATAGAAACTATATTGACATCGTAACTAGACATGTATAGTTAGTAGTCTAATGAGGACAGAAGTCAACTCTTGGGAGATCTCCATGAAAGCTCTGCACAGGGACGAGGCTCTCAAAATGGTCCTGCTGTGTCCGCCGGCGCAGGCCAAGGACACGAAACCGATTTCCGCGCAACCAAAGTGGCGACGCACGACCGTTAACAGGAAAACGCTGGCCTCCGCCCTCACTGCCCAACTGATCATCGGCAGCGTCGGCTTGTCCGCCGTCCACTGGATCGCCGCCGAGACGCAATACTCAAGTTCTGAAGTGGAGCGCGCAGCATGAAGTACGCCCAAGGCGCCGACGCCCTTAATCGTCCAGCACAGGCACAGGATAGTTCGACGAGCATTCAGTCGAAGGGGACCGTGTAGTGTTCAGCCGCGCCTATGGTCACAAGGAAGGGGCATCCCTCTACGAGGAGGACCGCCTCCTCTCATGTGGCCTTCCCAAAGTTCACATCGGAAATGCGGCCCCGCTGAGCGTTGCCGATACCGTCAAGTGGGCGCGCGGTATCCCGCGTGCTGCCCGCGAAGCGCAAGGGTTCACGCGCATTGCCGATTTCGCACGGCATGTGAAGCGGCTGCGCACCAGGCGCGCCGAGTTGCGCAAGCAGCATCCTGATCCGCTGCGGCGCGCCATCCTGGACACGCTTGGGCGCATCATGTTCGACCGTACGGATCTGAGAAAGGCTGCGCGACGCGAAGCCAAGGCGAATTGCCATCCGGATTTTCCAGTGTGGTGGAACGGCAGCGAGCCGCGCCTTTACAACGGCGTGCGCATGGAACGCCAACTCTACTACTTCAAGCACAACGTGGCGGTACCGGCCAAGTGGGTGCTGGCGCGGCTGGGTGGGCCCGAAGCGAACGTCGCTGTCAGGGTGCGCCAAGCAGACCCACTGCCACGCCTTTTCGCGACGCCTCGTTGGGTTGAGCGCGTAGCCGCAGGGGAGCTTAGGTGGCACCCGAGTTGGCTGACCGATGAGCAGCGTGCCCGGGTCGCGGCGTGCGCGACCGCACAATGGCAGAAACGGCAAGCGGAGCAGCGGAAACAGCAAGCGGAGCAGCAGCGTGCAACAGCACCTGCACCTGACGCGCCCGACACCCTCGGCTGGCGCGGCTGGAACTGGAAGGGCGACGTGCTCGTCTCCCCGATACAGCACACGCCGTGGCGCGAGGCCAGTCTTCGCGCAAAACAGTGGTCAGACAGTGACGCAGTGCGTGGCGTAGCTGGCATTCACGCGCATCGCTTGCCCTGTGATTGGCGTCGCGTCGATCCCCGGTCGTTTCCCGACGTCGGCCGCTGCGATGTCCACGGCATCGTCGAGCGCTTCGGACGCTATGTTCTCGGCACCCAAGGATGGCGCGCCGAGTGGGTGATCATCCGCGAGCTGATGGCACCCGACACCAAGACCGCGCTGGCAATCATGCAGCGCTATCCAGAGGTAAAGGTTCACGTCAGAGAAAAGGAGACAAGCCATGAGGATCGGTGACATCGAGCGCGTGGGTGAGCGGGAGATACCGATGCCCACGTTCAAGCCTCAATCACCGCCAGGCGAGCCTGCGCCTTCGCCGCCCGCGCCACGGCGCAAGCAGGAATTCCTTGGGCCAGAGAAGGTGTCGTGACGCTGGGTCCTCGGGGCTCCAATCTCCATCAAAAATGACACGCAGTTCTCGTAGCTCAGTTAGAGACATATCGATTGAAGGACTCTCATTATGACGACCCAACAAGACGTCTCGGCCATCCGCGTTGACGATCAAGCTTTCCTGGTCAGCAGCACGATCGATCGATGCCCGAAGGTGATGATGATCCGAGAACTCGCAAAAAATGCGATCGAGTCGGCGGCGCAAGCTCCATCAGAAGATCGCCGGGTTGAGTTCTCAGTCACGACCGTTCAGGGTTCACCCAAGTTGACGATCTGGAACACTGGACCAGGTATGGACGACGAGGAATTGTCGAGGATGACAAACCTTGCCGCTTCAATTGGAAAGCAGAAGGGACTGGACAAGAACTTTGGGATGGGCGCAAAAGTTGCTTCGCTTCCCTCGAATCGCCATGGAATCCGATATCGCTCTTGCAAGTCCGGAGCGGTTCACGAGGTAATTCTGTGTGAGCGAAATGGCGTCTATGGCCGTCTGCGCAGACGCGACACGATCGGCGAGGACTTAGGTGACGTGATTGACGTTACCGAACAGGTCCGCACGGACGGCCTTCGGCCGCTGACAACCGATTGGACTGAGGTAGTTCTGTTGGGCAATCGATCGGATCAAGACACGGTCATGGATCCCTACGATGGTGATCCCAAGCAGCCAAAATTTTGGCTCGCTACCTATTTATACCATCGGTTCTATAGATTGCCGGACGCACTGGAAGTTCGTCTAGAGGAAGGTACCCACGCCCGAGGGCCTGGCTCTCGCCGGTTTGAGACCATTCCAGCCAGGGAATCCAAGAACGCATTTTCCCGGGCGGAGACTGTCAAGCTGCCGAACGGAATTAAGATACACTACATTTATGACGCGCCATTCAAGGAAACCTCACACAACAAGTCAATCAGTGGGGCAATCGCGTCGGCTGTGAGCACTGCTGCCGTTGTTTTCCACGAGGAAATGTATGCGGTGTTGACGGGACGCAGCTGGACTATTGAGGCTCCAACATTTGGGATTCCCTTTGGCGCGAAGCACATTTCGATTCATATCGAGCTTCCGGACGATGCGCGCGTTCGTCCGGAAGGCTACCGGCAGTTCCTCAGGTATGTCGACGGTGAGCAGAATCAGGTCGAAGCGTCAGACTTTGCGGTCGAGGTGTTAGAGAATCGTCCTCAATGGCTAATCGATCTAGTACATTCGCTGGCTCCCAACTCCGGGGATTCCAACGAAGAAATTCGAAGCCGCCTGCAAGAGTTGCTGAACAAGCTCAGGGTAAAAACGCTGAGCCCTCGAGTCGTTCCCAACGGGAACTTCTTTGTCCATCCCGGAATTGGTGGCGCGGCCGCTCCGAGGCATCGCGATGGCGAGTCTGCCGGCCGTGACACACGGCAACACACTGCCGATCTGACCGTTGTGCAATCCGGAGCGCAGCTTGCACGAATGGCTCAGAACATGGAGCGGGCGCCCGCCCTGATACCCCTCGATGACGAAGACGAGATCGAGGCAAAAAACATCAAGGGGCGCGCGGCGAGATACTACCCTAAAACAGGCGAGCTATTTATTAACATGCGTTACCCGGCCATAGACATCATGCGCGAGCAGCTAGAGCGAGAGTACGCCCACGCTGGTGATGTAGATATTATGAAGCGTCTGGCGCTTTCCCATTCGCGCAACTCGATGATCCAGAGGACGGGTCTCGCGGTGGTATTTTCCTTGGCGAAACGTTTGAACAAGGAGTGGGATGAGGAAGCAATGGGAAAAGCGCTCGAACCGGAGAGTCTCAGTCTCGCCGCCGACAACCATTTCGATTCTCTTCAGGATGCACGTCGCGCGATTGGAACAACTCTGAAAATGAGGCGCACTGAATCGGAGCTCGATGCGGCCGTAGCGTAGGTCGGTGCCTCGTCCTCATGAAACTATACAAGGAAAGGAATAATATGAAGGAATGGGTTTCAGTATTGAGGGCTGCGGACGCCGCAGCACGATGGCATGTCCATCAGCGGCGCAAGGGAATCGCTCAAGAACCGTACATCAATCACTTACTGGAAGTCGCTAATTTAGTGACGGAGGCGACCGGTGGCTCCGATCCGAATTTGGTGATTGCCGCATTGCTCCACGACGCCGTTGAGGACCAAGAGGTGCCACTGGAAATTATCGCCCGTGAATTTGGAAAGCAGGTCGCTGACATTGTGATGGAAGTTACGGACGATAAGAGCCTTCCAAAGGAGGAACGAAAACGCAAGCAGGTTGAAGCTGCACCCAAGAAGAGCGAAGGCGCGAAATTGATCAAAGTTGCGGACAAGACGAGCAACTTGCGAACGATCGCGTCAAGCCCCGCAGCCGGTTGGTCTGTTAAGCGTCGACTCGAATACGTCGCCTGGGCCAAGGAAGTCGTTGTCGGGTTACGCGGCACGTCGTCATGGCTCGAACAGCAGTTCGATGAAGCTGCAGCGCACGCAGAACAGTCTATCAATCCGCCTTTCGTGGGCGTCTAGCTTAGCGGCTTTATCTGGTGATCTGACTCTGGGCGGCTGTTCCCACGCAAAAAATTGGGGCTCGCCCTGGTTCGCTCCGAGAGGATGCGGGCGCCCCACTCGAAGCCAAATGGTTCTTGAAGCCAAATTGTGATCACCCGACCGCTGAGCCGCGAAATGAATCAGTGAGTCTTACGCCCTGCGGCGCAGTTCGCGGCTCTCTCTTCTTTGGCGAGAGCTATTTCCAGCAGCGTGAGACCTTCTTTGGGCAACCCCGCACGGGCTATCTTCTCGATCGCCATCATTTGTACCAATAACCCGCGGACCTCGCCGCGAGGGTCTCCTAGTATCCGCTGCCCGACGCGCTCCTCCTCGCTCAGCGCGCGGTTTGCAACGCGGTGGATCACCACTAAGGTTGCAATCATTTCCTGATAAATTTCCTGATAAATTGCCGCTGCGGTATCGGTCATCGCTCCGCCTCCTTGCAGTTCTCTGATATACTGGCCAGGGCCACTGAAACAGGGAGGCCGTTATGATCAGCAACGGTGAACATTATGCCAGCGCGGCCGCCGGTGGTGAAGGAATTCCGGCGCCGTCGCCGCAACAACAAGAGGTAATGCTCGATGCTTGGCGCGACGCGCTTGCGCAAATTCTTAGCCGTCGCGACAATGAATGGCGACAGCAACTGCGGGCGATCAAAGCGGAAAGCTCGGCGGCTATTGCCCAGATGCGGGCCAACGCCGCCGAGGTCCGCGGTACGATTGAAGCAATGATTGAGCAGCGCCTCGCGCAAATTCGTGAGCCGGTCGATGGACCGCGCGGCGAACCCGGGCCATGCGGCGAACCAGGAGTGGCCGGAAAGCTTGAATGCGTTTACGGATATGTCGAGCACGAAGTGCATTACCAAGGTGACATTGTCGCCCACCGAGGCTCGACATACCAAGCTCGATGCGACACTGCGCGCGAGCCGCCGCAGGAAGACTGGACCTGCGTTGCGCACGCCGGCGAAGACGGCAAGGACGGACGCGATGGTCGGTCGCCGGAGGTTCGTGGCCTGTTCAGCGACCAAGAAACCTACAGGGTACTCGACATCGTGGCGCTCAACGGCGGCAGCTTCATCGCCAGAGTCGACAACCCCGGGCCGTGTCCCGGTGCCGGTTGGCAACTTATAGCTAGCCAAGGCAAACGCGGCGTCAAGGGCGAGCGCGGGTTGCAGGGCATTTCCGGCGTCGCAGTCTTCATCGTGAATTGGCGGCTTGACCGCGCTAACTACATCGCGGTGCCGGTCATGTCGGACGGGTGCGAAGGTCCGCCGCTGGAGCTGCGCTCGCTTTTCGAGCAGTTCCACACGGAGGCGCGATAAGTGAACCGGTGCCTCGCCGGAGGGACACGAACCGAGCCACCATCGGCAAGCGAAGCCGTTCGTGTCAGAACCCCCGCTCCTTAATCGACGCGCATCACACGCTCGAACTTGGGTAGATGGTAGTCCGCTCTCCCTCGGCAGCCGTTGCCGGCGGTCAGGTGCGGCGTGCATGTCACCCGCTCCACTGACCGGCCATCGCTTCGGCAATACCAGCCAGCGTTCGGCTGCGTTCCTTCCAGCGGTCGGGTCCGGGCGATGCGTTATGCACTCGCGGCGTGCGGCCCTCGACAATACTCGTCGGCTCCAGCTTCGACAGGCCCTTGAGCCACAAACAGGTTGCCTTCGTCTCGCCGTGCCCGAACTGCCAGGGCTGAATGATCTGGTCCGGCTTGCGAATCTTCGACGAGATGACACTGATCGGGTTTTCGAGCGCGATGCGCGGTATTGGCGCCGCCAGCAGGCGACGCACCAGCTCCAGTGCCTCGGCCTGCTCTGAAAGCTTGTCCTTGAACCAGCGGGCACCCGAAACCGCCAGGTGGGTGCATGGCGGGTGGGCGATCATCAAGTCCCAGGCGTCACCCAGAACGATTTCGACGTTGCACTGGAGGTGGTGCTCGCTGCTATGTTCCGCTGGCAGGAGATCGCAGGACCAGGCATCGCAACCCCTTGCACGGAAGGCCTCGCGGACCACGCCAGAGAATTCGCAGGCCACCAGGACGCGCATGGGCGGTTTCGTCGTCATGGTCGTCCTTCCTTCAATTGTCGACGATCCGGTCGGTTCGGTTGTCACGCTTTGTCACGGCTAACCGAATGCGGTGGGCGCGTTGCCGACATCTGTCGGAGCAGAACCGGGAATCGGATCGCTGCGGCCGATATGACCGGCCGCATTGCCGGCACAGGCTGGCTCGCGACGATCCCGGCGCCGACCCCCGCGCATGGAAGATCGGACCGGCTGCGTGGCTGATGTCGAAGCGGTACCACGCGAAGTTCTCGTAGCTGTTGCCCTCTGTGCCCGCGAACCAGCGGACGCGGCCGATTGGCACGATGTCGGAGCACTGGAACAGGAAGGGCGCAAACCAGTGGTTCGAGGCAAAGTCCGCCGGGAGCAACAGCCACGCCGTCGAGGCGGCGCGCAGGAAGTGCGCGATCAGGCGACGGAGCAGCGGCTGCGATTCACGCGAGAAAGGTGGATTCGTGATGATCGTGTCGGCATCGTCGATGTCGGCCGGTGTGAGATCGAGAGCATTCTGCCCGGTCGCTATGTCGCCGGCATAGACGCAACGCAGCCCGAAGAATTCCAGATGCCGGATCAATGCGCCGTCCCCAGCACATGGCTCGGCGAACGCGCCCACGCCGCGCAGATGTGGAATCAGGGGCAACGCCGCCTTGCGCGGCGTTGGGTAGAAATCGCGCTCGCGGTGTTCGAAGTTGGTTCGCTTGCCCATTTTTAGGCGGCTTCCCGCTCGCACGGGTGCTCGGTCTCGACCGCCGTTTGCAGCTTCATCGGAATCTTGTCGCTCGGGCAGACCGGCGGCCCGGAGGGCTGCAGCCACTTGGCCGACTCGCAAATCCGGTCCCACTGATCATTTAGCCGCGTGGCCCATTCTTGCCGCGTCAACTGTCCGGGCTTGATGATCGTCACGGCGTCCATTGGTTTACTCCCCTCCTCAACCGCGCCCTCGTCATCTGTCGGCGACTTGGCTGTTGCTGCGCCAATCGAGCATGGTGTTCCCACTTACTTTTCCTGGGCCAATTTCTGCTCGATCAAATCGATCGCAGCGCAATAGATTGAAGCGTCGGGTGAGACGCCACCCTGCGAGCTTCCTCGGCCATACACGCAGGACAAATGTTGAAACGGCTGTCGGCAAGCCGGTGTCGCACGATTGGCGGCAACCGGTCGAAGTAGCCTCGCATCCAAAGGTGCCCCTCCGACGCCATCAGGCACTTCACTTGGCGCCCTTCGAGATCTGCACGCTGTTCCATCGTTGGCGTCCAGCCACTCTTCACCATGGCGCATCCTCCTTTGTCCTGGCGCGATAGAACCGTTTGCACTCGGGATGCAGCCAGATCCCACCATCAATCTGGTAGTGCCGCTCGGTGCCGTCGATCATGCCGTCACACTGGCGACAGGAGCGATCCTCATCGCCGGCGCCGGCTTCTCCACGCCGCTCGTCGTGGATCTCCTGGGGCAGCTCCACCATGGGCTCGGCAAAGGCGCAGGCTGGGTGCAGCGGTGCTGGCTCGGCGCCGGGGCGGTGCCGAATCAGGTACACGCGGCCGGCTTTGCCGCAGGAAAAACACCGTTCGCCGGCGCCGGCTCGGCCGATCAGTTCGGCGCCTTCAGGCAGAGAAACGGCGTCCTGGGCTGCGCTGTCAGCGCATGGCTCAGAGGGGGATGTGATGTGGTCTGCTTCCCCGTCAACCAGGCCAGTACCGTCTGTTGCGACAAAACCTGGGTTCTCATCCGCAACACCGCAACAAATGCTTGTTTCCAATTGGTTAGGCGGCATTTTATCCGCAACAACAGCTGGGGTGTGGCGGGTGCTTTCCGCCTCTAAATCATTGAAAATGTTCACTTGTTGCGGTGTTGCGGCTACGGATGGGGTTTTTGCCGCAACAGAGAGTATGTAGGCGGCAAAGTCGCCTTCGAAGTCCTCTCGAAGGTAGCCCCTCGGTGTGCCGGCTATGCCTGTGGCGCGTAGCACCTTCGGCCGAATACCATGGCCCTGGCGGAAGTCCTTGAGCAGCCCGGCTAGCTGACGCTCGCTGATCGGCTTGCCGGCTTTGCCGTAGGACAGCCAGGGCCCTTCCGGGTCCTCCGTCAGCGCCTCGATCAATGCCTTTGTCGGTATCCGATCGCCAAGCCGTTCAAATGCATCTCGGATATCCGCTAGCAGTTGCACGCCGAGTTCGGGATCGGAGGCGGCATGGACTTCCTCGATCGCCCTTACGGCCTTCCACGCTGCTTGCTTCCAGTTGCATTGTTCGGTGATCGCCAACAATAAACGCCAGTTCATCCAGGTCCTGTTGTGCAGTCCAGGCGGCTTCTCGGGTTTGGCCTTGCCTAACACCCCGGCCTTGTCGGTCGCCCATCGCAAGAGTTGAGATCGCAATCGGGCGAGGTGCTCGTTATCAATGTGATCGAAGTCGTGGGCCTCTTCATCTTGGCGCTTGCGTCGCAGGGCAATGACAAGGCATCGGCTGAGCGTGGCGGGCGGCAATTTGCGCCCGATCATGCCGATTGCCTTCGGACAAAACGTGCTGTAGGGACGCGGCTCGTGCGTTTTATCATCACAGCGGATCACCGTTTCGCCACGCGTCCAGCCGCTGTTGATCACGTCCTTTAGATCGTCGTTATTGATGATGGCGGTATCCGCTTCGTCGATCGCGATGGTGGGCGCCCATTTCTCGATCGATCTGAACAGCGCCGGGCCGGTGATCGAAACGCTTGATAATCCGTTGCGGACAAGGAAACTGGCGACTTTCAATAGCGTCGTCTTGCCGCTGTTCGGCAGCGGCGAAGTCACCAACAGGACCGGACTGTGGACGACGATCTGTTCGTGCAGCCAGGTGAGCATGATCCAGGTCGCGACGACGAGCATTTGCTCGTCGGACATGACAACGTACCGGCGGATCGCCTCGACGAGAGCCCGTAGCAGAACGTCGCCGTCAACTGCTTCGTCCCACGGCTCGACGTTCCAGTGTTCATAGAGCGCCGGCGCCGGCTCTTTATCTTTGCTCTCGCCGCACGCCTCGGCGACGATCTTGTCCAGGGCGCTAACCGTGATCCCGATCTCGTCGGCCGCCTCCTTACGGCGCTTGGCGTATTGCAGCTTCGTCAACGCCGCGAGTTCGAAAATCAGCGCCTCGTCGGCCCTGTTGGTGTCGGCCTTGCTGTCGTCTGCGCTCGGCTTCCATTCGTCCGATTCCTTGGCCAGCTTCGCCAGCCGAGAGCCGACGCGATCGTCCTCAAGCCAATCTGAAACATCGCTGCCGTCGTTTTTATCAGGAAAGAGATCAACGACTTTCACGGAAGCCGCGACGCCATTCAATGCCTTCGCGACCTTCTGTCCATGCGCTCGGCCCGGCTTGTCGGCGTCCACTAGGATCACGACGGGCCGGTCTTTGAAGTACTGTGTGAGCGCGGGATCCCAAGATGCATTCGCGCCTTCGCTCGCAGTGGTGGCAACGAAGCTGAGCTTGGTAAGATTATCGTCGTCCTTTTCACCCTCGCAAAAAAAGACTGTCGTCGTGACAGGCGCCGCGAGCAGCTCCGGGAGTCGATACGGAATTTTCGGGCCCGCCGGCTTGTCCTTGAGCCATTGCGTGCCGTCCCAGTGGAATTGCGGGAACTGCTTTTTGCCGTTGACGTCGAGATATTTCTTGACGAGAAGATACGGTTCGCCGTTCGCGTCGCGGTAAACGTATTCCGCGAGCGGCGACCACTTTCCGTTCGCTTTCCCATTGGCTTTCTTTTGCTTCGCCTCGAACGCTGGCAAGCCCAACCTGTCGCGAACAAAATCCCGGCATGCGATCGCATCGTCACCGGCGAAGCTGTGGATTACGAAACCATCCGGTGCGCTTGCGTCGATCAGCACGCTGAGAGAGCGATCGTTGGCGCTGTGGCCTGGCCCCGGCGCAGACACCTGATTGTCGCGCACCTCGCCGCCGAGCAGTTCGGCAATCTTCTGGAGGGAAGGCAAACCAGCGGCGGACATTGGCGATTCTTCTTGGGATTGAGCGATGCGGCCGGGAGCACGAAGCTCCTGATCCGCTGTCCTGCAGAAAGTTAGAACGGGGTATCGTCGTTCATGTCGTTCTTTGGCGACGGCGTCTTCATCGGCGTGCGCTGCGTGGGCGGCATCGGCGGAGTGACTGGCCGCACGATGACGGACTCGATGTTGTTGCCGTTGTATTTCACGGAGCCGATGGACAGCTCGACGGTGCAGTCGATCCAATCCTGGTCGTTGGGCCCGTAGGCCTTAATGAGCGTGTTGACGTTCGTCACATTGAGCGAAAACTTAGTGCCGCTCTTGAAGGTCACGACCGGCTTGTCGTACTTGCCGGGTTCCACCGACGCGATGTCTTCCTCTTGCGGTCCGTCGCGCAGCGTTTCGATGGTGATGAACGAAGAACCTGCAAACTGTCTCATATCCATTTGTGTTCTCCTGATCTTATCGGCACCTTCGCTTGATCCCGCCGCTTTGTGCCAACAGCGCGCAGGAATTCCTTTTGATCGAAAGAGAGGGCCTCGCCCGTTTGAGCGATGCCTTCTCGCATTCCACTAGAATAAAATGTCCTCGCCCACCTCGGACGGCGGTGCGGCGGGCTTATCCAGGCCGTTGATGGCTCGGGCCATCGCGTTGCACATCATTTCGCCTTCGATCAGATCGTCTTCGATCAGATCAAACAGCTGCCACTCAGGCCCAGCCTCGAAGTCTTTCAGCGGGTTCAAGTGCTCCACGTACGCTTTGTAGTTTTCGTCGATCTCGCGAAAATGCCTCAGGAGGCGTTCGAGATAATCGAGATAGACGTCGATCCGGCGTCGCTGACGTCGCACCCGTGCGATGTCCTGCAACAGCCACTGACCTTTCTCATTTGATAGTTCGTGCTTCATTGGCCTTGTTCCTCTAAAAAAAATCGGCGTCGCCCGGTTTGCGATTTGCGGGCTTGGGCTTCGTAGCGACGATCTCGTCGGCCTTGATTTCGTCTTCGGCTGTGCTGGCGGCTTCGCGGGCTGAGATGCGGCTATCTATTGTCGTCGGTCGCCCACAGATCCGGCCACACATGCGGAACAGACCCAACTCCTCCTTCAAGGGGTAGACCTTCTTCCACTGGGTCTCGTCGGCGAAGATGTACCCAGCGAGCGCACGCGCACCGAACAAAATATCCAGATGACGATCCCGCCCTTTGGTTTTTGAGAGCATCAGGAGTCTCCTCGCAGCAATGTAAAAAATTACATTGATTAAATGGAAAGATCAACATATCTATTGCTTCAGCCGGGACTTTTCTGCAAAATGCGGGAACCGTCGGTAAAGGTCTGCAAATGCCCACCGCGCCCGTCTTTACGGTCAGTTACGCGAAGGTCGAGGCTGCTCTCGTCAAAATGCACGACATTGCACCAGACGATGTCTCGGCTTTCCGCGCTCGGTTTGGCGCACTACAGCGCGGCGGGATGCTGGGAGCGGAAAACCAGCCGGGGAAGGGGCGCAAGCTGGAGTATGGCCCCGATCAGATGCACCGTGTGGCGCTGGCATTCGAGCTGGTTCAGTGTGGCATCGCGCCGGGTATCTTCCTGCCTCTAATCGAACAGTACTGGGACAGCAGGCTGCGCAATATTTACCAGAGGGCGGAACAGGCGAACGTCCGCGAGACCCCCGACGTGGTGCTGATCTTGGTAGGCGTTGCCGCCCTCAGCCCGGAGTCGCCGGTCCCCAACATCAACCACACAACGCTGGACAAGATTTCGGAGCGCTTAAAGTTGCTGGACGGCGACGGCCTGCCAGCACGCGCGGTGCTGGTGAACGTGAGCGCGCAGTTGCGCAAGTTTCACGACGCTCTCGCACATTATCATTTGCAGCCGGAGCCTCTGGTCCAGGTCACCAAAGGCAATCGACGCCGGGTAAAGCGATGAGATCGGGATGAGCAAGACCTCCGCCAGATTTAACCTTGCCGACATCAGCCGCGCCACAAAGGCGGCCAAGGCCGAGGGTGCTGCTGCCGTGGAAGTCTTGCCCGATGGCACCATCCGAATCGTGATCACCGAGAGGCATGGAGACGAGAAGCCAAAGCCCGAAGAACCCAAGCACCGCGATTTCAAACTTTGAGAGTTGATGAAATGCCGAAACCTAACCTCCCATTCCTGCACCGCTACGAAAAGCGCGGCAAGGTCAAATTCTACGTCAAGCTGTCGAAGCGTCAGCCCGGTCGGGGCACCCTGATCAAGGGGCTCTATCACAGCGAAGCGTTTATGGCCGAATACCATGCGGTGGTGCGCGGTACGCCGGTCGCGCCAGCATCGCTGATCGCCAAGGACGGCAAGGGATCGGTTGGCTGGCTGATCAAGCTCTATCGCCAATCGCGCGATTGGGGCGAGCTGCTCTCGCATGGGACGAGGAAGCAACGCGGCCCGATCCTGAAGCAGGTCGAGACCGCTGCCGGCGATCTGCCGATCAGTGCCGTCACGCGCAAGAAGATCGAGGATGGCGTCTCGGCCCGCACGCCGAACCAAGGACGCCATTTCAAGAACACCATGGCGGCGTTGTTCAAATGGGCCGTCGCGAACGAACTTCACGACCGTAACCCGGCCGACAACATCAAGGTCACTCGTGGCGATGGCGAGGGCCACCTCGCATGGCCAATCGAGATGATCGAGCAGTACGAACAGCACTGGCCGCTCGGCACCAAACAGCGGCTGGTGTTCGACGTGTTCCTCTACGTCGGCCTGCGGCGCGGCGATGCAGCCCGGCTAGGCAGGCAGCATATGAAGGGCGGCTTCGTCCACCTGATGACGGAGAAGAGCGGCGGCACGATGCCGATCTATGTGCCGATCAACCCCGCGCTGGTGGCGTCGATCAAGTCTTGTCCGCCGCCGGGGCTGGCGATCCTCTCCACCGATCGCGGCACGCACTACACCAAGGAAGCGCTCGGCAGTTTCTTCCGCGAAGCAGTCGAGGCCGCCGGCATTCCGGTGAGCCGTAAGGGATCGCGCAAGAAAGGCTATTCCGCGCACGGCCTGCGCAAGGCGTCGGCGACGATCTTCGCCGAGGGCGGCGCCAGCGAGTCCACATTGAACGCGATATTCGGCTGGACCGGCTATCAGATGGCGCAGCTGTACACCAAGAAAGCCGACCGTAAGCGGCTAGCCGCACGCGCCTCGACGCAGTGGGTCCGGCCCTCGTCCGACGAGGTGGTGGGCCCCAGTGAACTCGCATTCCTGCAGCTTGAAAAAGAACGCGACTAGAACAGCAGTAGTCACCCCCTGTGGGGCGGGGGTGACCACAAGGTTAAAAAGATTAATGAATTCAAAGGCGAGGGTCCGTTCTGGTGGGCCCGGCAGGACTCGAACCTGCAACCAGACCGTTATGAGCGGCCGGCTCTAACCATTGAGCTACAGGCCCCGCCGCGGGACGGCCGCGAAAGCGGCGGCCGGCAACGGTGCGCGGTTCGTTTACAGGGACGGAGGCGGGGGTGCAATGCTGGCTCCGGCGGTTCGAAACGTCGGCGCGGCAAGGTCGGAGATTTTTGAATAACCGAAATTGGCGATGATGCCCTTATAGTCCTGTTTTGCCCGACGGCGCAAGGCCACCTCGCCGAGCCTTCGCCGCCGCCCTCTGGCAATCACGCCAGGGGGTTCGGTTTTCGATTCTGTAACCCCTTGTAATCCCAAGACGTTTCTACTGTGCATGGGGTTGTTTTCGCACGTTTTGTTGGGAGGGGGCTTCGGTCCCCTCCGATGTCGCGTTGGCGCGCTGCAGACGCGCGGCAGTTCCCCCGGCGCTAGTCCACCGACACGCCGGCGAACTCCACCACCTTGCGCCACTTCTCGGTCTCGTCGGTGACCAGCTTGCCGAACTCGGCCGGCGTCATCGGCTTGGGGATGCCGCCGGTCTCGGTGAGGCGCGCGACCAGCTTCGGGTCCTTCAGCGCCTCGTTGACGGCCTTGTTGAGGATCTCGATCACATCAGGCGGCGTGCCCTTCGGCGCGGAGATGCCGTAGAAGCCGACCGATTCGAAGCCGGGCAACGTCTCGGCGATCGCGGGAACGTCAGGCACGCTCGGCCAGCGCTGCGGCGAGGTGACGCCGAGCGCGCGGACATTGCCGCCCTTGGCCTGCTCCATCGCGGAGGGGAGGTTGTCGAAGATCAGCTGCACCTTGTTGGAGATGATGTCGGGGAAGGCGATCGCAGATCCCCGATAGGGCACGTGCACCATGTCGCACTTGCTCATCACCTTGAACAGCTCCGCCGACATGTGCACCGAGGTGCCGTTGCCGGACGAGGCAAAGGAAATCTTGCCGGGATTGGCCTTGCAGTAGTCGATGAACTCCTGAACCGTCTTCGCCGGGAACGCGTTGGAGACGACCAGCATGTTGGTGAGCTGCATGATGCTCGCCACCGGCACGGTGTCGCGCAGGAAGTCGAACGGCAGCTTCTTGTAGAGCGAGGTCGAGATCGCGTTGTTGGGCGCGACGAACAGCAGCGTGTAGCCGTCCGGCGGTGAGGTGATCGCGGCAGCGGCCGCGATGTTGCCGCCGGAGCCGGTGCGGTTCTCGACGATGAACTGCTGGCCGAGGCGGTCCGACAGCCACTGCGCCATGATCCGCGCCACGATGTCGACCGGGCCGCCGGCGGAGAAACCGATCAGCCAGTGCACGGGACGGTCGGGATAAGCGGCGGAGGCGGGAGGTGCGGCGCCCAACAGCGTAGAAAGGAAAACCAGCCCGAAAACACTGTTACGCAAAATTCGCAACATGACGCCTCCCATTGTTCTATTGTCGTTGGGCTGCATGCTTTCACAAAATCGGGGCGCTGCCTACATCGCCGCAAGTCGATGTTGACGCGCCCCCGCCGGGACCGACCATGAGATTCGCTATCACTCTTGTTCTCGGCGCGGCGCTGCTTTCAAGCCCCGCTGCTGCTCAAACCGGAGGCAACGCCATTCCGACCACGACACCCGTCCTGACGATCAGCTTGGGCACCGCGACGCCCGGCGGCGGCTTTCCGCTCTATGGCAACGCCTTCGCGCAAGCGATGAACGCGGCCGATCCGCAAGTGATCATCGCCCCGCGCAACACCAAGGGCAGCAACGAGAACATTCCGCTTCTGGAGAAAGGCGAGCTCGATCTCGCTTTGGTCGCGGGCGAGCCGGCCTATGAAGCCTTCGCCGGCATCGGCCGCGCGCCGGTACGGTTGAGGATTCTGACCGCGATCTATTCCAACCCCGGCATGTTCGTGGTGCGCGCGGACAGTCCGTACAAGACCATTCGCGATCTCGTCGGTCAGCCCGTCGCATTCGGCGCCAAAGGCTCGGGCCTGCCGATCCTGGCGCGCTACGTGCTCGATGGTCTCGGGTTGAAGCAGGACGAGGACTTCAAGGCCGTCTATCTCGACCGCGCCGGCGACGGCCCCGCGATGGTCGAGGACGGCCGCGTCGCAGCACTCTGGGGCGCCGGCATCGGCTGGCCCGGCTTTGCGGCGGTAGCCTCGAGCGGATCAGGCGCGCGCTTCATCGCGCCCAGTGCCGAGGAGATCACGCGCATCCGCGCCAAACACGCGTTCCTCAAGCCGCTCACCGTACCGGCCGGCAGCTATCCGAACCAGTCCGCGCCGATCGCCTCGCTGGGGTCCTGGAGTTTTGTGCTGACGCGCGAAGATCTGCCCGACGATGTCGCCTATCGGCTGGCGAAGACGCTGCATGGCGTCGAGCCGACATTCTGCAAGCAGCTTGCGCAGGCCTGCGAGACCACCGCCGCGAACACGGTCGCCGCCGCACCAAAGCCCGAGCTGATCCATCCCGGCGTCGCAAAATACTTTCGCGAAATCGGAGTGCTGAAGTAGCGAGCGCCTGTACCCGCAATCGTCATGCCCGGGCTTGTCCCGGGCATCCACCTTCTTGGCGCCGCACGGAGATCGTGGATGGCCGGGACAGGCCCGGCCGTGACGACCTCTCTCGCGCGTTGCTACACCCTCACTTCTTCACCATCGCGCACGCCGGGTCCGGCGGACCGAACGCCTTGTCGCCCGAGATCGTCGTGAGGATCTTGTAATAGTCCCACGGATATTTGCTCTCCTCCGGTGTCTTCACCTGCACCAGCCAGAGGTCGTGCACCATCAGATTGTCTTCGCGTAAGCGGCCGTTGCGGGCGAAGAAATCCTCGATCGGCTTTTCCCGCATCTTGGCCGCGACCTTGAGCGGGTCGTCCGTGCCGGCGTCCTTGATGGCGTTGAGATAGTGCATCACGCTCGAATAGACGCCGGCCTGCCACATCGACGGCATCTTGTTCATCTTGGCGAAGTAGCGCTTCGACCATTCTCGCGTCTTGTCGTCCAGATCCCAATAGAACGAGGTCGTCAGCAACAGCCCTTGCGCGGCCTGCAGGCCCAGGCCGTGAATGTCGGTGATCAGCGCCAGCAGCGCGGCCATCTGCTGGCCGCCCTTGAACACGCCGAACTCGGAGCCGGTCTTGATCTCGTTCATGTTGTTGGGCGGACCGGCGGCGATGCCGATGATCTTGGCCTTGGAGGCCTGCGCCTGCAGCACGAACGAGGAGAGGTCGGGCGTTGCCAAGGGTGGCTTCACCGAGCCCAGCACCTTGCCGCCATTGGCGGTCACGACCGCGGAGGCGTCGCGCTCCAGCGAATGGCCGAAGGCGTAGTCGTCGGTGATGAAGAACCAGCTGTCGCCGCCGCGCTTGACCACCGCGTCCGCGGTGCCGACCGCGAGCGCGCGGGTGTCGAACACCCACTGGATCGCATAGGGCGAGCAGAACTTGCCATGGAAATCGGCGGTGCCGGTGGAGTGGGTGATGAACAGCCGCTTCTTCTCGTTGGCCATGTTCTGCACCGCGAGCCCGACCGCGGAGACCGGCACGTCGACGATCAGATCGACCTGGTCGACGTCGTACCAGCGCCGTGCAATCGCGCCGCCGATGTCGGCCTTGAGCTGATGGTCGCCGACGACGATGCTGATCGGCTTGCCGAGCACGGTGCCGCCGAAATCATCGATCGCCATCTGCGCCGCCGTCACCGAGCCCTGGCCGGTCGGCGCGGAGGCCGGACCGTTCATGTCGGTGAGCACGCCGATCTTGACGACGTCGTCCGACACCTGCGCGATTGCGGCGCCCGGCAGCAGCGTCGTCAGGAACATCGTTGCAAAGCCGGCAGCAACCGGCAGTCCAAATCTCGTTGGCTTCATGCTTGTCCTCCCCTGATCCGGCGCGTTGGCCGGTGTGCCCCCGGGTATGGCCCGGCTGAATTGGTTTCTTTTGCAACTATTTGGGGGCGGGCGTCAACGTCAGCCGGCGAAGCGGATTTGTCCGGCCGGCGAGGGATCGTAGCCGGTCAGCTCCGCGGCGCGCTGGAGCAACCGCTTTTCGCTGAGGAACCGGATCAGGCCCTGCATGGCGGGGCGGAAATAGCTGCGCTGCCGCATCGCGAGGTCAAAGTTCTCCCAGACCAGCGGCACGAAATCGAGGCCGGCCGAGCGCGCGGACGCACGCGTCGCGATGCCGCAATCGGCTTGTCCCGCGCGGACGATCTCGGCGAGATCCGGCCCGGTCAGGGCCGGGGTCTCGATCCGGCGCAAATCGCGGGTCGAGGCGCCGGCGCGCTTGAGCAGCACATCGAGCAGCATCTGCGCGCCCGTGCCCTGTTGCCGCATCGCCATTCTGGCCCCGAGCGCGAGCACGTCGGAAAGGCCGCGCAGCCGCTTGGGATTGCCCGGCGGCAGCACGAGACCCTGCTCGCGGCGCACGAACGCGACCAGCAATGCATCATGCAGGTCCGGAGCGTCTCGCAGGACCGTCGCATTGGCGTCGGCGGCGAGATTGCCGTCGGCATCGAGGCTGTGGAAGTGCATGGCCACGGCCAGCACCTCGTCCCGCTGCAACCGCTCGAGCCCGCGCGCGCTGCCCTCGCTCATCGATCCCAGGCCCGAGCCGGATTCGCGCAGACTCCAATCCAGAAGCTCGTCCTGGCTGCCGCCGACGACCGGCGGCGGCTCCGCGATCAGCATGCCGGCCGGACGCGCCAGTCCGGACAGCACCCAGAGGTCGAGCTCGTGCCGCGGGAAGAGCCACTTTCCGGTTACCTTGGTGCAGGGGATCGCACCGGTGGTGACGAGTTCGTAAAGCTTGCGTTCGCCGAGCCGAAGATAGTCGGCGGCTTCGCTGGTCGTCAGGAATTCCATCCTGCATTCCTATGCAAATTCTTGCTTCTTTTGGTGCTCGACGCAGGTGGAATCTGCATTTCAAGTTTTGTCCGCCACGACCATGCCCGATCATCTCGCTGCTTTGCAACACATCCCCACGCGCGATCTCTGCTTTGGTGAACGATCCTGAATCGCTCGCGTGGGGCGGATCTTGCGGCAGTCGCGCGCGCCGCATTGCCGGAATTTCCCGACACGGCGGGCACAACGAGCAAACGCGTCACGAGTGCGGCGCAATCGATCATCATCATGATCGCGTCATAGCCAGTGGGAACCCGATCATGGCCGTCCGCCGCCTCTCCATTGCACTCGCGCTTCTCTGCGGCCTCGCCGCGAGCGTTGCGGCGTCATCCGCGGAGGACCGCGCCATCGTCATGGCCACGACCACAGCGACGCAGGAGTCAGGCTTGCTCGACTATCTGCTGCCGATCTTCCGTGAGAAGACCGGCATCGAGGTGACGGTGATCGCGCGGCGCGCCGACGAGGTGCTCGACGGGGCACGAAGGGGCGAAGTCGATGTCGTGCTGATGCATGCACGGCCGCAGGAGGAGAAATTCGTTGCCGACGGTTTTGCGGTGAAGCGCTTCGATGTGATGTACAACGACTATGTGCTGATCGGGCCGAAGAGCGATCCCGCCGGCGTGAAGGGCAAGGACATCGCGACCGCGCTGAAGGCGATCGAGGCCAAGGGCGTGCCGTTCGTGACGCGCGGCGACCGCTCGGGCACGCACGCCGCGGAGCTCGCGCTCTGGATCGTCGCCGGCATCGACATCGCCCGCAACAAGGGCGGCTGGTATCGCGAAGCCAAGCAGGGCATGGCCTCCGCCCTCGACGCAGCGCGCACGGCGAACGCCTATGTGCTGTCCGACCGCGGCAGCTGGATCGCTTTTCGGGAGCGCGGCGATCTCGACATCGTCGTCGAAGGCGACAAGCGGCTGCTCAATCAGTACGGCGTGATGCTGGTGAACCCCGCGAAGTTTCCGAACGTGAAGAAGGAGCTGGGGCAGGATTTCGTCCACTGGCTGATCTCGCCCGACGGGCAGGCGGCGATCGCCGGATACAAGGTCGACGGACAACAACTGTTCTTCCCCAATGCGGACAAGTCGGGCGGCTGACGTTCGTATCGCCAGCGGTTGCCAAACCGGGCGATGCGTGGTCCATCATGACGCATGACCCAGCGCCTGCCGCCATCGCTGACGCCGCTCGACGCCGCGCTCGCCGCGTTGCTGACGGGGCTTGATCCGGTCGCGGCGGTGGAGTTGCCGCTGAGCGAAGCGGCCGGCTGCATCGCGGCCGGCAATCCGCTGCTCGCGGCCCGACCGTCCCGTGACGTCGCTGCCGCCGACGGCTGGGCGCTATGCGCCAATGATCTGGTCGGCGCGTCCTCCTATTCACCGCTGCCTCTCGCAACAGCGCCCCCTTGGGTCGACGCCGGCGACGCGATGCCGGCCGGATGCGACTGTGTGCTCGATGCCGACGCAGTCGAGGTATCTGGTCCGCTAGTCCAGGTGTTGGCGGAGAGCGTGCCAGGGCAAGGCGTCAGGCGCGCTGGAAGTGACATCGACGGACGCACGCCTGCCGCGGCAGAGGGGTATCCGATCGGTCCTGGCGCTCCGCTGCTGGCGCGCGCCGCCGGACTGGACCGACTGAGCGTGCGCCGTCCGCGGCTGCGCATTGTCAATGTACCAGGCGCAACGGGGACCATGCATCTGATTGCGGACATCGCACGCGCCGCAGGACTGGATGTGCAAACGCACGAGGCCGGCGCGCGAGACGCGGGATCGATTGCGGGGGCGTTCGGCGCGCCCACCTGCGATCTCCTGCTGACGATCGGCGGCAGCGGTCTCGGTCGCAAGGATGCAGCCGTCACGGCGCTGGCTCGGCATGGTCATGTGATCGCCCATGGTCTTGCGCTCCAGCCCGGACGCACCGCCGCAATCGGGCGGCTCGGAACCATTCCTGTCGTCGCCTTGCCCGGATCGCCGGATCACGGGCTTGCGGTCTGGCTTGCGCTCGTGCTGCCGCTCCTCGACCGGCTATCGACGCGGCTGCCGCGCCGACAGATAGCCTTGCCGCTCGCGCGAAAAATTGCATCAAGCGTCGGGATCGCCGAAATGGTCCTGCTGGCCGAGGAACATCATGCCTGGGTGCCGCTTGCGGTAGGAGAATGGCCGCTCCAGGCAATTGCCCGTGCAGATGCATGGCTGCTTGTTCCCGCCAACCACGAGGGATTTGCAGCGGGCGCGCCGGTCGATGCCTATCTGATTCGGGAATGATATGGGTTTAGCATGACCATGATCCCGCAATCGCAAGTCCGCAGCGCGCTCGAGCAGGAGCAGTTCCTCAAAATCCTTTCCCGCGAGGAGGCCCTGGCTCGCTTCGAGGCCGCGCTGTTTCCGCGCGCGCTTCCGAGTGAAACGCGCAAACTCGGTGCTGCGCTCGGCGCGTCGCTCGCTGAAGACATCACTGCGCCAATCGACGTGCCGCCGTTCGACCGTTCCAATGTCGACGGCTTTGCGGTGCGCTCAGCGGACCTTGCAACAGCCGGCGAAGGCGCGGCGGTTCGCCTCGGGCTGAATGGCGAGACCATTCACTGCGGCATCGTACCGGCGCTGCAAGTCGCCGCGGGAACGGCAACGCCGATTGCCACCGGCGGTCCGCTGCCGCGCGGTGCCGATGCCGTGGTCATGGTCGAGCATACCCAGCCGGCAGGATCGGGGGCGATCGACGTCCGTCGCGCGGCCTCGCCCGGGCAATTCGTATCCTACGCAGGATCCGATATCGCGCGCGGCGAGGCGCTGCTGCGCGCCGGCACGATCATCGGCTCGCGCGAGGTCGGCATGCTGGCGGCTTGCGGTCTTGCCGAGGTGAGCGTCGTGCGCAAACCTCGTGTTGCCGTGATCTCCACCGGTGACGAACTGGTTCAGCCCGGCGCGGTGCTCGCGCCTGCTGCGATCTACGACACCAACGGCGCGATCGTCACTGCTGCGATCGACGAGAACGGCGGAGAGGCGGTTTTCCTCGGTGCCATTCCCGACGACGAAGTTCAGCTCGAAGCCGCCATGCGACGTGCGCTCGCGGACGCCGACATGCTGGTGCTCTCCGGCGGCACGTCGAAAGGCGCGGGCGACCTGTCCCATCGCATCATCGGCCGGCTCGGTCAGCCCGGCATCATTGCGCATGGCATTGCGCTCAAGCCCGGCAAGCCGCTGTGCCTTGCGGTGTGCGACGGCAAGCCGGTGGTGATCCTGCCGGGATTTCCGACCTCGGCGATGTTCACCTTCCACGACATGATCGTGCCGGTGCTGCGCAAAATGGCCGGACTGCCCCCGCGCTCCGATGCCAAGGTGAGCGCAACCGTGCCGGTGCGCATTGCTTCCGAGCTCGGCCGCACCGAATTCGTCATGGTCTCGCTGGTCGAAGGCAAGGACGGCTTGATCGCCTTTCCCTCCGGCAAGGGGTCCGGTGCGATCACTTCATTCGCGCAGGCCGACGGTTTTCTGCGCATCGACGCGCTCGCCGACCAAATGCCGGCCGGGACCGAGGCCGAGGTGACGCTGTTCACGCCGCATGTGCGGGTGCCCGATCTCGTCATCGTGGGCAGCCATTGCACTGGCCTCGATCTCGTCACGGCGCAACTCGCGCATGCCGGCCTGACCGTGCGCTCGATTGCGGTCGGCAGTCTCGGCGGACTTGCGGCGGCACGGCGCGGCGAATGCGATCTTGCGCCGATCCATCTGTTCGATGACAAGAGCGAAGCCTACAATACGCCTTACCTCGTTGAAGGGCTCGAGCTCGTGCCGGGCTGGCGGCGGATGCAGGGCATCGTGTTCCGCAAGGGCGACAAGCGTTTCGAAGGCCACAGCGCGAAGGACGCCGTCGCCGCGGCGCTCGCGGATCCCTCCTGCATCATGGTCAACCGCAACCAGGGCGCCGGCACGCGCATCCTGATCGACCGGTTGCTCGGTGGTGCGCGCCCGGACGGCTATTGGAACCAGCCGCGCTCGCACAACGCGGTGGCCGCAGCGGTCGCACAGCATCGCGCCGACTGGGGCATGACCATTGCGCCGGTCGCCCATGCGGTCGGCCTCGGTTTCATTCCGCTCGCGGAGGAGCATTATGACTTCGCGCTGGTGACGGCGCGCAAGCAGCGGCCGGCAGTGCAGGCCTTTCTCGCTGCACTCAGTTCGGACGAAGCGCGCGCCGCGCTGGAGCGGGCCGGATTCCGACCGGCGTAGCGCTTGATTAATACGCCGCATCCAGTGCGGCCAGCCGTTCGGCTTCCGCGATATCCTCGACCGTGTTGGCATTGAAGAACGGATCGAGCGGCTCGGTCGGCCATGTTACGGTCGCGAGCGGATAACGCGCGGTCCAGCGATCTATCTTGCGGAGGTCTTCGACCACCAGAGCGTGACGCAGTTCGTCGCGCAAGCCAACGCGCCACAAGCCGATCACCGGATGCGATTGGTCGCCTGACGCTGCGACGGCGAGCTCGGCATTCGCCGCGATGCGTTCTTCATGCAAGCGCGCGACCAGATCGCGCGGCAGGAATGGGCAGTCGCCGGCGGCACTGAGCACCCATTCCACCTCAGGCCGGTTCGCCGCGGTCCAGTCGAGCGCGGCAAGGATGCCGGCGAGCGGACCGGGAAAGTCGGGCACGTCGTCGGCGACGACCTGCAAACCGAACGTGGCGAAGCGGGCGGGATCGCCGTTGGCATTGAGGATCAGCCCGCTGCATTGGGGTGATAGGCGCGCGATCACGCGTTCCAGGATGGTGCGACCGCCAATGGTGCGCATCGGCTTGTCGCCGCCGCCCATGCGCCGCGCGAGGCCGCCGGCGAGCAGCACGCCTTGCGTGGTCGGACAGCTAATCGTCACCACCTTCACCCTTGCGCTTGTGCTTGGCCGATTCCTCCTCGACATAAGCGAGGTTCTGGTCGTAGACGATGCGCTCTTCCCCCGACAGCGCGATGAACCGCTTACCGCGCGCGCGTCCGACCAGCGTCAAGCCCACCTGCCGGGCGAGATCGACGCCCCAGGCGGTGAAGCCGGAGCGCGACACCAGGATCGGAATTCCCATGCGGACCGTCTTGATCACCATCTCGGAGGTGAGCCGTCCCGTGGTGTAGAGGATCTTGTCGGATGCATCGACGCCGTGGCGGTACATCCAGCCCGCGATCTTGTCGACGGCGTTGTGACGGCCGACATCCTCGGTGTAGCAGAGCGGTTCGCCCTCCCTGCACAGCACGCAGCCGTGGATCGCACCGGCTTCCAGATAGAGCGAGGGCATGGTGTTGATGGTCTGAGTCATCTGGTACAGCCAGGAGGTACGCAGCTCCGCTTTCGGCAGCGCCACGCTCTCGACCGCCTCCAGCAGATCGCCGAAGGCGGTGCCCTGCGCGCAGCCCGAGGTCTGCGTGCGCTTCTTCAGCTTGGCTTCGAAATTGGTGTGGTGCTCGGTGCGCACCACCACGACCTGGAGATCGTCGTCGTATTCGACCTCGGTGACCGCGTCATTATACTTCAGCATGTTCTGATTGAGCAAATAGCCCAGCGCCAGATATTCCGGATAGTCTCCGATCGTCATCATGGTGACGATCTCCTGCGAATTCAGGTAGAGCGTCAGCGGGCGCTCCACCGGCACCTTGATCTCCATCCTGGCGCCGGACTGGTCGATCCCGGTCACGCTCTCGGTGAGCCGCGGGTCCTCGGTGTCAGGGACGATCAGGGGCACTGGGGCTTTGTCGATCTTCATCATGGCCGCGACGTTAGCATGACATTCGGGTCAAGCCGATATAAGCATGCTAGCGAGAGAACGAAATGCCGCCTATTCGTCATTGCGAGCGAAGCGAAGCAATCAAGGCTGCCGCCGTGGATGCATTCCTGGATTGCTTCGCTGCGCTCGCAACGACGGAGGAGAGAGTGGTTCCATCAAGGACCAGGTCGTTCGGGGAGACGGAGCTGGCATGAAAGTCATCGGCCTTGCGGGCTGGAGCGGTGCGGGCAAGACCACGCTGTTGACGCGGCTGATCCCGCATTTCAATGCGCTTGGCTTGCGCGTCTCGGTCATCAAGCATGCGCATCACCAGTTCGACGTCGACGTGCCCGGCAAGGATTCCTGGCGCCATCGCGAGGCCGGCGCGGCCGAGGTGCTGGTTGCTTCGTCAAATCGCTGGGCGCTGATGCACGAGTTGCGCGGGGCGGCAGAGCCGCGTCTGCCGGAACTGTTGAGCAGATTGTCGGCGGTCGATCTCGTCGTGGTCGAGGGTTTCAAGCGCGAGCCGCATCGCAAGATCGAGGTGCATCGCGCCGCCAACGACAAGCCGTTGCTGTTTCCCGATGATCCAGGAATTTTCGGGATCGCGGCCGACGTCGCCATTGAAACCAGACTGCCGACCGTCCATCTCGACGATATCGCTGCAGCCGCGGAATTGCTGCTGCGCGCCGCGATGCCAGTCGAGGAAGCGGTCGCGAAAAGCGCTGCGATGCGCTGACGAGGCACCATGGCTCAACTGTCGGACGATTGTTTTGCCTTCGGCGGACCGATGATGTCGGTCGACGAGGCCGTTGGCCTGATCACGACGCGCGTCAACGCGATTGTTGATCTCGAAACCGTGGCGCTCATTGATGCAGATGGGCGGGTGCTGGCCCGCGATATCGCGGCGCCGCTTCCGTTGCCGCCCTTCACCAATTCCGCTGTTGACGGCTACGCCGTGCGCAACGCAGATCTTCCGGACAGCGTCGAGCGGGCACTCCCGCTCGACGGCCGCATCCAGGCCGGCGGTCTGGCACTGGCGCCGATCAAGGCCGGCCACACCGCGCGCATCTTCACCGGCGCGCCGATGCCGCCGGATGCCGAAACCGTCTTCATGCAGGAAGACGTGCAGGTCGATGATGCCGGCCGAATTGTGCTGCCGCCAGGGCTCAAGCCGGGCGCGAATGTCCGCCCTGCGGGAGAGGACATTCCCCAGGGCCATATCGCGCTGCGCGCAGGACAGCGCTTGCTGCCGCAGCATGTCGCGCTCGCGGCCGCGTTCGGCCTTCTCAGGCTCGACGTCGTCAGGCGCGTCCGTGTCGCGGTGTTCTCGACCGGTGACGAACTGGCCTCGCCCGGCGAGCCGCGCGCAGCCTCGCAGCTGTTCGACTCCAACCGCTTGATGCTGATGGCGATGCTGCGCCGGCTCGGCTGCGACGTCAGTGATCTCGGCATCTTGCGCGACGAACGCACTTCGCTTGCGGATGGCCTGAAGCGGGTAGCAGGCAGCCACGATCTGATCCTCACCACCGGCGGCGTATCGACCGGGGAGGAGGATCACGTCAAGGCGGCGGTCGAGAGCATCGGCTCGCTGGTGTTGTGGCGGATGGCGATCAAGCCGGGACGGCCTGTGGCGATGGGCATCATCGAGGGCACGCCGCTGATCGGATTGCCCGGCAATCCCGTCGCGAGTTTCGTCACCTTCGTGCATGTGGTGCGGCCGACGGTGCTGGCGCTTGCGGGCAGCCTGCCGGCGCCGCTGTTGCCGATTCCGGTGCGCGCGGCATTCACCTACAAGAAGAAGGTGGGGCGTCGCGAATATGTTCGCGCCTCCTTGCGGCGCATGCAGGACGGCGCACTCGAGGCAATCAAGTTTCCACGCGAGGGGGCAGGGCTGTTGTCCTCGCTGGTCGACACCGACGGCCTCATCGAGCTCGATGAGGAGGTCACGCGCGTCGAGCCGGGGCAGAGCGTGGGTTTCTTGTCCTATGCCGACTTGCTCTGAATCTGGACCTTGTCTTGGCGTTGACGCCATTGGCCCCTCCCGCCATGTTGCGCCGATGACCAGAACGACGCTCGATCTCACCGGACTGAAATGCCCGCTGCCTGCCCTGAAGACGCGCAAAGCGCTGAAGCCGTTGCAGCCGGGCGATCAGCTCGAAGTGTACTGCACCGATCCCCTGTCGGTGATTGACATTCCAAACCTGATCCGGGAGACCGGCGACATGGTGGAGATCACCGAGCGCAGCGAGGCGCGTATCGTGTTCTTGATTGAGAAGGCCGATCGATCGATAGAAAATATCAATGGTGCGCCGCCCACTTAGCCGGCGGTCACTCGGTTGATACCTACCTTTTGTCTATCGACATCGATCACCACTTCTGCCCCAATTGAGTTCCTCCGCCGAGACGCGGAGGTCGAGTCTTGCCTGCGATATGCGGAGCAAATGGGCCCTCGAAAGAAGCCCGGCCGTGGTGTCGGGCATAGCCCCCAAGGTTAGGGGTTTAACGTCTCGGATGCGCGTGACGATCCTGGCGCGCGTCGATCATTGTGCGGAGCAGCAGGGACAAAGGCTGCGCTGCAGGCTGAGAAACAGGACCGTCGTGGCAGGCCGCTCAGAAGGGCGGCTTTAGGGGAGGAATGCATGTCTACCATCGAGAGCGCTGGAACACTTTCGGGTGCCGGCGCAGGTTTTCTGGATCGCGAGCGGACCATCGCGACCGCCGGGTTCAACCGCTGGCTGGTGCCGCCGGCTGCGCTTTGCATCCATCTCTGCATCGGCATGGCCTACGGCTTCTCGGTGTTCTGGCTGCCGCTGTCGCGCGCGATCGGAGTGACCGCGCCGAAGGCGTGCGCAGAGATGTCGCTGTTTCAGGAGCTGTTCACGACCAGCTGCGACTGGAAGGTCGCCAGCATGGGGTGGATGTACACGCTGTTTTTCGTGCTGCTCGGTATCGCGGCTGCGGTCTGGGGCGGCTGGCTGGAGCGCGTAGGCCCGCGCAAGGCCGGCTTCGTCTCGGCGCTGTGCTGGTGCGGCGGCCTCTTCCTCGGTGCGATCGGGGTTTACACCCATCAGCTCTGGCTGTTGTGGCTGGGTTCGGGCGTGATCGGCGGCATCGGTCTCGGCCTTGGCTACATCTCGCCGGTGTCGACGCTGGTGAAATGGTTTCCGGACCGCCGCGGCATGGCGACCGGCATGGCCATCATGGGCTTCGGCGGCGGCGCCATGATCGGCGCGCCGCTGGCGAACCTCTTGATGAACTACTTCAAGACTCCGACCTCGGTCGGCGTCTGGGAGACCTTCGTCACGATGGGCGTCATCTACTTCGTGTTCATGATGATCGGCGCGTTCCGCTATCGCTTGCCGCCGCCCGGCTGGCAGCCCGAGGGCTGGACCGCGCCGTCGAAGGCCAATGCGATGATCTCGAAGGCCAACGTCCATCTCAACGACGCGCACAAGACGCCGCAGTTCTGGCTGATCTGGTGGGTGCTGTGCCTGAACGTGTCGGCCGGCATCGGCGTGATCGGCATGGCCTCGCCGATGCTCCAGGAGATATTCGCCGGCAAGTTGATCGGCCTGCCTAACGTCGGCTTCAACGCGCTCGATGCGGGGCAGAAGGCGCAGATCGCCGCGATCGCCGCGGGCTTCGCCGGATTGCTGTCGCTGTTCAACATCGGCGGCCGCTTCTTCTGGGCATCGCTGTCGGACAAGATCGGTCGCAAGAACACCTACTATACGTTCTTCATCCTCGGCATCGTGCTTTACGCGCTGGCGCCGACTTTTGCGGCGATGGGTTCGAAGCTCCTGTTCGTGCTTGGCTTCGGCATCATCCTGTCGATGTATGGCGGCGGCTTCGCCACCGTGCCGGCCTACCTCGCCGATATGTTCGGAACCCAGTTCGTCGGCGCCATCCATGGCCGGCTGCTGACGGCGTGGTCCACCGCGGGCATCATCGGCCCCGTCGTCGTCAACTACATCCGCGAGTTCCAGCTCGCGGCCGGCGTGCCGCGCGATCAGCTCTACAACACGACGATGTACATCCTCTGTGCGATGCTGATCGCAGGTTTGATCTGCAACTATCTGATCAAGCCGGTCGATTCGAAGTGGCACATGAAGGAGGCCGATGTCGCCAAGTTGCAGGCTGCAAGCGCCAACGCCGCCGCCGCGGGGCCGCACGGCTCCTACGGCATCGGTTTTGGCGGGCTCGACGCCAAGGCGGCGATGTTCTGGGCCTTCGTCGGCGTCCCCCTGCTTTGGGGTGTTTGGAAGACATTAGAGAGCGCGGTCAAGATCTTCTGACCGCCGTCGAGACGGAAGCGGGATGCTCATCAGGCGTCCCGTTTCGTTGGCCTTTCAGACATCATCAAGAATGGGACTTAGGGGATTGAAATGATTCGCAACCGAACTTGCCTTCGAATTTGCCTTGCGGCCGTGTTGGTCGTCGCTGGCCTTCATGCCGCATCCGCGCAGACGGCAACGACACCGGCGGCGCCTGCTGCAACGACCGAAGCCAAGCCTGGCAAGATGAAGCTCACGATGCAGAAGCTAAAAGACATGAAGGCGAAGTGGGCGGCCAACAAGCCGAAGCTCAAGGCCTGTCGCGCCGACGTGAAAGCCAAAGGCCTCGCCGGCGATGACCGCTGGTTCTACATCGAAGAGTGCATGAGCAAGACCTGAGATCGGGTTCCCTCCGACGCTTGCGTAAAGGGCATGGCGGGCGACCGCCTGCCTCCTAAATCACTCTAGAGACGCTCTAAATTGTCTTGCATCTGGCATACCAGAGATTAGAGTTGCGTCGAATTTGGCTTGGTCGGCGGGACTCGGGAACTGGTGGTTCCGCTGATCGAATCAGGAAACGAAGGCGCATCGCTTGGCGATCCGGCCTAAACTCATCACGCATTTGAAGAGAACGCGACGTCTCCATGAGCAGCAACGACGACGTTCACAAGGTCAGAGAATTCGAGCATCCGGGTCAGGGACGGAAACGCGCCAAGTCCACGCCCAAGGGACGGCAGGTCGATCCCACCGCCGCGCATGAAATCGCGCAACTGCTCGGCGACAGGCCGCGACGTCGCGATCTCTTGATCGAATATCTGCATCTGATCCAGGACAAGTACCGCCAGATCTCGGCCGCGCATCTCGCCGCGCTCGCCGACGAGATGAAGCTTGCCTTCGCCGAAGTGTTCGAGACCGCAACCTTCTACGCACATTTCGACGTGGTGAAGGAAGGTGAGCCCGATATCGCACCGCTGACGATCCGCGTCTGCGATTCGCTGACCTGCGCGATGCTCGGCGGAGAGAAGCTGCTTGCCGAGTTGCAAGATGCGTCCGGTCCCGGCATCCGCGTGGTGCGTGCGCCCTGCGTCGGTCGTTGTGATACGGCGCCTGCCGCGGAAGTCGGACACAACTTTGTTGACCACGCGACGGTCGCCAATATCATGGCGGCGGCGAAGGCTGGCGACACCCACGCGCATCTGCCCAAATATATCGGCTATGACGCCTATGTCGCCGACGGCGGCTACAAGCTGCTCAATCGCCTGCGCTCGGGCGAGCTAGCGACCGACGACCTGCTGAAGGCGCTCGACGACGCCTCGTTGCGCGGTCTCGGCGGCGCCGGATTCCCGACGGGGCGCAAATGGCGGGCGGTACTTGGTGAACCCGGCCCGCGCCTGATGGCAATCAACGGCGACGAAGGCGAGCCCGGCACATTCAAGGATCGCGTCTATCTCGAAAGCGATCCGCACCGCTTCCTCGAGGGCATGCTGATCGGCGCCCATGTGGTGCAGGCCTCGGATATCTACATCTACCTGCGCGACGAATATCCGGCGTCGCGCGAAATCCTCGAGCGCGAGATTTCAAAGCTCCCGCCGGGCGGTCCGACGCTGCATATGCGCCGCGGCGCCGGCGCCTATATTTGCGGCGAGGAATCCTCGCTGCTCGAGAGCATAGAGGGCAAGCGGGGCCTGCCCAGGCACAAGCCGCCTTATCCATTCCAGGTCGGCCTGTTCGGCCTGCCGACGTTGATCAACAACATCGAGACCTTGTGGTGGGTGCGTGACATCGTCGAGAAGGGTGCCGATTGGTGGAAGGGCCACGGCCGCCATGAGCGGCACGGTCTGCGCAGTTTCTCGGTCTCGGGCCGCGTCAAGAATCCGGGCATGAAGCTCGCGCCTGCTGGCATTACCGTGCGCGAGCTGATCGACGAATATTGCGGCGGCATGGCCGACGGCCAACAGTTCTATGCGTACCTGCCGGGCGGCGCATCCGGCGGCATCCTGCCGGCGGCGATGGACGATATCCCGCTCGATTTCGGCACGCTTGAAAAATACGGCTGCTTCATCGGCTCTGCCGCGATCGTGATCCTGTCGCAGAAGGACAGCGTGCGCGCGGCTGCGTTGAACCTGATGAAGTTCTTCGAGGACGAGAGCTGCGGCCAGTGCACGCCGTGTCGCGTCGGAACCCAGAAGGCCGCGGCTCTGATGCAGCAACCGGTCTGGAACCGCGCTCTCCTGGACGAATTGAGCCAGGCGATGCGCGATGCCTCGATCTGCGGGCTTGGACAGGCGGCATCGAATCCGCTGTCCACTGTGATCAAATATTTCCCTGACGAGTTCAAGGAAGCGGCCGAATGACGAAGATTACGTTCGAGCTCGACGGCAAGCAGGTCGAGGCCAATGCAGGCGAGACGATCTGGCAGGTCGCAAAACGCCAGGGTCGCGAGATTCCGCATCTGTGCTATTCGCCGGCGCCGGACTATCGCCCCGACGGCAACTGCCGCGCCTGCATGGTCGAGATCGAAGGCGAGCGTGTGCTCGCGGCGTCCTGCAAGCGCACGCCATCGGTCGGCATGAAGGTGAAGACCGAGAGCGCGCGCGCTGTTTCCGCGCAAAAAATGGTCATGGAGCTGTTGGTCGCCGATCAGCCGGCGCGCGAGACCTCGCACGATCCGGACTCCAAATTCTGGCATTGGGCCGAAACCACGGGGGTCACCGAGAGCCGCTTCCCCGCCGCCGAGCGTTGGGCGACCGATGCCAGCCATCCGGCAATGCGCGTCAATCTCGACGCCTGCATCCAGTGCGGCCTGTGTGTGCGCGCCTGCCGCGAGGTCCAGGTCAACGACGTCATCGGCATGGCCTATCGCAGTCATGGCTCGAAAATCGTGTTCGACTTCGACGATCCTATGGGCGAGTCCACCTGCGTCGCCTGCGGCGAATGCGTGCAGGCCTGTCCGACCGGGGCCCTGATGCCGGCGGTGATGCTCGACGAGCAGCAGACCCGTGTCGTCTATGCCGACAAGAAGGTGGATTCGCTCTGTCCGTTCTGCGGCGTCGGCTGCCAGGTGACCTATGAGGTCAAGGACGAGAAGGTGATCTATGCCGAGGGCCGCGACGGCCCGGCCAATCGCAACCGCCTCTGCGTCAAGGGCCGCTTCGGCTTCGACTACATCCACCATCCGCATCGCCTGACCAAGCCGCTGGTGCGGCTGCCGAATGCGAAGAAGGATTCCAACGACCAGGTCGATCCGGCCAATCCGTTCACGCATTTCCGCGAAGCGAGCTGGGAAGAAGCGCTCGACATCGCGGCCAAGGGCCTCGTCAAGATTCGCGACGAGAAGGGCGTGAAGGCGCTTGCCGGTTTCGGCTCGGCGAAGGGCTCCAACGAGGAGGCCTATCTGTTCCAGAAGCTGGTGCGCACCGGCTTCGGTTCGAACAACGTCGACCATTGCACACGTCTGTGCCACGCGTCGTCGGTCGCGGCGCTGTTCGAAGGCCTGAGCTCGGGCGCGGTGTCGGCGCCGTTCTCGGCTGCGATGGACGCCGAGGTGATCATCGTGATCGGCGCAAACCCGACCGTGAATCATCCTGTCGCCGCGACCTTCATCAAGAATGCGGTCAAGCAGAACGGCGCAAAGCTGTTCGTCATGGACCCGCGCCGGCAGACGCTGTCGCGCCATGCGACCAAGCATCTGCAGTTCAAGCCGGGCTCCGATGTCGCCATGCTGAACGCGATGATCCACACGATCATCACCGAAGGGCTGACCGACGATCAGTACATCGCCGGCTACACCGAGGGGTTCGAGGACCTCAAGGAGAAGATCAAGGAGTTCACGCCGGAGAAGATGGAGCCGATCTGTGGCGTCCCGGCGCAGACCCTGCGTGAGGTCGCGCGAACGTATGCGCGGGCAAAATCGTCGATCATCTTCTGGGGCATGGGCATCAGCCAGCATGTCCACGGCACCGACAATGCGCGCTGCCTGATTGCGCTGGCGCTGATCACCGGCCAGGTCGGCCGCCCCGGCACCGGCCTGCATCCGCTGCGCGGCCAGAACAACGTTCAGGGCGCTTCCGATGCCGGTCTGATCCCGATGTTCCTGCCGGACTATCAGCCGGTCGGCCGCGACGACATGCGCGGTGCGTTCGAGAAGCTGTGGGGCCAGGATCTCGATCCCGTGCGCGGCCTGACCGTGGTCGAGATCATGAACGCGATCCACGCCGGCGAGATCAAGGGCATGTATATCGAGGGCGAGAATCCCGCGATGTCCGACCCCGATCTTCAGCACGCGCGCCAAGCGCTTGCCATGCTCGATCATCTCGTGGTGCAGGACCTCTTCGTCACGGAGACCGCGTTCCACGCCGACGTCATCCTGCCGGCCTCGGCGTTTGCCGAAAAGGACGGCTCCTTCACCAACACCGATCGCCGCGTGCAGCTCGCGCGCCAGGTGATCAAGCCGCCGGGCGATGCGCGGCAGGATCTCTGGATCATCCAGGAGATCGGCAAGCGCATGGGCCTGCCGTGGAATTATGCCGGGCCCGGCGATGTCTTCACCGAGATGGCAGAACTGATGCCGTCGCTGAAGAACATCACCTGGGAGCGGCTGGTCCGCGAGGGCGCGGTGACCTATCCGGTCGACGGTCCCGACGTGCCCGGCAACGAGATCATCTTCACCACGGGCTTCCCGACCGCGAGCGGCCGCGGCAAGATCGTGCCGGCTCACGTCATTCCGCCGGATGAGATCCCCGACGCCGAATATCCGATGGTGCTCTCGACCGGCCGGGTGCTCGAGCATTGGCACACCGGCTCGATGACCCGCCGCGCGCAGGTGCTCGACCAGATCGAGCCCGAGGCGGTTGCGTTCATGTCGCCAAAGGACATGCACAGGAAGAAGCTCGCGCCGGGCGATTTCATTCGGCTCGAGACCCGCCGCGGCGCGGTCGAGGTCAAGGTGCGCTCCGACCGCGACGTTCCCGAGAACATGGTTTTCATGCCGTTCTGCTACGCGGAAGCGGCGGCCAATCTCCTGACCAACCCGGCGCTCGATCCGTTCGGCAAGATCCCGGAGTTCAAGTTCTGCGCGGCGAGAGCCGAGCGCGCCGAGTTGCGGGACGCGGCGGAGTAGGACGCGCCGTCATTGCGAGCGAAGCGAAGCAATCCAGACTGCCTCCGCGGCAAGATTCTGGATTGCTTCGTCGCTTCGCTCCTCGCAATGACGGTGATAAACCTGATCCATGTCCAAAGCCACCCCAGCCACACGCGCGCTCACAGCCGCAAAGGTTGCCTTCACCGTTCACGGTTACGACTATGATCCCGATGCCGAAAGCATCGGCCTCCAGGCGGCTGCCGCACTCGGCGAGGATCCCGCGCGCGTATTGAAGACGCTGATGGCGCTCATCGACGGCAAACCGGTCTGCGTGATCGTCCCATCCGATCAGGAAGTCTCGATGAAGAAGCTCGCCGCTGCTTTCAGCGGCAAGTCGGCGCAGATGATGAAGCCGCCGGAGGCCGAGCGCCTCACCGGCTACAAGGTTGGCGGCATCAGCCCATTCGGGCAGCGGAAGCCCGTGCGCACCGTGATCGAGCAGAGCGCGCTGGCGCATACTTACGTGTACGTCAATGGCGGTCAGCGCGGACTGCAAGTGCGGCTCAGTCCGGGCGATGTGCGGGACGTGTTGAAGGCGATCGTCGCGGAACTGGTCGCCTGAGCGCGCGCTCTGCTACTGCTTTTGCAACAGCTTCAGCCGACAGCGTAGCGCTTCGCGGATGTGTGCACGCGCGAGCTGCTCCGCTTGGCCGCCGTCGCGAACCGCGATGGCGTCGATGATGGCCTGGTGCTCGCTGTGGCTGGTCGAGGGACGGCCTGTTACCGTGAAGGTGGTCGGACCGAGTAGCGCGATCCAGTCCTGCAATTCCCGCGAAGCGTTGTCGAGATAGCGGTTGCGCGCGGCGCGGCAGATCGCTTCGTGGAAGGCGCGGTTGAGCCTTGCCATTTCTCCTGCCATCTCGGCCGGGTTGGTCTCGGACGCTTCGACAAAAGTCTGCTCGATATCTCGGAGTGCATCGATTTCGGGCGTCGAGGCGTGCTCGGCCGCAAGTCGGGCAGCGGCGCCCTCCATGATCTCGCGCATGGCGTAGAGCTCGAGCACCTCCGAGATGTCGAGGTTGCGTACGATCAGGCCGCGGCCGCCGGCAGGTTCGACGAACCCGCGTGCCGCGAGCCGCCCCAGAGCCTCCCGCACCGGCGTACGGCTGACCTTCAGCCGCTGGGCGACCTCTTCCTCGCGCAGGCGGTCGCCCGCGCGGTAGCTGCCGGCCTGCAGCGCCTCGCAGAGTGAGCGGAACACGGCTTCGCCGAGCGCCACGTCGCCGCCGCGCGCGATCGAGCCGCCTGCCTTTGTCGGGCGTCTTGCCATCCATCCTCGTGGGCTCGCGCATCCTGCCCATGCAGCGGTGGCGCTTGCTGCACGTCTGTATATCTTTGTATACAAAGGTGCGCAATGGCCCCGGATCTGACCGGGGGCCGCCGGCGGGCAGAATGTCTCCAACTTCGTCGCATCGGGCAGACGGCATGAGCAGCAAATACGATGTGCTGGTGATCGGCGGCGGCAACGCTGCGCTCTGTGCGGCGATCAGCGCGCGACGCGGTGGGGCGTCGGTGCTGGTGCTCGAAGGCGCGCCAAAATTCTATCGCGGCGGCAACACGCGCCACACCCGCAACATGCGCTGCGCCCATGACGAAGCGACCGAAATCCTGACCGGCCCCTACACCGAGGAAGAGTTCTGGGAGGATCTCCTGCGCGTCACCGGCGGGCAGACCGACGAGGTGCTCGCCCGGCACATGATCCGTGAGTCCAAGGACATTTTGAACTGGATCGTGGAGCAGGGCGTGCGCTGGCAGCCCTCACTCGGCGGCACGCTGAGCCTCGGTCGCACCAACTCCTTCTTTCTCGGTGGCGGCCGCGCGATGTTGAACGCACTTTATCTCACCGCCGAGAAGCTCGGCGTCGAGGTCGAATACGACGCCGAGGTCACCGACCTCGTGATCGAGGACGGCATGTTCCTCGCCGCCCGCCTCAAACGGCCGATCAAGGGCAACACCGAGATCCGCGCGACGTCGTTGGTCGCCGCCGCCGGCGGGTTCGAGGCCAACATCGAATGGCTGAAGCAATATTGGGGCGAGGCCGCCGACAATTTCCTGATCCGCGGCACGCCCTATAACCGCGGCTCAATCCTGAAGATGCTGCTCGACAAGGGCGTGCAGGAGGTCGGCGATCCCACCCAGTGCCATGCGGTCGCGATCGACGCTCGCGCGCCGAAATTCGACGGTGGCATCATCACGCGCCACGACTCGGTCGTGTTCGGCATCGTCGTCAACAAGCACGCGCAGCGTTTCTATGACGAGGGCGAGGACATCTGGCCGAAGCGCTACGCGATCTGGGGCCGGCTGGTGGCCGCGCAGCCCGACCAGATCGCCTACATCATCTTCGATTCCACGGTGGTCACGAGCTTCATGCCGACGCTGTTTCCGCCGATCGCAGGGCAGACCGTGGCTGAGCTCGCCGCCAAGCTCGAGATCGATCCGGCCGCACTGGAAAAGACCATCACCGAATTCAACGCCGCGGTGCAGCCCGGCACCTTCGACCACACCATTCTGGACGACTGCCGCACCGAAGGCGTCACGCCGCCGAAGACGCACTGGGCGCGGCGGATCGAGACGCCGCCTTACCTCGCCTATCCGGTGCGGCCCGGCATCACCTTCACTTATCTCGGCACGCGCGTGACCAGGGAAGCGCGCATGCTGATGGCCGACGGCAAACCGTCGGCCAACATGTTCGCTGCCGGCGAGATCATGGCCGGCAATGTGCTCGGGAAGGGCTATGCCGCTGGCATGGGCATGACCATCGGCAGCGTGTTCGGGCGGATTGCAGGACACGAAGCGGCGCGCCACGCGAAGAACTAGGACGAAGAAAAGACGAGGGAGAACCATGTCACGCATTGCGATTTCTGCGATAGCGGCGCTGCTGATCGTCGGCCACGCCCATGCGGCCGAGCCGATCACGCTACGAGACATGGGTTCGTTCCATGTCGGTGGCCGTCTTGTCGAAATCTCGGGCAAGCCGGTGAGGGAGGTCGTGTTCGCGCCCGGCGGAGTGCCGGCCAAGGTCGATCCCAACGGCACGTATCAGGTCGAGCAGATGTACGTGCAGTATTTCCTGCCGGCAAACGAGAAGCGTGCCTATCCTTTGCTGATGTGGCACGGCGGCGGATTGACCGGCGTCACCTACGAGACCACGCCCGATGGATGCGAAGGCTGGCTGAATTATTTTCTACGCAAGGGGTGGGCGGTCTATAACTCCGATGCGGTAGAGCGCGGACGCGCGGGCTGGGCGCAATACCCAGATATTTTCAAGAGCGAGCCGGTCTTCCTGACCACGGCCAATCCGTTCGAGCGTTTCCGCATCGGTGATGGGCCGAATTCCTACGATCCCGATCCAGCCAAGCGAAAATTGTTGCCGGGCAACCAGTTCCCCGTCGAGGGTTACGAGAATTTCGTCAAGCAGAACGTACCGCGCTGGACCACGACCGACGATGCGACCATCGCCGCCTATATCGCCGAGATCGATCGCGTCGGCCCCTCGGTGCTCCTGTTCCACAGCCAGGCCGGCACCTTCGGTTTCAAGGTCGCGCAAGCCCGACCAGACAAGGTCAAGGCGCTGATTGCGATCGAGCCGGCAGGCATCGGCGATCCCGCCAAGGCGGATGTGCTGAAGAACATCCCGACCCTCATCATCTACGGCGACTATATCGAGCGCGATTCCCGCTGGCCCAAGATTCGCGCCAACGGCATCGCCTTTGCGGACGCGATCAAAGCGGCCGGCGGCAGTGTCGACATCGTCGATCTCCCGCAGGCCGGCATCAAGGGCAATTCGCATATGGTGATGATGGACAAGAACAACCTCGAGGTCGCCGCCCTGATCCAGAAATGGCTCGAGGGCAAAGGCCTGACGAAGTAAAGCCATGCACGGAACCAGAATTTTGGACGAAGCCGACCGCCTGATGACGGTCTGCAATTCCTGCCGTTACTGCGAGGGTCTTTGCGCGGTTTTTCCCGCCATGGAGATGCGGCGCGCCTTCTCCGACGGGGACCTCAATTATCTCGCCAATCTCTGCCATGGCTGCGGCGCCTGCTACGTCGACTGCCAGTTCTCGCCGCCGCACGAATTCAACGTCAACGTCCCGCAGACGCTGGCGATCGCGCGCGCGGAATCCTACGCGGCTTATGCCTGGCCGCAGGCGCTGTCCGGTGCCTTCGCGCGCAATGGTCTCGTCATCAGCATCGTCGCCGCGCTCAGCATGGCTGCCTTCATCCTCGGCTTCGCGGCACTGAACGACCGCAGCGTGCTGTTCGGCGTGCACACCGGCCCCGGCGCGTTCTACAAGTTGATGCCGCACAACGCGATGGCGGCGTTATTCAGCGCCGCTTTCCTTTATGCGATTTTCGTGCTGGTGATGAGCGTGCGTGCCTTCTGGCGGGATATCGGTCCGCCGATCGGCGGCCGTGCGGACGGCGGCTCCATCTTTCAGGCAATGCGCGATGCTGGTGAGCTGCGCTATCTCCATGGTGGCGGCGTCGGCTGCTACAATGAGGATGACAAGCCCACCGACCGGCGCAAGCTATATCATCACCTGACCTTCTACGGCTTCCTGCTCTGCTTCGCCGCGACCTCAGTCGCCACGCTGTATCACTATCTGCTCGGTCGCGAGGCGCCGTATCCGTGGTGGGATCTGCCGGTGGTGCTCGGCACCCTCGGCGGCGTCGGTCTGATCATCGGGCCGATCGGCCTCTTTATCGCCAAGATGCGGCGCGATCCGGCGCTGCTCGACCAGCAACGCTACGGCATGGATATCGGCTTCATCGCCATGCTGTTCCTGACCGGCTTCACCGGCATGCTGCTTCTGCTCCTGCGCGAGACCGCAGCCATGGGGCCGTTGCTTGCGTTGCATTTGGGCGCAGTGTTCGCGCTGTTCGTCACCATGCCCTACGGCAAGTTCGTGCACGGCATCTATCGCTTCGCAGCGCTGGTGCGTTACGCGCAGGAGCGTCGCGAAGAAGCCGGCTCCTGAGATTCAGACGGTCGGAAGCGGCCGTCGCGCAGGAAAGCGATCGTCTGTTCGATCGCGGCGGCGTGACGCGGAAGTCCGGTATGGGACGCCTTGACGACGATATGGTCGGCCATGCCTGCTACTATCGTGCTTTGCACTGAGACCCGTCCGTCATTCGGCTTCGGCAGAATGAAGAGACCTGCCACGGGATCGATGAAGCGGCTTCCCGCGATCACGGCAACGGGATAGTCCACGGCGGGCGGGGCGTCGGACCGGGGCGTGGACGTAGTAGTAAGCTCGAGCCCGGCGGGTCCGTAGAATGCGCTGTAGAGGCGATATCGGATGAGGAGATCGGCGACCTCGCTGCCGCCGTGTGGCGTGCCAAGCATCACCACGCCGGCAAGCCGGTCCGGACGGTGTTTTGCGATATAGGCGCGCGTCACCAGACCCCCCATGGAATGTGCGACGAAATACAGCGGCGCGTCACGTTCGGCGAAGCGGGCGATTTCCGGGTGGATATCGTCCGCGAGCGCCGTGATCGGTTTGCTGCGGCTGGCATAGTCGATGTTGAGCGTTGCGAAGCCGCTTGCCCGGAGCGCCCGTTCCAGTCTGGTCAGGGACGCCGAGGTGCGCGCGATGCCGTGAAGCAGAACCACTCCCGGGCATCGCGCCTCGCCTGATTGGAGCGCCACGTGCATCTCTCTTAGGCAATCTCGCGCTCCGGCGCGGACGCCTGCTCGCGAGCCATCGTCGTTGCGGTGACGTAGTCGGTCTTGCCGGTGCCGAGCAGTGGCACCTTGTCGACCACCATGATCGCCGCGGGCACAGTCAACTCGGAGGCGCCGATCGCCTTGGCCTGGCCCTGCATCGCACTGCGCTCGGCGTTCTTTTCCGTCGTCAGCAGCACGATGCGCTCGCCCTTGCGCGGGTCCGGGATCGACACGGCAACCGATGCGGCCTGCGGCCACAGCGCCGTCGCGATGTTCTCGACCGCGGACAGCGAGACCATTTCGCCGGCGATCTTGGCAAAGCGCTTGGCGCGGCCCTTGATGGTGATGAAGCCGGCCGGGTCGATCGCCACGATGTCGCCGGTGTCGTGCCAGCCCTCGGCGAGCGGTTCGAGCACGCCGGGATTTTCGGCCCTGAGATAACCGAGCATCACGTTCGGTCCGCGCACCGACAGGCGGCCGCCGTCCTCGATGCCGGGGACCGGGTCGAGGCGGCTTTCCATCAGCGGCGACAGGCGTCCGACCGTGCCGGGACGATTGGCCATCGGCGTGTTCATTGCCAGCACCGGCGCCGTCTCGGTGACGCCATAGCCTTCGAGGATGCGGATGCCGTAGCGCTCCATGAAGACCTGTCGGGTGCGATCCTTGACCGCTTCGGCGCCGGCGATCACCAGGCGCAGGGTGCGGAAGTCATAGGCATGCGCCGAGCGGGCGTAGCCGGTGAGAAACGTGTCGGTGCCGAACAGGATCGTGGCGCCGGTCTGGTAGATCAGCTCGGGCACGATCCGATAGTGCAGCGGCGAGGGGTACATGTAGATCGGAATGCCCGCGAGCAGCGGCATCATCATTCCCCCGGTCAGCCCGAACGAGTGGAACACCGGCAGCACGTTGAACACCTTGTCATTGGCGTTGGCATCGACCCGCGCCAGCGCCTGTGAGGCGTTCGCAAGGATGTTGCGATGGGAGAGCACAACGCCCTTGGGTGTGCCTTCCGAGCCCGACGTGAACAGCACGACGGCCGGATCGCTCGCCTGGCGGACGACGCGCGGCGTAGTACCGGCGAGCAAGCCCTTGATCTTGTCGGCCGTGCCGATCGAGGCGCGGACATCCTCGAGATAGACGACGCGAACTTCCGCGGAGATCGCCGCCATCAGCTTGTCGAGCTTGCCCTTCTCGATGAAGGCCTTGGACGTCAGCACGGTCTTCACCTGTGCGGCCTTCATGGCGGCGAGCACGTTGACCGGGCCGGCCGAGAAGTTGAGCATCGCCGGCACCCGGCCGATGTTTTGCAACGCCATGAAGACGACGGCGACGCCCGCGGAATTCGGCAGCAGCACGCCGACATTCTCGCCGACAGCGGTGCCGTTCTCCAGCTTTCGGCTCAAGACCTGCGCGCCCAGGATCAGCTTGCGATAGGTTAGCTTGGTGCCGAGCGCGTCCTCGATGATGACCTTGCCGGTGTCGCGGTCGCGATAGGCGTGTCCGAGCGCCTCGAACAGGGTGTGATCGAGCATGGCGTTCTTCACCATCGCGTCGATCATCACGTCCTGAAGTGCTGCGCCCGCGGCATTGCGGCGCGTCTTGCCCTTGAGCGACGGATCGACCGGAAGCTTGACCGGCGGCAGGATGGTGACGGTCACTCGCGGAAACCACGTGCGCTTGATCTGGCTACCGTTGAGATAGCTGAGATGCGAGCGTTGGGCGCCTTCGATGCGGACCGGGACGACGACCGCGTCGGCCTTGTCCGCGATCATCGCGGTGCCGTCATAGACCTTCATCAGCGAGCCGGAGACGGTGATGCGTCCCTCCGGGAAGATCACCACCGGCTCGCCGGCGGCGACGAGCTTGATGAGATCGCGCGCGGCGAGCGGCTTGCTGGGGTCCATGGTGTAGTGCTTGACCACCCGCAGGAACGGCTTGGCCCACCAGGCCTTGGCGATGCCGGTATCGACTGCGAAGCTCGCGTCAATCGGCAGCACGGCGTGCAGCAGCGGGCCGTCGATCAGGCTGACATGGTTGGGCGCGATCAGCATGCGCGTGCCAGCAGGCGGCAGGTTCTCCAGCCCGCGGACCTCGGTGCGGAACAGCGCGCGGAACAGCAGCCCGCCAAAGTCGCGCACGCCTTCTTTGCCCCACTTCGTCAGCACGAACCAGACTGCGCCGAAGCTGGCGACGCCGAGACCGAAGAAGATCCAGCCGATGTGCAATCCGCCGGCCTGCAGCAGCGCGACGAAAAGCGAGCCGGCCACCATGAAGGCGGCCTGCAGCACGTTGCCGGCGGCGATGATGCGGGCGCGCTCGGAGGGGGCGGACCAGGCCTGGACGGCGGCGAAGGACGGCACGACGAACAGCCCGCCGCCGAATGCGAAGGCGACGAAGTCGAGCAGCATGCGTAGGCCCGCGAACGAGATCGCGAAGTCGCCCGCGGTGATGTCCTGCCCCTTGGTGGTTATGCCGATCGCCCACGCGAGGTCGAGACCGGCAAACCCCATCATGATGGCGCCGATCGGCACCAGCGCGAGGTTCGGGCGAACGTGGCTCAAATTCGCGGCGAACAGCGAGCCGATGGCAATGCCGATTGCGAAGATCGCGAGGCACAACGTCACCACGCCCTCGGTGCCACCGATGACCTCCTTGACCAGCGCCGGCAGCAGCGAGAGCACGATGGCGCCGACCAGCCAGAACCAGGAGACGATCACGGTGCCGTCCCACAGCCGGTGGTCGGCGTACAACGTCTTCAGCAGGCCGAGCGTCGAGGTCCAGGGATTGGCATTGACCGGCAGATCGGGTGCAGACGGCGTCGTCGCGGGAATGCGGGAGGCGAACGCCCAGGACAGCAGGGCCAGCACGACCACGGCCGATGCGACCCAGCCCATATGCGCGGAGCCGGCCACGAACTGGCCGCCGGCAACTGTGCCGAGCAGGATGGCCATGAAGGTCGCGCCTTCGACCAGCGCGTTGCCGGTCGCGAGCTCGCCGAGCTCGAGCTGGTCCGGCAGCATCGCGTATTTCACGGGGCCGAACAGCGCGGCGATGACGCCGAACAGCGCGAGCGCTGCGAACAGCAGCGGCACCGAGTGTAGGAAGAAGCCGGCCGCGGCAAAGCCCGCGGCAAAGATCTCGGCGAATTTGAGCCGCCTCGCGACGACGGATTTGACGTATTTGTCGGCCAGCTGGCCGCCGAGCCCGGACAGAATGAAATAGGGGAAGATGAAGACGGCGCCTGCGACCGTCACCAGCGCATCTCCGTGGCCGGTCGCGGCGCTGTAAAGCAGGATGATGACGAGTGCGTTCTTCAGCACGTTGTCGTTCAGCGCCGAGAAGAATTGCGCCCAGAACAGCGGCGCGAAGCGGCGTGACGACATCAAATCCCTGATCATGACTAGTCCTGTTTTGGAAACGCTGTCTGAGGTTGTTTCATTGTCGGATGGGCGTCGGGATCGGAGGAGATGCGACGGGCATTTGCGGGTTGACGACAATCGTCCCGGCCTGCTCTGCGCCTTTACCTTCCGATCCTGTTGGTCTCCGCGTGGCGACGTTTGGTTCGCAAATGGCTGGTCGTGGCTCTATCACGCCCGGCAAGGAGGCGTGCGCGCCTCAGGTGAGGTGGGCGAGGCGGCGAAAGGGCGAGAGGCGGCCGAGCAGGCTGATACGGCGGCTCTCATGACGGGCACGGCTGCGGTTGGCCCGCCACATCCGGAAGGTCGCGCGGCGCTCGGTCAAAACGCCGGCAATGTCGCAGGCATTTGCGATGCGATCGATCGGCCCCATCGCGAACCGCAGGAGGGCGCGGCCAAATCCGGTCACGAGAGCAGTGGCGTCATCGACGAAGGTGGAGGCGATATCAACGGTGAGGGTTTGCATTTTGCAGGTCTCCAGGTTAAATTGAACATTGTTCAAGTGAGTATCCTGAGAATGAACAATGTTCAAGATGAATCGTTGCGGAACCGAAAAAAATCTCGCCGACGGCAGCAGATCGTGGAGATCGCTCGCAGCATTATTGCGACTAAGGGACTGAAATCGTTGAAAGTCCGGGACGTCGCGGACGCCGCCGGCTGCTCGGTTGGAAGTGTCTATAACGAGTTCGGCGACTTCGATGGCGTGATCCTGACCGTGAATCGGGAGACCGTTAATGCGCTGACGGTGCGGCTGGGCCAGGTTCCGGCCGAGGATCCCATTCGCCAGCTCTACGGGCTGGCTGCGACCTACCTCGAATTCTTTGCGGAGCACGCCAATCTGCTGCGCTCGCTGTTCGAACATCGGATGGAGGACGACCGCCCTTACCCCGATGACATCCTTCAGATGGTGATGGACGCCTTCGCGCTGATGCATCCGCCCCTGGTGCGGCTGCTTCCGAATGCAGACGACGTGCAGATCGCGCTGCTGTCACGCACCCTGTTTTCCGCCGTGCACGGCATCATCTCCCTCGGCCTCGAAGAGCGCATGGTAGCCGTGCCCCCGCAGATGCTGCGCCAGCAGGTCGAACAATTTCTCGATGCGCATCTCGCGGGGCTCGGGATTCTGCCAGTACGATAAAGTGCTGAGCGCTGCTACGCGCTGGCGGATCTGCGCTGCCGCGAGGTGACGACGACGACGTCCATTGTCCCGTTGTCGACCTGAACACGGTTGCGTCCGTTCTCCTTGGCGCGATAGCAGGCAGCGTCCGCGCGCCGCATCGCGTCCTCGAGCGTGGTGTTGCCGTCGGTGATGTAGGCAACGCCGATGCTGGCGGTCACTGCAAAGCAACGATCGTCCCAGGCGAAGACGGATAGCTCCAGCGACCGGCGTAGCCGTTCGGCGATGTCCACGGCGTCGTACTGCGTGCATTGCGGCAGGATCAAGCCGAATTCGTCACCGCCGAGCCGGGCCACCAGGTCATGCGGCCGTCGCTCCTGCTGCAGGAGACGTGAAATCTGGCGGAGCAGGCGATCGCCGGCGAGGTGACCGCAACTGTCGTTGACGTCCTTGAACTGGTCGAGATCGAGCAGGATCAGGCCCAGCGAAGCCGCCGCGGTGTCCAACTCGTTTTGCAGGCGGGCCTCGAACGCGCGACGGTTGGACAAGCCGGTCAGCCAGTCGTGCGAAGCCTGATGCGCCAGGCGCTCCTTCTCGGCATACAAGGCATCCTCGAAAGCCTGTCGTTGCAGCACCAATCGCCGTGTGTGCCAGATGAGGAGCAGGATCAGCGTCATGGCTGTGACGACATTGACGCCAGTCAGCGTCATCTTGATTGCGCGCGAGCCTTCGCCGAGAACGGTGGAGAATCGCTTGGCGTGCACCGTGAACTGAGTGTTGAGCTCCGAGAGCCGCGACGACAATAATTGCAGGCGCTTGCTGTCCTGAACGGGCCCGCTCTCAAGCTCTGACCGGATGACCTCGCCGAACACGCTCAGTTCCAGCAGCATGGGGTCGGTGGCAGCCCACTCGCGGATCGCCTCTTTGAGAAAGCTGACTTGCTTGAAGTAGCGGAACAGCCAGATCAATCCCGGCACGTCATCGGGATGGTTGCCGCCTTGCAGGAAGCCTATGCGGGCGGCCTCGACGTCGACCGGATCGCGCTCGAGCGCCCAGCGCGCGAACTCGTCGCCGATGGGAACGGCGAGCGCGGCCTGATATTGCGCAAACTGGCTGGCATCGCCCGAATGCAGATAGAGATTGAGGAAATAGACGGCGTTCTTCTGCGAGCGCGACCACAGCGCTTCGCCCGCGACATAGGCGCGGACGGAGGACATCACCTCCAGGCTAAACCCGGCGATCGCCGCCTGCAGCAGGACGACCGTGACGAAAGGCGAGACGAGCTTGATGACGTGAAGGAAGTTGCGTCCCTTCGTTGATGGCGCTGTTCTGCGAAACACTTTGCGTTCCCCAAGTCGCTCAACGACCCCAGCGGAGCGATCCGCTCATAACGCGGATTACGCGCGAAAGGTGCTTAACTCGACTTGAAAATGCCAGGAGACCACGTCGCAGGGTGAAGGCGTCGTGAAGTGGATGCTTGCAGATCGTCGCAAATGCCGCCGAACCGGAACTGACGCGGCATCGGCGCGCCGATGTCTCGCATTCGCCCCAGGTGGTCTACCTGATGGAGAGATTGCTCTGGCGCTAGACCAGCACCGGCTTGCGCACGCGGCCGGCATCGCCGAATACGCGCAAATAGCGCTCGATCTCCGAGGGCAGGCCGGTCGCCTTCTCGGGATTGTCGGAAAGCTTGACGGCCGGATGTCCGTCGACCGACGACACCTTGCAGACCAGCGAAATCGGATCGAGATTGAACGAGCCGTCCGGCGTGCAGCCGACGAAATCATTGGTGAGATTGGTGCCCCAGCCGAAGGAGAGTCGCACCCGGCCGGCGAAGTGGTGGTAGGTCTCCTCGATCGAGCCGACGTCCATCGCGTCGGAGAACACCAGCAGCTTGTCCCTGGGATTGCGGCCCTTCTGCTCCCACCATTTCATGATCTCCTCGCCCGCCTGGATCGGCGGCGCGCTGTCGGGACGGAAGCCGGTCCAGTCGGCGACCCATTCCGGCGCATCGCGCAGGAAAGCTTTGGTGCCGAAAGCGTCGGGCAGCGCGATCAGGAGGTTGCCGCCATAGGTCTGGCGCCATTGGTCAAGGATGCGATAGGGCGCCCACCGCAACTCCTCGTCGTCGCTGGCGAGCGCCGCCGCGACCATCGGCAGTTCATGGGCGTTGGTGCCGATGGCTTCGAGATCATTGTCCATCGCGAGCAGCACGTTGGAGGTGCCGATGAAGGACGGGCCCAGGCCTTCCTTCACGGCCTCCACGCACCATCGCTGCCAGAGGAAGCCATGGCGGCGACGGGTGCCGAAATCGGACAGCCGGAGGCCATCCAGCTTGCGCAGGCGTTCCACCTTGCTCCACAGCTTGGCCTTGGCGCGGGCATAGAGCACGTCGAGTTCAAAGCGGCCGCGGCCCTTCATCGCTGCGCGCGAGCGCAACTCGTTGAGGATGGCAAGCGCAGGAATCTCCCACATCGTGGTATGGCTCCACGGCCCATGGAAGTGCAGCTCGTACTGGCCTTCGACCTTGCGCAGCTCGTATTCGGGCAGTCGGAATTCGGCGAGCCAGCGGATGAAGTCCGCCGAGAACATGTGGGTCTTGCCGTAGAAAGTGTTACCGGCAAGCCAGATCAGCTCTTTTTTGGTGAAGCGGATGGTGCGGGCGTGGTCGAGCTGGGCGCGCAGTTCGCCCTCGTCGATGATTTCGGCGAGCCGGACATGGCGCGACCGGTTGATGACCGAGAACGTTACCTGCTGATCCGGGTAAGATTCCCGAATCATTTGCAACATCAATAGTTTGTAGAAGTCGGTATCAAGCAGGCTGCGGATGATGGGATCCAGCCGCCAGCTGTGATTGTAGGTCCGGCTCGCAATGTCGGTCACTGTCATGGGGGAATTCTAGCGTGGCCGCCCCGGCGCAACCAGTGGGTTTGACGGGGATCAGGTTTTCGCGGGGACGGGGTGCGAGGCCGTCGCCGCCACGGTCTCGAGCTGGCTTCTGATCCAGCGATGCGCCGGGTCCTTCTGATAGCGCTGATGCCAGACCATGAACATCGGCAGCTCGGCCAGGGTTCGCGTGCGCGAGGCCAACGGAATCCCCACCTGCGCGAAGCCGTGCATCACGCCGGGCGCCAGCAGGCTCGGCATGCTCGCCAGCATTTGCGAGCCGCGCAGGAAGGACGGCACGCCGGAGAAGCTCGGCACCGAGATCGCGATGTCGCGGTGGAAGCCGTTGGCTGCAAGCCGGCGATCGAAGTCGAGCCGCTCATTGTCAGTGTAGACCACCGTGATGTGACGCCCCGCGAGATAGGCGCCGCGTGTAGCCGGCGCGGCACGCGCTTTGGGGTCGTAGTAACAAACGTAATGGTCCTGCAGCAGGCGCTTCTGCACGATGTCCACGCCCGACGGCGGCAGCGGCGTGATCAGCAGGTCGCAGCGGTTTTCCCGCAGCATCGCCGGCGAGGGCGACTGCGAGGGGGTCACGCGCAGGTTCAGGCTCATCACTTGCGCGGCGACATGGTCGAAGAACCGCGGCAGCAGCAGGTCGCGCTGGAAGTCGTTCGCGGCGATCGTCAGCGAAAGCTGCGCGCTCGCCGGTTCGAACGTGACGCCGCCGGCAAAGCTGCGCATCTCGTCGATCAGCGCCCGCGCCTTTGCCGCGAGCGCCTGGGCGTGCGCCGTGGCCACAATGCCGCGGCCGGATTTGGCAAATAGCGGATCGCCGACGATCCGCCGCAGCTTGTTGAGGGCGTGGCTGACTGCGGATTGCGTCAGGCCGAGCCGCGTTGCGGCGGCCGTCACCGATCCTTCTTCCAGCACCGCCAGGAACAGCTCCAGCGCGTGGCCATCGAGCGCCAAATGATCGATTTTATTCATGGAATTCATTATAATCGATCTATTTATCTTGAGAATAGCCCGCGCCATCATCTCCCGATAAGTCGTGCGCCCAAACGGGGCGCGATAGGGAGAGACAACGCCGATGCATGCCCAGGCGCCAGCCTTGCGGGATCCCCGCCTCAACCACCCCGAGCCGTTCACGCCGCCGCTCGGTGACGGCGGCTTCTTCCAGCGCGACCGTTCCATGCATCCGCCCGCGCACGCGCCGGGCTACAAATCATCGGTGCTACGCTCGCCGCGCCAGGCGCTGCTGTCGCTTGAGAACTCGATCTCGGAGATTACGGGGCCGGTGTTCGGTCACAACGACCTCGGCGCGCTCGACAACGATTTGATCCGCAACTACGCCAAGGACGGCGATCCCGTCGGCGAGCGCATCATCGTCCACGGCCGCGTGCTGGACGAGACCGGCCGCGGCGTACCGAACACGCTGGTCGAGTTCTGGCAAGCCAATGCCGGCGGCCGGTACCGGCACAAGAAGGACACGTATCTGGCGCCGATCGATCCGAATTTCGGCGGTTGCGGCCGCGCGCTGACCGACGACACGGGCTACTATTATTTTCGTACCGTGAAGCCGGGACCCTATCCCTGGCGTAACTACGTCAACAGCTGGCGTCCCGCTCACATCCACTTCTCGGTGTTCGGCTCGGGCTTCGCACAACGTCTGATCACCCAGATGTACTTTGAGGGCGATCCCCTGATCCCGGTCTGCCCGATCCTGACGACGATCCCGGACAAGGATGCGCTGGAGCGTCTCGTCGCGCCGCTCGACCTCAACGCATCCACACCGTTCGACTCGCTCGCCTACCGCTTCGACATCGTCTTGCGCGGCCAGCGCTCCACTTACTTCGAAAATCGCACCGCAGGGAACTAGGTCCATGCCGCAGCCGCTCAACTACCTCAAGGAAACCGCCTCGCAGACGGCCGGGCCCTACGTCCATATCGGGTTGATCCCGGCCATGGCCGGCTTCGACATCTTCGAGAAGAACTTCTCCAACGTGCTGGTGGCGCCGAACACGCAAGGCGAACGCATCACGCTGGAGGGCAAGGTGATCGACGGCAGCGGCACGCCACTTCGCGACGTGCTGCTGGAGATCTGGCAGGCCAACGCGACCGGCCGCTACAACCATCCGGCCGATCGGTCGCCCGGAGTGCTGGACGAGGAGTTTCGCGGCTGGGGCCGCGCCGGCTCCGATTTCGAGAGTGGTCTCGTCACCTTCGAGACCATCAAACCGGGCGCGATCATCGACAAGACCGGCCGCAAGGGAGCTCCGCACATCAATGTTTGGATCGTCGCGCGCGGTATCAACATCGGTCTGAACACGCGCCTCTATTTCTCGGACGAAGAGGCCGCCAACGCCGCCGATCCGGTGCTCAACCTGATCGAGCAGCCGGTCCGGCGCTCGACTCTGATCGCAAATCGCAGCGAACGCGCCGGCAAGATCGTGTATTCCTTCACGATCAATTTGCAGGGGCCGGAAGAGACGGTGTTTTTCGACGTGTGATGGTCTCAGGTCTCGTCGCCATGGAGCTGCGCGCGAAAGGCGCGCGGCGACACGCCCGTGGCGGCGGCGTAGACCCGGCTGAAATAGGCGGGGTCCTCGAAGCCAAGTGCATAGGCGATGGTCGAGACCGGCAAATTGGTGTAGACGAGGTTGCGCCGCGCCTCGCGGATCAGCCGGTTGAGGATCAGGTGCGAGGCGGTGTCGCCGGTTGCTGCCCGCGTCACCCGGTTGAGATGAGTCGGCGTGATCGACAGCGCACTCGCATAGTCCGCAACGCTCCAGCGTTCCAGATGATGCTGTTCCAGCAGCGCCTCGAAGCGGCGGAATAGTCCGCTTTCAGCCGTGCCGTTGCCGCCGCTCTCGCCGGTGAGCGCGCGGGCCACCAGCCCGATCATGGCCGCCGACAGTGCACGCAGCACATGCGCTCGGCCGAAATCGCGCGCGGCGTGTTCGGCAAAGATCTGCTTCATGGTGGTCCGGATCTGCGGCGTGCCGCGTATCACGGCCGAGCGCGACAGGGCACCTCGCAGTCCTTCGGAGGCGAGCAGCGCTTCGTCCAATATTTCCGCGGCGATGGTCAGCACCCAGCCCTGGGTATCAGGCACGAAACGGAAGCCATGGACGTGGCCGACAGGCACGTTGACGATTTGCATCGGCTTCAGCTGCACCACGCGTCCATCGAGCGTAGCCTCGCCGCCGCCGCGTTCGATCAGCAGCACCTGATGCAGCCGGGCGTGGCGGTGCACGGCCAGCGTCCAGTCGTGCAGCACCGAGCGCGAGGCAATCGTCTCGCAATGCACGACATCGGGCAGATCGCCGGACTCGCCGAACAAATTGTAGACCCGGATCGCCGGGGCGGGGGCTGCGTTTCTCATGTTCGAATAGTACAAGATAAAGACGAAAGCCTCCATCGGTCAGCGGCGCTGAATCTGCAAGAAAGTGCCGAGGAGGACGTAAAAATGAAAGTTCAGGTTTGTATCATCGGCGGCGGGCCGTCCGGGCTGCTGTTGTCCCAGCTCCTGCACCTCAAGGGCATCGACACGGTCGTGTTGGAAAAGTACAGCCGCGACCACGTGCTTGCCCGGATCCGTGCCGGCGTGCTCGAGCACGGCTTCGCCAGGCTGATGCGCGAGGCTCAGTGCGGCGACCGGATGGACCGGGAGGGCGAGATCCACAAGGGATTCGAGATCGCCCATGACGGCGTGCTCTCCCAGATCGACCTTTACAAGCATTCCGGCGGTAATTCGGTGCTGGTCTACGGCCAGACCGAGCTGACGCGCGACCTCTACGAGGCGCGCGACCGCCTCGGCGGCAACGTCGTGCATAATGCCGAGGACGTGACGCCGCATGACCTGACCTCGGACCGGCCGTACGTGACCTATCGTTCGAATGGCGAAACCGTTCGAGTCGATTGCGACTATATCGTCGGCGCCGACGGCTTTCACGGCGTCAGCCGCAAGTCGATCCCGAAGGACGTGCTGCGGGAATACGAAAAGATCTATCCGTTCGGCTGGCTCGGCGTGCTGTCGCGCACGAAACCGGTGTCGCCGGAGCTGATCTATGTGAAGCACGAGCGCGGCTTCGCGCTGTGTTCCCTACGGTCGCAAGTGCTGAGCCGCTACTACGTCCAGGTGTCGCTCACCGACAAGGTGGAGGACTGGGGTGACGATGCGTTCTGGGCCGAGCTGAAGCGTCGTTTGCCGGACGAGGTCGGCGGCCGCTTGATCACGGGGCCGTCCATCGAGAAGAGCATCGCGCCGTTGCGCAGCTTCGTCGCCGAGCCGATGAGCTACGGCCGCCTGTTTCTCGCCGGCGATGCCGCCCACATCGTGCCGCCGACCGGCGCGCGCGGGCTGAACAGCGCCGCCTCCGACATCTATTATCTCTACCACGCCATGCTCGCGCACTATCAGAACGGCGATGATTCCGGGCTTCAGGGCTATTCCGCCAAGGCGCTGGCGCGGATCTGGAAGGCGCAACGATTCTCGTGGTGGATGACGATGCTGCTGCATCGCTTCCCCGACCGGCTCGAATACGAGGACCGGCTCCAGCAGACCGAACTGGAATATCTGCTGTCGTCCGAGACGGCGCAGCGTCTGCTGGCGGAGAATTACGTGGGGTTGCCGTTCTAGCGTGGAGTGGACCCGAAAAGCGGTGCGACGCCGCGCTACTTTCCTTCTAGAATATTCACCGGCGTCCAATCCGACGCCGGTGGATTTGTAGCGAGCGCAGTCGCGCGCTTGCCAAAAAGCGCTGACGCCGAATCCATTTCCGCCGTTCGCCCGAACGCATCAGCCGCCTTCGCAAACTCCCTTGCCCGCCAGCACGCCAGCCCTTCCGCATACGCGGCGGCAATTTTCGTCTGCCCGGCACTCTCCGTGCCCTTCTCCGCGAGGGGCTCGAACACCTTGATCGCCTCGCCGCGTCCTATCACTTTGATGGAGTCGAGCTCGCGCCATTTGAAAGTATTGCCTGTCTGCGCGACAGTCGTTTCTGAGGCCATGATTGCGGTGCCGTAGTATTTGTTGGCGCCTTCGAGCCGCGAAGCGACGTTCACGGTGTCGCTCATCACGGTGTAGTTGAAGCGGCGGCGGGAGCCGATATTGCCGACCACGGCCTCGCCGCTGTTGAGCCCGATGCGGTGAGACAGGCCATGGCCGGCGAAGGCGGCGCTCCCGGCGTTGAGCTCCGCCAACTTTTCGTGACATTTCAGCGCGGCATGGACGGCGTGGCGCGCATGCGCGGGATCGTCGGCGGGCGCACCGAACATGGCGACAATGGAATCGCCGATATATTTGTCGACATAGCCGCCATGGCTCTCGATGATGTCGGTCATGGCCGACAGATATTCGTTCATCAGCGTCACCAGCTCGCCCGGCGTCATCGTCTCGGCGATGGAAGAGAAGCCGCTCAGGTCGGAGAAGAACATGGTGACGTTGCGCATTTCGCCGCCGAGCGCCGGCATCTTGCCGGAGGCCACCATCGTCTCGATCACTTCGGGAGCGAGATAGAAGGCAAAGCTCCTGCGCAGGAAACGCTCGTCACGATCGGCCAGCACGAAACGGTAGCCGATCATCATCGCGAGCGCCGCAAGGCTTGCGAGTGCCGGCTCCGTCAGCGGCAGCGCCAAGGCATGGACGAATGCACCGACGGCCACAGCGGCGTATACGGCGGTGAGAGCGATCCATGCGATTAGTGCGCCACCCGGTGCGAGCACGCAGGCCGCGCAGGCCACGATCGCTGCGAACACGATGGTGAGAATGCTCCGCATTGGAAAGCCGAGCTCGGTCACCGCATCGCGTTCGATCAGATTTCGCACCGCGTTGGCATGCACGAAGACACCGGCGATGTCGCTCCGGGCCTTTTGCACGGTGCTTGCCGGGGTGGGCTGGGCGCATCGTGGCCCCGGCGTTCCGTCGTATCCGCCGGACAGTCGCATCGAGGTGAGCTTGCGATCATCGAAATTCAGGGCGGTGCCGAGCAGCACGACCTTGCCGTCGAAGGCGCGGCGGAAGAAGTCGCGGTCTCCCTTCTCGACGCAGGCTCGCAGGTCGGCGAAAGAGAAAGTCGGAATGTCGCGGCCCAGTCCTCGAAAATTGAGCGTCAGTGTATTCGGCACCGCGCTCGGAATTGCATAACCGGACAATTCGGTGAGCCCGGACGATGCAATCTCGGGCTTTGCGCCGAGCGCGCGCGCGGCGAGCTCGACCGCCATCGCGGGGACCGGCTTGCCGTCGATCGAAAAGCTCAGCGGCATTCGCCGGATCACGTCATCAGTGTCGGTATGGACGTTGAGGGCACGGACAGCGTTCTTCACCGCAAATCGCTGTGCGGGGTAAGGCGCGTCGGGATGATCGTTGCTCAGGATCTCGCCGAGGATCAGTTTGCCGTTGTCGGAAAGCTTCCGCAAGGCGATGAGATAGTCGCGGTCAAAACCCTTCATACGGTCGCCGAGCGGCGCGTCGCCAAAGGGAATCTCCGACTGCTCGATCGAGCTCGGGAAGATGACGTCGAAGCCGATGACGTTGGCACCGCCGTCGCTGATACTCCCGAGCACCCGGCCGATCTCGCGCGTCCAGGTCTGCGTTGGCGATCCCTTGAACGGCGGAGTGTCGTAGGTCTCGCCGTCGATGGCCACGACGACGACCGGTGATGTCGCGGGATCGCGGTGGTCGCCGACGAGCATGCCGCGCAGTGCCGTGAGGATGTCGAGCGACAGGCCCTGCAGCGTCTGGAACGGCGGAGACGTGACCACGGCGCCTGCAAGAAGCGCAATCAGGATCGCTGCAACGACGTCCCGTCTGCCGATCCGCCGCATCGCCCTGTCGCTAGCTGCCTATTCGAGCCGCAGCAGGCGTCCGACGATCGGCGTCGGCGACGACGTGGCGCTGGGATCGACCTGGAAGGCGTAGCGCTTAGTGCCGAGGATGGCGAGATAGCTGCCGCCCGGCGTTAGCGACTTCCCGGCTTTGGCGAAGTCATAGAACTTGCCTCCGACCATCGTCTCGCTCTTGAGGGGAACGCTGATGGTGGGCTCCTTGCCATCGGTGCGTTCGATCACCAGGGTGCTGCCGCTCTTGGCCTGCACCAACGGCGCGACGCCGTAGAGCGTCGGCAGCTTGGCCGGAGCGCTGCCCTTGGCGTCCGACCGCATGGTGCGGAAGGTCGTCGCGGCACTCTGGTTCGCCTCGCGCTCCGACAGTTTTGCCGCGTTGGTATCGCAGGGCACCTTCTCCCGCTTAACCTCGCCGAGTTGCACGGTGCTCTGCTCGGTGCCGACCATGACGACGCCTTCGCTGATAGTCTCGCGCTGGCACGATTTGAGATAGCTGAGCGTAATGGTTGCCTTGGGCCCCAGCTTGATGATCTTGCCCGGCGCCACATAATCCATGAACGCGACACCGTCGACCTTGCCTTGCACGTCCTCGACGATGGCGGCCGGGCTCTCCGCCAAAGCCGGGGCAGCAAGACAGCACGCGCCGACAACAGCGCCGATCAGGCTTTTCATGGCAATTCTCATCCAATTCGACCGAATACTTGCCCGGTCCCCGTCCAGGCCCGATGCTTAGCAGCGAAATGCCCAGGCAAGTGTGACCGGAATCACTCTCAGATATTGGTGCACTCTATCAGGAAGAGGTTCAAACGGGCGACCGGAGAAAACAGTGCGCCGGCAAGCTGTTGGCCGGATGGATAACATCATTCGGCTGGGACGGCCTCGATCGGGTGCCCTCCGCTGCACTCTCTATATCCACAATGGGCGCGAGCGTGGCCTCGGTCTTCTGATATGGCGTCGCCTGCTGACCGGCGGCGATCTCCACGACTTCGTCCCAGCGCAACAGGAAGGCTAGCTGTCACGAACTGGTTGGAGTTGATAGCGGTTATATGCAAGCTGCCAAACGAGGTCGGCACGCCGATCGTTTTTAACGCCGTTTGCAACGAGGTCCAGCTTTCTCACCCGCTGCACGGGGGGAGCGTGCGCCCGCCCGCGTCGCTGCGCTTCGGCAGCAATTTGACCGGCTCGCTTTGCAGGACGTTAACCGTGGCGGAATGCTCCCCGCGCGGGTCATTGTCGCGCCCCAGAGTTGGTTGCAAATACGTTTGAGTTTTACGGTGGATGCTTTCATGCTGAGAGACGGCAAATATGCGGCCTGGTTCAGGACCCCGCGCGGTCAGGGCACGGGCGTCGTGCATCTGGCGGAGGGACGAATCTCCGGCAGCGACAGCTTCTTCACGTATGGCGGCTCTTACCGGATCGACGAGCAGCGCTTCACGGCGGTTCTGACCACGCGGCGACATGCCGAGGGGCCGCCGACCGTGTTCGGGCTCGACGAAGTCGAGGTCAAGCTCTCGGGCGTGTGCAGCGGTGCGATGGCGACCTGTTCCGGAACGGCCGAGCAGGCGCCCGATGTGACCTTCGAGGCGACGCTGATCTACAGCCAGGACGAGGTGCCGGCCGCTGACGCCAGAGGTGCGGTCGTGAAGCTCAATGCCGACAAGCTGCCCAAGGGGCTCGACGGCCGTTCGCGATCACGCCATCCTTTTGCGCCGGGATCGCCCGGGTCAGAACGGAATAGACCATAAGGCCACGTCTCATCCAGCCTGATCGACCTCGACGGTGTTGTCAGGATTGCTTAAGCGGATGAGCCCGCTGGTGCCAGGCCCAGGCGGTACGGATCACAGTCGGCAGATCCGAATGTCGCGGTACGAAATTCAGCACTTTTCGCGCTGCGGAGGGATCGGCGACCAGATAGGTGGGATCGCCGGCGCGGCGCGGTTTGACCGTGTGCGGCACCTCGCGTCCGGTCTCCTGCCTGATGGCGGTCAGGATTTCCCGCACCGAAAAGCCGGAGCCGGTGCCCAGATTGAAGCTGCCGCCGGCATGCCCTTGTTCCAGCAGTTTCAGCGCCGCGACATGCGCCGCCGCGAGGTCGGTGACATGGATGTAGTCGCGGATCGCGGTGCCGTCGGGCGTGTCGTAGTCCTCACCGAACACGGCAAAATCGACATGGCCCTGTAACGCCATCATGGCGCGCGGAATGAGATGGGTTTCGTTGTCACGCAATTCGCCGATGCCGCCGGCGGGATCGGCGCCGCTGGCGTTGAAATAGCGCAGGCAGAACGCGCCGAAGCCGTAAGCGGCGCGGTAATCGGCGAGCATGCGCTCGATCATCCATTTCGATGCGCCATAGGGGTTGATTGGCGCGCAGGGGAAGTCTTCCGGCAGCTCCTTGGAGTCTGCATTGCCGTAGACGGCGCCGGTCGAGGAGAACACGATACGATGGCAACCCGCATTGCGCATCGCCTGCAAGAGCGACAGCGTGCCCTGCACATTGTTGATGTAGTACTTTTGCGGGTCGGTCATGGACTCGCCGACGAGGCTCGCCGCCGCGAAATGCATGACCGCCGTGATTTTGTGCTCGGCGAAGGCGCGCGTCAGCGTGGCGCCGTCGAGCAGATCGCCCGTTACCAGCGGACCGGCGACGAAGCCGCGATGACCTGTCGACAGATTGTCATAAACGACGGGCTGATAGCCGGCTGCGGTCAGGGCGCGGCAGGCATGCGAGCCGATATAGCCGGCGCCTCCCGTAACGAGGACAGTCGGTCGGTCGGTCATGTCGGCTTACCTCGAGGTGAAATCAACGATCATCCATGCCCCCGCGGCCAGCACCAATCGGCACACTGCACGAGCAACGCAAGCGTCAGCCATTCGAAACCTTGCCGAAGGCGCGGACATGCCGAGTGGCGCCACAGGACACGACTTCACTCAAGGAGAGGGCTTCCGAAGTGATCTGTCCCAATGTGGTTGCCTCAGTTCAATAGTTGATCGATCGGGTGAGCATAGATCGATCTTCGCTGTATGCAACCCACCGAGGCCCGGCACGATTGTCCTTCTTCGTTTAGCTCTCATTGACCCTATCGCTGCGAAACAGTCGGCGCGCGCATCGCGGCAACCGAAGCTTTAAGCACCAAAAATAAGCTGATGCCGAGTAAGGGAGTGACTGAAACATGGCACAGATCTGGATGACTTATGACGAACTCGCCGAGCTTAGCGGCTGCACGCCTGCCGAGGCACGAATGCGGGCCATCCATTTGTCACTGGACCGCCGCAAAAGCCGCGACGGCGCAACCCGCGTCAAGCTCGATCTCGCGCTGACTGCCAAATTTTTCGCCTCTGTCCGGGACGCCGATTTTGATCTGGACGGCGCCATCGAGGCGCTCCAGGCCACCCATAGGCAGATGGCAGAACTCCTGACGCCGAACCAGTTCCAAGGCCGGCACCGGTCGGCTTAGCTCCCGCATGCTCCGAACAACTCGCCTGGAACGGGCAAGGCTGAGGCAGGCTGCGGATCTGCTGGCCGGGAAATGGTACGCGAACATTCATACGGCCGCGAACCCGGGCGGTGAACTACAGGGACAAATGCTGAAATAACGACGGCAACTTCCTATGCGGACGTGCTGCTCAGGCGGGCGGTCTCGGTAAGAAGGCCAGGATTGTTTGAGCGAGGAGGACCCCGACGGTCCCGCCTGCTGCTTTTTGCAGCACGTCCAGGAAACCCGGATCACGATCGGGCGTCATTGCTTGCAGGATTTCGAGGCCCAGTGCGACGGCCACGACAAGCGAGCATGCGAGGGTGAGCCGACCGGGCAACAGGAAGGACAAGAGAAATCCCAGCAACCCGTAAGCGCTGAAGCGCTCGATCACGACGACCCAATAAGCCTCGTGATGACCGATAAGCACGGGTCTTCCCGCCAGTCTCGCAAGCGTGGCATAGACGATGAGCGCGAAGCAGACGCCTGCGGCTGCAATGAGGTGGTTGCGGCGCATTGGACGACCATAGCCGGACCGGAGCCGGGCCGTGTTGAAAGCTGAGAGTATCGTTAAGGCCGATTGAGCAGGGCGCCCGGTCCGGAGCGTTTCGCCGGTCTCGGGTAACGGTTCAATCCGGTCAGGTCTCCAGCATCGCGTCGGTCGGAAATTAGCGCTCTGCGCCAAGCAGCGTGGCTCGACCAACTCGTTGAATCGCGGGAAGGGCAGTGGGGCGGAGACCTTTACTCCTCCGCTCTCAAGCTCTAACGGCCCATTCGATGGCGGAGGGACGCGGGTGAGGGATTGTAGGGTGTGACGGGAGCCTGCCGGGCGCCGCCACCATGCAGTGGCCGGGTGGCTCGCAAGCGCAAGACCACGAAGGCGATATTGATAGCCAACCAGACCAGGATGACGGAAATGGCAAGATGTGCCACGGCCAGACCTCGCGATGAAGTTGACGTCAACGCAAGCGAGCTGGTTCGGTTCCCCGGCGAATAGGGCTATAGCGCTTTTATTCATGCAGCTGGACTCGAACCTTCTGCCGGCGGCGGCGGTCACCTTGGTTTGGGTCCTTGCTCCAGTCCGATCAGCAATACGACGCGTCGTTCTTCGTCAGAACCGGCGATCGCCCGCCCGCGGTTCATCCATGACGTCGTTGGCGGAACACTGCGGCGCGCTCTGCTAGGCCTTTTTTCTCGCCTTCGTTTTCAACGAAAGACCAAGGCGCAAGGCCATGCGCTTGATCGCATCGGGCGAGCGTCCGAGCTGTTTCGCCGCCTCCTCCAATGAAGCCGAAGACTTGGCCAACTCCATCAGCCGGCGGTCTTCCTTGAACGACCAGGGCTTGCGCGCCATAACCGAAATCATCCTCTCGTCGCGACAAAAGCAAAGCCGCCAAGCGGACCCATGTCGCTCGACGGCTTTGCTTGGGTGGGGCCGAGCTTGGGGGAGCCCGGTGAGACGATGGGATAAGCGATCGGTGAGACTTCGCAACAAACAATGCGGATTAAGCTAACCGCTCAACCTTACCGCGCGTAATCCGGACTTCGTTGCTCCGTATTACCACGGAGATGTCAATGCTGATCAGCAGCCGTCGCCGCGCATTGAATGAGTGGAAGCCGAATTGTCGACCGCCGGTTCTGAAGGCTGCATGGACTGCGTGAACCCGGATTAACATCCGGCCGGATCTAACTTTTAATCAGTGAGACGTTTTGCCACTTCCAGGCTCCCGGCTGTCGGACAACGACCAAACTTCAATCAGCTCTTGCACAAACTTCATCATCACCTGGCAAAACTTTCAGCGGTGCCGATCTTGAAGTCGTCACAACGACAAGATGAAATGCAATGGGAGGAACGCGCCGGAAAAATGGGACGTTCAAATGTTGGCAATTGTGGTCTTGGGTTCGATCTTCGCCGGCGGTTTTGCTTGCGGCTATGGTGCGAGGGCGTGGCGCTCGCGCAAGCGATCGGCAAGATATCGTCTCTACGCGCCCTATACTCCGGCGGCATCAGGGGCGGAACGAAGTCAGTCGCCGTCGTAATGGTGGAATTTCGCGCCTGGCCTGTTTGCCGAACGATCTCCGTGGCGTGATCGAAATAACCATGCGCGGTTAGGTTAACTTGTCGCAATTCTTGAGAGCTTAGCCAACGTCACCTAAAATATATCGATTCACGGCGAAAGTTTAGCCGCCCCGATTTTTCCGGGGCCCGCGTTAGGGTAGGCGTAAATGACGTATCTGATTGCTTTGCTGGGCGCGATAATTTGCATCCTTATTTTGATCGTTTTCGTCCGCGCCTATGATCGACACCTGAAAGATCTTCCAGGTCCTTGGATCATGGATGAGGCTCATTCGAATGACTGAAAGGCATAACGCGCCCCGCAGGTATTTCGTTGATGCGCAAGGGCAACGGGTGCTGATAGGGCTGTCGCTTCCGGAAACGGCGGAGTTCGAAGCGTTGGATATGACATCGGGAGAGACGGTTCAAACCGTGGCCGAAATCGGTCCAAGCGATGGAGCCGCCGCGGCGGACGAAGCTCGATGGCTCGAGCTTTATTCCAAACACGAAGGAGCCTGGCGGGCGTGGATGGCACAAAGCCAGGCGGCGCATCCACGAGCTTCAGGCTTTGTTAACTATGCCTGACCGATGTTAGCGGTCCAAATCTCGAACGTGGGATGGCCCAAATGTTTCAGCTGTTCCTGAGAGCGCGCGCACACAACTTTCTCAGCTCCCGCCGTGAGGACAAGGGCTTCAAGGCCCGCACCGTCGAGCGCGATGCGGAGACGGATCGCGTTCGAATCGATGCCGTCATGGTCGCGATCGATACGGCCTTGCGCGATGCGGAGCGGGAGCAGGTCGGCCTCGGACGACGCGTTGATGACGCGCTTGCGCGTGCATCCGTCACCTTCGGAAACGGCACCGATGAATATCTCGAACGGGAGCCGATCGACAGCCATCATCAAGATCTCTTTGCGGCCGACATCTCCAACGGTCAGCGGCGGCTCAAGGAATTGGCAAACACCATCAATCATCTGAGGTTTATCAGGACCGCGATGCTCACGCGCTTTCCGAACCTGAAGCCGCCGCAGCTCAATAGCTAGGATCGAGAGTTTGGCTCGTCAGCCTGCCGTCTGGTAAAAAGCGGCAGGCCCGGCGCAATGGATATTTCGGTGCGAGAAGCATAATCTCCCGCAGAGCAGCTTTGCCCCGGGACAATTCGCTTGCCGTTTGGCTCTTCTGCCGGTTTTGATATGGTCCCATCCAGCGTTCTCGGACGGATTGAAGGAGCGAGCCAGGTGATCTCCAGAAATTTGCAAAGGTCGATGGGATTGGCATTTGTTTTGGCTATTGGCGCACCGGTCACGGCTTGGGCCGTCACAGTAGAAGTAGCGCGTGCATGCGACGCAGCTTTGGCCAAGGCCTTTCCCCCAAAGCAAATCGGCAATCCCGCTGCCGGCACTGCGGGGACAGCCAAGGAGCGGCGCGATTATTTCAGCAAATGCGTCGCGAACAACGGCAAGGTCGATGATCCGCCGGCGGATGCGCCGAAAGACGCCAAGGCTAAAAAATAAACGAAACGCGTCGCGCCACTTTAGCGTCGCGGCGGGCAAGGTGAGTAGAACGCGCCGTTCGTTGCATTGATGCGTTCGACGCATTGATTGGGATCAGTCGGCGTCCCGGCCACGGTGAAGTCATAGCCCATCCCTTTGACGACCACGACGTAGCGACCCGGCGAGAGCGTAAAGCCGTCCTGCTCCGGCTGCAGCGATAGCATTCTCGGCTGATCCTCGACCGGACCTACTTTGTAAGGGTGGGACATGCTGCGGATGACCCAGGTGTCGCCCGCAGTGACCATGGCCGCTTTGCCGGTGGCATCGACGCCCATCGCTCGGGAGACTTTTGCAACCACCCGAACCTCGGTCCCGGTTGCATCGACACCACCGTCGGGCCTGAACACAATGAAGCTGACATCTCCACTCGTCAGTGTCGTCGCGCTGGGCGTCGTGATTGCTGCTGAGATCGCGACACGACGGTCCGGAATCTTCCCGGGGACCGGCTTGAGCTCTTGGAGCTGGCCCTCGCTCAGGGCATAGACGCCGAAGGTCGTCGGCAACGGCATCGAGGGTTGCGCAGCCGTCACCGGCTCCTTCGGTCGATCCGGTGTCCGTTCGACGCTTTCAACGCTCGGTGGAGTCACGGCGACGGTGGGTTGAGGCTCCGGGCTTATCGAGGTGCGCTTGGGCAGTGCCGCGGACTGCCACAATGCGAGGGATTGCGTCCTCAACCGCGGCCAATAAGTAACCGCCGCGCTGGCGCCGGCAATGATGACCAGGATGCCGGCCAACCGGATGAGGGAGTTGAGGATGCCGCTTCGCTGAGATTGCTCGAGCGGTCTGGGCGGTGCGACAGAACCGCGCCTGGTTTCCGCCGGCGTCGGGACGGGCGGCGAGGGCGGAACGTGCGCCGGATGCGGAATGGGCTGAGGAGCCGCGGGACTGGGTGGCGAGGGATGCGAAGCGACATCTTTAGAGATGTCTAGAGCCAGCTCCGGCGCTTTGGACAGCGCGTCGCGCTCGCTGCGTTCAAATGATAGCTCAACGTCCCGAATGGCGCGTTCGAGCAGTTGCTGGAGCTCCCGGGATTCCCGTGCGTCGCCATGGGTGAATTGTTCCAGAAGCTTGATGCGAGCCAGCTCGTATACGATTTCGCGGATCTGTCGCGGGTCGCCAGAAATGTCACGAATCCGCCCGGACAGTAGGCGCACAAACCCGGCCTTGATCGCGTGCGTCTTTGGCGCGCCGGCGGCGGTGTCGCTGGGGTCGGTCATCAAGGCCGATCAAGTAACCCGGAATAGGCTGTTTCGCTAGGCTTTTCCGCGTCAAATCCCGTCGCTACGAAAGCCGCTCTGATCGCCAACTTTGCAACAGCCCTTGTCGAACAGCGTCGGGGGCTTGCTTTTGGGCAGAAAGCTGTGACAGTCCGACGAGCTCCTCTTTCCGGTGTTTTGATCATGCGCGATGGTTTCATAGCACTCACGTTTGTGGCTCTCCTGGTGCAACCTTCCTTTGCACAAGGGACCAAGGACAAGGCCAATTTGACCAGCACCAGCATCGTGACCACCCCTACGAAGAAAACCCAAACGGCCCAGAGCGCCTCCCGACCGACAGCTGTCCGGATCCTGGCGCCGGGCAAGCTGCCGAGCGGGATGGCGGCTCAGGGGGTCTGGAGAGACGGCAAGCTGATCGCCGTGCCGCGGCAATAACGCCCCAAGCAACCGTGAAGGAACGGTGATCGCCTCCCGATGTTCTCGATTGGGAGACATCTCATGAAACGATTAGTCCTGACCGCGTTTACGCTTCTTATGACGGCGAGCACGTGGGCCCCTAGCGCGCGGGCCCAGGGTGTCAATGACCCATCGACCCCCAGTCGAAATGTAATTATCGTCAATCCCTCGCAGCCTTCGCCGAGCACGGCTACGCGGAATATCCCGAGCCAGATTCAGCCGCCCCTGGTTAGCGGGGGGCGCGCACGTCCCTATTATGGAAATAGAACGCGGACTAGTGGCTCGAGCAGGCGCTAGGCGAAGCAAAAGCGCACTATGAGGATTGGCTCCGAGGATTTGCTACGGAGGATTTACCTCAACCTCTAGCGTCGACGTTCCAGAATCGTGACGGTTTTTTCCGGAGATCAGAAGGGTGAATCGGTCGGCTCCTGGCCTTTCGGCCTCTGCTGAATAGCGGAAGCCGGATCCAACCAGCGCCAGCTGTCCTCTTGAAGGCCCGCTCACGACCAATACGTTGAAGATTTGCATATACGACCAACGCAGCCCCTGGATGCAGTCGGCTCCAGGCGGGATCGTCATCATCCACTTCACCGTATCCTCCGACAGAGCAAACGGCGTTCGGTCCTTGACGCAGAGAGGGCTGGCTGGAGCCGTCCTGCTGAACATTGCGCAGGCTGCGATGCAGCCAGCAACAATCTTGGCCTTCGACACATTCTCGGCAATCCCTAAGCGGATGTCCGAGGTTAACATCGATGACCTAACGAGGTCTTAGACCGCATCGTCTTGCCCACGGGAGGAGGAGGGCAGCCTCCAACCTGCTGGCTACTGTGCGTTGGGTGTCATTCCGCCGCCGGTGGGGAAGTTGCTGGATTTGAGCGCCATTCCACTGACGCGAAAGCGGACATTTCCCGCCAGATACAAATAGTCCGACGTCGTGCTGCTGACGGTCCGCACCTCGACATAGGTCAGTGTGATCGAACCTACGCTTGGGGTGACCTGGGTGATGTCGACAAACCGAGCTCCCGGGAAAAGCTTCTGGTCGAGGCCATAGAAGATCTTTTCCCGCTCTGACCACAGCACGAAGTGACCCCCCGCCTTCTGATCGACGGCTTCGTATTGCGTATGGATCACTTGCGGGTATTCGATCTGGCCTGCAGTCGCAAAGTGAGTGCCTAAAAAGATCACCAAAACCAGGAAAGTAATGTTGCGGACCACTGGTCAATATCCTCGCGAGCTAAAGCACGAAGCTTGCCCGCGATTTGGCTTTCGTGCAATCGACAAACGTATACATTGAATGGAATGGACGAGAAGTTTCCGGCTCTTGCTCGTTCTTGCTGCTCTGCCCTGGAGTTACAGCGTGCGAACCGCGCGACCCCACACCTCACTGGCTCATGCAAGGCGGCTTGGGCAGCTGTCTGGAGCGGTCCTGACCGTTGCCGGTGCAATCGGCTTCGGTCTCGCCGGTCCGCCCTCGTGTTTTGCCCAGACCGAGCCGGAGCCCTCGGTCAACGACTATCTTCCGCCAAGCGAGCCGGAAGTCGGCCGTGACGAGTGGCGTCAGCGTATCGAAGATGCGCGGCGACGAGCCAAGGAGGTTTCGCGCGAGCGGCGGGACCATCCCGAGCTCTATAAACCGGTCCCGGAGGATCCGGACGTTGTCGCGACCGAACGTCTCCTCAATGACGACAGCCTGCAGCGCGGCGACATCGTCTCGACCAAGAAGGGTATGTTCGTCTACCAGGGGCGACCGGATCAACCGCGCCGCGAGCAGGATTTCGTGCCGATCGCGCCAAAAGCGACGCGTTGAAATTGAGGGCAAGCCAGCAGGCTAAGTCGCGCTCGAACGTCAGTACCGCCGCAAAATCTGATTGAACTTCGGATCGGTCCCCTGGGTAGCGTCCAGAAGCAGCGACTTGCCTTGCGGCGTTGCCTGCAGGTAGGCCGCGATCAGGAGCTGCTCGTAGCGAGAGCGGCTGGCAAGCGTCGAGCGAACGTCCGATTGCGCCAGCAGCTTGATCTCTTCGTCGGCTGCGGCAGCGCTCGAGGTGACGGTTTGGAGCCGTGCGAAGGCGACGGCGATCGGCACCGCGCCGGCCAGGTAAGACATTTTCACTGCAGGCGTCACCAGCTCGCCCGCCTGCGCCTTCAGCGTGCCGAGCGTGAGCCAAAGCGCGGGCCGGATGGGGGATACTTTCAGGGCCGCAACAACGGCATCCTGGGCCGCCTTGTTCTCGGTAGCCCTGCTGTTCGCATCGGCTGCAGGATGGTGAAGAAAGTCCGCGGCTTTGGCGGCCGCATAATTCGCCAGCAAGTCGCCGTCGAATGAAAGGGGCGCCAGCACGCCAGAAGCGGCTACCTTGACCTTCTCGGGCGGAAACTCGCCCAAGAACAAATCGTTCGCCCGAAAGTTCGACCGCGTGAGATCGCCGTAAAACCCCAATCCTGCATAAAGCAGCAACATCACTGCGATGCAGGCGCCAATGATGCGAAGCAGGATCATGCTGCTCATGATGAATTTCGATGCGCGTGTGGCGGGGCGCGGGAGTTGGCCAGCAACTCTGCAAAGTCCTAAATTGCGAGCAGACTATCGCCCTGGATCGTGAGCAAGGTCAAGTTGCCGGTGGCGTAAGCGCCGGTGTCGATATTGATCCGGTTCGAGCGGATATCCGGGACGCTGACCGGGGTGTGGCCGTGAACGACATATTTGCCGAAGCGTCTTTCGGACTCGAGGAATTCCTCGCGGATCCAGAGCAGGTCCTCCTCCTTTTGACGTTCCAGGGCTACGCCCGGCTTCACGCCGGCGTGAACAAAGAAGAAGTCGCCACACGCAAAGGACGTGCGGAGCTGCTGAAGAAACGAAAGATGCTCCGGCGGGAGCGCCTGCCTCAACCCTTCGATCAATTCAATCTGCTGCTCCGGCGTCGGATTCATCGTCGGGTTGATGCCGTAGGAAACAAGGGTCAGCAGGCCTCCGTAGCGGCGCCATTCCTCCAGGCGTGCGGGGTCCTTGAGGACCTCGAGCAGGAACACCTCGTGGTTGCCCTTGAGACACACTGTCTCATGCGACCTCGAGCGGTCGATCAGGAGATCGATCACAGCGCGGGAGTCCGGCCCCCGGTCGACATAGTCGCCAAGAAAGACCTGAATTGCTCGTTCGGGAGCGGAGCGGGCAAGGTCGGCATCGATGACGGTTAAGAGCGACTGAAGCAGGTCGGCGCGTCCATGCACATCGCCGATGGCGTAGATCCTCACGCCGTCGGGAAGCCGAGGCTTGACGTTCTTGCGAAAGCGCTTGGAAAGGCCCATCAGCTAATCGAATCGGGTCTGGCGTCATGAATGGAGGGCATGATCGCTCATAGCAGAACAAGTTACGCCTCGGTATTCTTAATTGTTTCTAACGAAGGCGCGGCGGTTTTGATTAAAGGATTGCTCGGCTTTTGAGCCGGATTTCAAGACGTCTCGCGTAGCGTTTCCCCAACAAGAAATGGGGAGCGCGACATGCGCAAGACTTTAAAGTTCCTGGCGATTGCCGCCGCTCTGTTGGCTGGGGCGGCTCAACACAAGGTCGAGGCCGCCTTTGTTGGTGCGCCGTCGGCGTTGCGCGGCGCCATCCACTACATCAAGTTCGACCAGCCGACCCTGGCGCCGATGGCATTCACGATCTTTTGCCTGAAGTACGAGGGCGAGTGTAAGCCGCGACCGCAGCAAATCGTGTTCAGGGGCGGACGTCTCAAGCTCACGGCCGAGCGCATGGCCCAGCTTCAGGAGGTCAACCAGCGGGTCAACGGCGCGATCCGGCCCGAGCCCAATTTGGAGGGGCTGCGTGGCGAGAAGTGGCTGCTGCATCCGACCAGCGGCGACTGCAACGACTATGCCGTGACAAAACGCCACGACCTGATTGCCAAGGGCTTCCCGGCGCGTTCGGTGTTGCTCAGCGAGGTCGTGACGACCTGGGGTGAGCATCATCTCGTCGTCGTGGTGCGCACCTTCTCCGGCGATCTCGTGCTGGATAACCTCACCGGACACATTCTGCCGTGGTCGAAGAAGTCCTATCGGTGGGTTCGCATCCAAATGCCCAAGAACCCGACCTACTGGGCGTCACTCGCTGATCGCGACGTCTAACGATGAACGACTAATGGCCCGTGCCGCGTGCGGACTGGGTGATGCTTTGGGACAACCCGAGTCCCGTGATCGTTGACAGGCAAAGGATTGCTGCCGGATGCAGCAGTCCTGAACCAGCGAAGCCCTGAACCAGCGCGAAGACAACGCAGGCCGCGGCCGCCGCAGGAAAAAACGAGTCGCGGCCGCGCTGCAAAGCCCCCAAAAACAAGCGGCCCAAAGCCATCACGCCCGCCAGCAGCGCGGCGGAAAAACCGATCCATCCGGTGTCCGCGAAGATGGCAAAAGCCGTCGAGGGCGCCATCAAAGGCGCACCGGCATCGCTTTGGTAAATCCTGCCAACGGCCGAAAGGGTGCCTGCGCCCGCACCGAACCATCTGGTGTCGGCCAACATTCGTTCAAGTGTGGCTCTGGTTTCGGCCCCCACATCCGGGACAAGCCGCAAAAGAATCGGCCCTGCATTCTTTTCGAACAAGAAGCTCAGGACAATCATCGCTCCGACCAGCGCGGTTAAGGACAGCGTGCCTGCGGCCAACGGCGATAGGTCGATCCTTCGAATGACAAGGATCAGCAAGATCAGCACGAGGCCAAAGGCCGCGGCGATCGCGCTGTTCGTGCCGGACAAGCCAAAAACCGCAACCGCGCTGGCCAGAGCGCCCGCAAGACCGCAAAGGCCGATGGTGACCGAACGAATGAGCGAGTGGCGCGTTTCGGCCCGCTCGGCGGCCAGCTGCATGACGGCTAGATTAAGCATGAGGCCAAGACCGGCCATCGTTGTCGCCAGATCGGACGGAACGGCGGTTGCAAGGGTGGAGGAGAGCGGGCGCAAATCCAAGGTCAGAGCCGACGCTGCTGTGACCCCGCTCAGCACGAACAGCAACAGTTCGGCACGGCTGCGGTCACGCACCACGACGATTGTCACGCTGAGCAACGAGACCGCTGCAAGGGCTTGAAACAGCGCATTCAGGGTGAGGCCGAGATCGGCCGTCACGGGCCCAAGCGAAAGGCCACCGAGAGCATCATGGCTGCTCGCCCAGATCGGATGCGCCCAACTCAGCCACAACGGCGCCAGCTGGGCTGCGATGCAAAGGGGAATGCCGATCAGGACCCAACGGCCCCAGACCGTGGCACGCAGATAGTGCTCGTAGTCGGCCTTTCGTGCGCTGAAGACCGCTGCAAATAGCCCCAGGGCCGTAGCCGTCATCCCGAGCTGAACGCCGAATTTGGCGCCGGCAATGTCGAGAGCGGATGCAGAAACAAGGCAAACGATGAGGGCAAAATAAGCGAAGGACAAACGTGCGCCTGGAAGGAATCCTGAAGGGTCAGGCCACCATACAAGCCGGAGGCGAGTTTTCAAACAGAGCTCTGCAGCCGACGCAGCTCCAGCCCCAACCCCACCCGATCCAATCTCACATCAACGAAGCGTCGCCTGCGCGGATCAGACGGACTCTTGATGCGCCAGAGAGGTCAGCGGGCGGTCTTGAGCGGACGGGCAAACACGCGGGCGGCACGACCGGCGGCGAGAGCAAAGCGGGCGGCCGAGCCGAAGAGATAACCGGCCTGGAGCGCGATGGCCGCGAAAACGACGCCCTTCAGGCCATCGAGAAAGCCCAGATTGGCCATCCAGCCGACCGGGATCGCGGCGAGCAGCATGACGAAGGTCAGCGGCAGGAGCACCAGGACGCGAAAGCGTTGGCCCAGAACTGCGCCTACCAGAAAGCTGAAGATCAAAAGCTCGGTCATCCGAAACACTCCGTGCTCCGGACCTTAGGTTCCCCACCCTAAAAAGACCTTAAGTCGTATGGCTAAATTTTGTCTATTGGCCGCAACTTGCCGCCAGAGAATTATAGGCTTCGCGAAGCCCGTTCAGGGCCACCACGCCTTTGATCTCGCTGTCGCCTTCCTTCACGAGGACGGAAAGCGAGGGCGTCGTCTGCCACTTACCGGCGGCAAAGGCGGAGACCTCGTCCGGCAGAAGGACGGCAGCGCCGGCCGCCGCCATGCTGGCCTCGACCGTCACGGCGCCTCCTGTGGCGGAGGCGATCGTGACCTTGGGGTGGCTCTTGGGCGGGAAGGGGCGGATCAAGGCCACCAGCACGTCGATCTTGCCCTTGGGGGCGCAGCGGACGATCAGGCCGGCGAACTCCGGGTCGGACTGCATCGTCTCGGCTGTCTTGGAGATGGAAGCGAAGCTCTCGCCCTCTTTCGGGCCTTGGGTGCGGGCGAATTTCCAGATCGAGGCCGGATTTGCCACCTGAACCAAGCAGGCCGATTTCAGTGCCCGCAACGCCGGGCAACCGGCTTCTGATGGGGCGGCCCCAAAAGAGGATCCGAGCAAGCCTAAGAGCGCAATCCCCAAGATCGACACGTCGGACACCTCCGTTCTGTTGAGACGGCGGTACACTACCAGAGATGAGGGAGCCGTTTCAGGGACCCTTTGGCGAGCATATTGCCTTCTGCATAGGCATCGACCTTACATTAAATGTTCACAAACACTTAACCATCGTCCATTGCGTGGCCCGAACGCAACACTCGCCAGCTCATTGGCCCAGTATCGGCCTGGAACTCTTGTCGCACCGCCCACTAACTCGTACCAATTTCAGGATTGGGGACTTTAGGGGCGATTCATGCATTCCTTTGCCAAGACCTATGTATTCAAGCCGGCGTTTCTGGCGCTCGCTTTGGCGCTGGGAGCGTGCGCAACCAATCCCGGCTCCGGGCCGTTAACGGATGACGTTAACAACAAGATTCAGACCGAGAATGCACCGGCTTATGAGCTGGTGCCGCTCAACCCGGCCACGGTGAAGATTCTGCACACCCATGAGCCCAAGGGGCTTGCGGGCGTGTTCACCGACCGCCGACCGCCTGCCAGCATCGTGTTCGGCATCGGCGACGTGGTCAGTGTCACCATCTTCGAAGCTGCGGCAGGCGGCCTGTTCATCCCGGCGGAAGCGGGCGTCAGGCCGGGTAACTTCGTCACCATCCCGGATCAGTCGGTCGACAACGACGGCTTCATCACGGTGCCCTACGCCGGCCAGGTCAAGGCGGCCGGCCTCACCGCCGTACAAATTCAGCGCGCGATTGTTGAGAAGATCTCTAACCGCGCCATCGAGCCTCAGGTCGTGGTTGCGATGTCCTCGCAGCGTACACAGCTCATCAGCGTGCTCGGCGAGGTCAATGCGCCGGCGCGTTATCCGGCGAGTGCGGCGGGTGCGAAGGATAAGGTGCTTGACGCGATCACTCGCGCCGGCGGCATCAAGGGCCAGGGCTTCGAGACCTGGGTTATGCTTGAGCGCGGCGGACGTAGGGCAACCGTGCCTTTCGAAAATCTCGTGATGGCGCCCGAGAACAACGTCTATGTACGGCCCGAAGACAGCATCTACGTCTACCGCGAACAGCAGAAGTTCCTCGCGTTCGGTGCCAGCGGCCAGAGCGGCGAGTTCAACTTCGACGCTTGGCGCATCAACCTGGGCGAAGCTGTCGGCAAGTCCGGTGGTCTCCTGGATGGTCAAGCCGATCCAGCTGCGGTGTATCTCTATCGACGCGAGCCGCGTGAAGTTGCCGCCCAGCTCGGTGTCGACGTCAGCAAGTATACGACCGAGACAATTCCGGTCATCTTCAACGTGAACTTCCGCGATCCCGGTGGCTTCTTCCTGGCTACCAAGGTCATGATGAAGAATGGCGACGTGATCTATGTGTCGAACTCGCGCAACGTCGAAACCGCCAAGTTCCTCAACTTCCTGAGGGTGATCATGGCGACCGGCGGAGATGCGGTGAATCTCTCCAACGACGCCCTGATCTTCCGCAACAACATCAAGCTGGCGCCGTAATCAGCCGACTTGATCCACCAAGAGCGATGGCACCGGGGCTTTGTCCCGGTGCCATTTTCGTTTAGAGAGCCAGACGCAAATGTTTTCGGCTATGGATCAAGGCTCCACCGAGCAAGGCGCTCCGGTCATCGGTCACCCCGCAGTGTTGCGAGGCCTCATGCGGTTTGGGCGGCAAGCAGTCCGGCGTTTGCTGGCCAGTGTTCTCGGCGGAGCTATGCTGCTCGGGGAGGCTGCCGGGCAAGCTCAGCAGCTCGGCGTTCGCCATCGGATCGATGTGGTGGTCTCCGCCGAACCCGATGCACCGATCTGGCAAAAAATGCGTGGGGCCAAGGGCGAGCTGTCATTCAGGGTGCGGCTCTCGGCTAATTCCAAGGAGAGCAAGTTTTTTGGTGTGCTACATCCGTCCTTCCCGGATATCGTCCTCCCCGATGGCGCGAGTAAGCCGCTGGTCCGACCTACCAAGCTATGGGAAGAGGAGGCGTGCCATCAGCGACGGGGCCTGCCCAAGGTGACGGTTACCCAGGTCAGCGGGCATTTTGGTGAGGGGGAAGGGCGGATCGAGATATCCGGAATCAACCGCCAGATTGGGCTGCTGGTCCCACCCGATGAATTGACCCCTGGAATAAAGCTCGATCAGGGGAGTGATAATCTTGGGCTATTTTACAGCTTCCGGGCGCAGACCAGAAACAGCCGCCTGAACGTGGACTTGAAGATCTATCCGATCGATTGCTTCCTCTAGAAATCAGAGCAAAGGTCTCTTTGCTAGAGCAAAGGTCTCTTTGCTAGAGCAAAGGTCTCCTGAACGACCATGCGCCTTCGACTTCCCCAGATCCGCTGGTCCTGGAGCCTTCCGGCTGCCTTCCTTCTTTATTTCGTCGTTGCCGGCGCGCCGTTTCCCTTTGGCTCGACCAACGACCTTTCGATCGCGTTCTGGTGTCTGTGTCTTGGCGTGGCATTGATCTTCGCGCCGACACGGGATCTGCGCCAGCCGCACATGTGGATGATCGCGGGCATCGGACTCATCGTCGCCGGCTACCTTTTTGTGCTGCACGAACAGCTCTCCGATCACCCTTGGGTCGCACCTTTCCAGCCGATCTGGAAGCAGGCGTCCGATTTGTTAGGAGTGCCGATTGCCCCTTCGGCATCGATTGTGAAGAACGAGGCATTCTTCGCGCTGGGGGCGCCGCTCGCTAATATTCTGGCGATCCTGCTAGGGATCACGGTTGGTGCTGACCGCGAGCGCGCGCGACGCATGTTGTGGGTGATCGCGGTCTCGGGCGCGGCTTATGCGCTCTACGGGGTCTCCTCGTTCCTGATCGAGCCGACCATGATCCTGTGGCGGGACAAGACGGCGTATGTTGGCAGCGTCACCGGCACCTTCATCAATCGCAATACGGCGGCTGCTTATTTTGGCTCTTGCGCAGCAATCTGGATGCTGTTGATCCTTGAGGCGATCCGCAGGCGTCTTACCGAACGGCACATCGAATGGCGCCGGTTGTCGCGCGACATCGCCGAGATGCCTCCGCGCGAGATCCTGCCGCAACTTGCCGCTCTGCTGATCTGCCTGATGGCGATGTTCATGACGACCTCGCGGGCCGGTGTCGGGCTTTCGCTGGTCGCGATGATCGTCTCAAGCACCATCTTCCTGAGAAAAGACTTGCCGCCACGTACCGGTATCTGGATAGCCTTGGGCGTGGGGCTCATCATCGCGTTAGGCTTACTGCAGCTCCTCGGTGGCCAGGTCTCGAGCCGCTTTGACAGCCAGGGGCTGGTGGATGAGGGGCGTATCGAAGCCTGGAAATCCACGCTGAAAATCATCGCCGATAATCCCTGGTTTGGCACCGGGATGGGCACCTTCGAATGGGCGTTCCCGCCCTATCGCAGCCCCAACATCTCGATTCGCGGGGTGTGGAATGCCGCGCATTCGACTCCTCTGGAGCTTGCCTCGGAGGTCGGGATCCCGATGGCGCTTCTGGTCGCAGCGGCGTGGGGGATCATGTTGATCATCCTCGGGAGGGGCGTATTCGAACGGCGGCGGGACGCCATTATCCCGCTAGCGGCGGCGGCAACAGCCACTCTATCTCTGCTGCACTCCTGCCTCGACTTCACGCTCCAAGTCCCCGGCTATAGCATTCCATTCTTTGCGCTTTTTGGGGCGGGGCTGGTACAATCCTTTCGTAGAGGCGACGCTTCGGGGCCGCCGGAACAGGTGTCTGCCCGAGCGGATGCGGCTGATCGGGAGGGAGGTGCTAAGCAGACCTCCCGACGCACGAGAGAGCTTCGTAATAGTGTCTAGATTTGAAGCAGTTGTGCCGTTTACGAAGTCTTTAGAATAAGTGGACAGCCGGTTTTTGTTCCGATAGTTTCCTGCACTGCACAGGCGCTTGCCCGCGGCCAAGCGGATCAAGGCGGCCAGCCGATATTGGAGGTTTTTATTATGAGCGTTTTCAAATCTGCGCTTCGCATGGCCGCCGCCGCGGCGTTCGCCGCGACGATGATTTCGGCCGCAAGTGCTGCCGTCTACCCGCCGCAGCGTCAGCTGCCGGCCCAGACCATCTCCGATTTCAAGGGCTCACCGCAGAGCCTGCTGCAGCAATATCCAAACGGTGGCGCGCAGATGATCTCGCGCGTGCGCGATCTGGGTGCGTCCGATCCAACGACCCTCCCGGGCCTGATCGCGCTGCTCAAGGATCCCGCGACGACCAAGGACCAGATCAGGGCCATCGTGGGCGGCCTCGCGCAGGTCGCGCGCATGGCCGCGCAGACCGACCAGGCCTTCGCTAATGAGATTCAGGCCGCGATCGCCGGCACCGGAAATGCCGACGTGATCGCGGCCTACCAGGCCGCGACCGGCGACGTCCAGATCGCCGCGACCGGCGGTGGCGGTGGCGGCTCCGGTGCGGGCGGTCCGACCGGTACCGGCGGCTTTGCGACTGGCGGCAATGGTGGCGGCTTTACCACTTTCGGCAACAACACGACGGCGAACAACGGGGCCGGTACCGGCAGCGGCTCCGTCGGCGGCTCGTCAGGTGCGCCTGTGAGCGCGAAGTAAACCTGGCTCGACTCTTAGCCAGCCCTGGGATGTTTCTAAAGCGGCGCCCTTGGGCGCCGCTTTGCCTTTTGCGCCGTTAAGCTTCTCGCAAGATCCCGGGGGGCGGGCACGGCGCGCTGCATCAACAACGTTCAATTGCAGCCGACATTGTGCTAAGCTTCCGCTCGGCGTGGGCTTTGCTTATTAGGTTCGCTTCGAGACGCAGCGGAGCTGTTGGCAGGCTTCTAGATCCCAACTAGATCGCAGTAGATCCCAAGACATAATCGATCCATTTCAGGAATTGCCGGATGTTGCAAGTGAACAAGCCGACCTCGGAGATCAACCGAGATTACGCTGAGGTTGACAGCTCCCCGTCGCAGACGCTGACCTCGTATCTCGACATCGTCCGGCGCCAGTTCCCCACTATCATTGCGATCGTGTCGGCCTGCGTTATCGTGGCGCTGCTCTATCTCTTCACCGCCGCGCCGCTGTTCACATCGACCGCCGCAATGGTGATCGATACCCGCAAGGTACAGCTATTCCAGCAGCAATCAGTACTCGGAGACATCGCAATCGATTCGGCGACGATCGAAACCCAAGTCGAGATCCTGAAATCCGAGAACATCAGCCTCGCGGTGATCCGCGACCTCCACCTCACTGAGGACCCCGAATTCAGCGGCAACGGTGGCGGCCTGCTCGGCGCGGTCACCGGCTCGCTTGCCGGTCTGTTTTCCTCCGGTCATGCGGCGTCCGAATTCGAACTGACGCGCAAGGCGCTCCAGCGCTTCGAAAGCAATCGTACCATCAAACGCCTCGGCCTCACCTACGTGATGGAGATCGGCTTCAGCTCGCGCGATCCGCAAAAAGCAGCGCGCATCGCCAACGCGATCGCCGATGCTTACATCGTCGATCAGCTCGAGGCGAAGTATCAAGCCACCCGCCGCGCCAGCGTCTGGCTGCAGGACCGCATCAAGGAGTTGCGCACCCAGGCCTCCGCCGCGCAGAAATCAGTAGTTGATTTCAAAATCGCCAACAACATCGTCGACAGCGGCGGCCGGCTGATGAACGAACAGCAGCTCGCGGAAGTCAACAGCCAGCTCATCCTGGCACATGCCTCGACCGCCGAGGCCAAGGCCCGGCTCGACCGCATGAACGACATGCTCAAGCAGGAGATTCCGGACGCCAACGTCACCGACGCGCTCAAGAACGACACCATCGTCAAGCTACGCGGCCAATATGTCGACATGGCCTCGAAGGAATCGATCTGGTCGGCTAAATATGGCCGCGACCATCTCGCAGCAGTGAATTTGCGCACCCAGATGGCCGAGATCAAGAAGAACATCCAAGATGAGCTCAGGCGCATCCAGGAATCCTACAAGAGCGACTACGACATCGCCCAGACTCGGGAGGAGGCGATCAAGTCGAGCCTCGCCAATGTCGTTTCGGAGTCGCAGCTTACGAACCAAGCGCAGATTCAGCTCCGCGAGCTCGAGAGTACCGCCCAATCCTACCAGGCGATGTATGATAATTTCCTGCAGCGCTACATGGAGAGCGTGCAGCAGCAATCGTTCCCAATCACCGAGGCGCGCGTCATCAGCGCGGCGACCACGCCGCTGATCAAGAGTGCGCCGAAGTCGTTGGTTATCTTGGCTGCAAGTTTGCTCGTCGGGCTGGTGTTGAGTTTCGGTGCTGCCGCCGCGCGAGAACTCAGTGACAAAGTTTTTCGGACTACCAGCCAGGTTGAGGAGCAGCTCGGTACTAACTGTGTTGCGATCCTTCCAATACTTGGGCCTGCCGCCTCGGGCGGGGTGCTTCCCGGCAAGTTCGGAAAGGCAAAGAGTAACCCCGAACCCGACTTTTTGCGGTATGTCGTCGACAATCCGCTATCGCGCTTTTCTGAAGCCGTGCGCTCTTTGAAGGTCGCAGTCGATCTCAACTCCATTGTACGCGAAAATCGCGTGTTGGCGGTGACTTCGACGCTACCCAATGAGGGCAAGAGTACACTCTCGACCAACTTAGCCCAGCTAATCGCCCATGGCGGAGCGAAAGTGATCCTGATTGATGCCGATCTACGCAATCCATCATTATCCCGCGCCCTCTTGCCAGATGCAAAGCTAGGCCTGATTGATGTTGTTGCGCAAAACGCAGAACTAGAGAGTGTTACTACTGTCGATCCGCAGACAGGACTGACGCTCCTGTCTGCTGGCACTACTTCGAAGCTTCTCCACACGAATGAGGTTCTTGCCTCCAAGCCAATGCGGGATCTTGTGGCGCTGTTGCGTACGAAATACGATTACGTCGTATTTGACATGCCACCTATGGCGCCGGTTGTTGACGTCCGCGTTACATCAGCTTACGTCGATTCTTATGTCTTTGTGGTGGAGTGGGGGAAGACAAAGATTGATGTGGTGCGTCACAACCTGCGTGGCTCACCGGAGATCAGGGACAGGCTCCTTGGTGTGGTGCTTAACAAGGCTGACACGAAGCTGTTGTCTCGCTACGAATCTTACCACGGTCGCTATTATTATCAGAAATACTACGCTCGCTATGGTTACGTAGAATAGCAGTTTGAGATGCTGGAAAGCTCGCGTGTCTCAGCAACACTTCCTAAAGGCAGCATTGCTTTCTATTGGTCTTGCAGCTGTGAGCTGGTCGATGGTGGTGACACCGGTATTCTGGTCGGCCATCGCGGCGAACAGCGTAGCCGCGAGGATTGGAGCCGGAGAACGCTTCAGTTCCGAAGCATTGAATGTCGCGTTAGCTTCGATGCGAATAGGTTCCGCACCTGTAGTTACGCGCAGCGATGCTCTGAAATCAGAAGCTTTGATACTGCTACGAATCGCCGAGGAAGCCGCGGGAAGAACGGCTCCAGGAGAGGTGGATAGTGCTTCGACTTTGGCGGGTCATCGTCTGAGATCCGCGCTGTCGCTCGAACCTACATCCTCGTTTCTCTGGTTCATGCTTTACTCTTTGGAGATCTCTTACAATGGCTTTGGCGTCAGAACCCTAGGATTTCTCGATAAATCTTACGCAGCTGGTCCCCTGGAGGGGTGGATCGCCCTTCGACGCAACAGGCTCGCGCTCGCAGCGTTTCCGAGCTTGAGTGAGGCAATGCAAACAAAAGTCGTCGCGGAATTCGCTGGCTTGGTCGATAGCGACTTCGTAGAAGACGCTGCGATCAATCTTATTAGGCTAGGTTGGCCCCAGAGGGATCGTCTTCTCGCTAGCCTTTCGAGTGCGGCTCTCATTCCGAGAGAGGCCTTTGCGAGGAGGTTATGGCGAGAAGGCCTGAGCGTCACCGTGCCAGGTGTCGAATTGGATGACAGGCTATGGCGTTGACAATCGAGAATTCTATCCGTGCAGCAATGCTGCTCGCATCCGGTTTCCCTTTCATGTCGTCTGCCCAGACCGTCGTGCCGAACCCTTCGAGGCTGACCATGCAGGGCGGCGCCGAACAGTCGGGAGGATCATCAATTGTACGAGATGCGTCAGGGCGTGCTTGTTTGGATGTGGAGGCTGCAGCGCGTGCGCACGCAGTCAACCGCGACGTAGTTGATCATGTTGTAAGCGTAAAGAACAATTGCCCCAAAACCATTAAGGTCAAAGTTTGCTATTTCAATTCGGACAGGTGTAACGCGTTTGATGTTCAGGGATACAAGAGGGTTGACACAACTCTTGGAACGATGACGAAGATCACCGCCTTTCGATACTCGCTGAGCCAAAAGTGAGTGTCCATGGATCGCGGGGAGACGCGCCCGGTCCAACATGAAGGACGAACTGGCTATTTCACCACACCCCGTGCTGCCTAAAAACCGTTGCCGCAGTCTGAAGCAGCACCTTGATATCTAGCCACAAGCTCCATTTGTTGATGTACCACAGGTCGAACTCCACGCGCTTCTGCATCAGGTCGAGCGTGCGGGTTTCTCCGCGGTAACCATTGACTTGGGCCCAGCCGGTGATGCCGGGCTTGACGTGGTGCCGGAAGGCGTAGTTGCCGATGATCTGCTCATATTCGGTGTTGTGGGCGGCCGCGTGCGGGCGGGGGCCGACCAGCGACATATCGCCCTTGAGCACGTTGAAGAGCTGTGGCAGCTCGTCGATCGAGGTCTTGCGCAGCCATTTGCCGATGGGCGTGACGCGCGGGTCGTTTTTCTGCGCCTGCTGAATCATCAGGCCGTCCTCCAGCACGCGCATGGTGCGGAACTTGAAGATTTTGAACGCGCGACTCCCGAAGCCGTGACGGGTCTGGCGGAAGAACACCGGGCCCTTCGAGCTCAGTTTGATCAGGATCGCGGTTATCAGCATCACCGGCGCAAACACCAAAAGCGCAAGGCTCGCGCCGACGAGGTCGAGCGTCCGCTTGAGCGCGCGCTCGTTCAAGGACAGTGGCGCGCGGCGCAGCTCGGCGGTGAACGTGTCGCCGGTACTCACGAGCGGATAGCGCAGGAACCGCGCGGCGTTGGGGTCCGGCACCAGATGCACTGGGATGGGAAGTATCTTCAGCGCGTCTAGGATGCTATCGATCGCGTGCTGGCGGCTCCAGTTCATCAGGAGGAAAACGTGCTCGATCCGATTCTCGCGAGCGAAAGTTATCAGCTCCTCGAACCGCGGCACCAGCGAGGACAGCAGCAGCGGCGAGGCGAGGTCCTTGGCCGGGATCTCCATCATCCGCACCAGGCGGTAGCCGTGCTGGCCGAGGTCGTCGATTGTGTTGGACGAACTCGCCAAACCGAACTCGGCAATCATGATCGCGCGGCCGTTGGCGAAGGCGCCGGTGCGCAAGGCGTGTGCGGTCCAGTGCGCCGCCGCGATCTTCCAGGCGAGCAGGACGGCAAGGCCGACCAGGTAGAACGATATCGTCGTGCCGCGCGAGAACTCGTCGCTGACCTTCATCGTGAAGGCGATCGCGAGTAGCGCACCGAAGAGCCCCGTCCATGTCGCCAGCGTCGTCCGGAACGTGCGGGACAAGTCTGTGATGTTCTTGAGGCGGTAGCCCTGCTGTACGACCGTCAGGAGGATGAAATTGATCGCGACGAGGACGCTCGCCGCCGCATAAACATCGGCCTTGCCGAGCGTGCCAGCAGTGGCGAGATGATAGCCGGCCGCGCAGCCAATCCCGCTGGTCACGATCAGCGCCGCATCGACCACAGCCATTAGCCGTTCCACGAGCGTAGGTCGCAGCCAGTTCGTCGGAAACCCTGCAGCTGTCGCTACAATTGGCTCGATCACACGAATTTCCGCCGCAGAATCAGCCATCGGAACCGGTCGAGTGGAAAGAATTGTCATCCTGCCAAACTCACTGACGCAAAATTCATTATCCGAATAAACCGTGCTATCGGTCAAAATCGCTGTTAAAACAAGGCGCAGGAAAAATTAACCTTACCCCACCCTGTATTGTAGCCCATCTCGCCACGACTGATATGTTAAACTTGCAACCCGTTAGGAAGATCATCTCGTTGTCTCGACCCCGGTCCCTGCGTCGGGCCCGGCCGAGAAGAAAGCGCTATCGCGCCATTGGCCTCGTTACATTGGCGCTGATCGGAACCGTGCTTCTCCTTCTTCGCCCCGACGCAACCCCGATACGAGCTCCGACCACTTACGCGGCTGTTGCGGTCAAGCTCCTCCTCGACGGGCCATATGGCGCGCGCTTTGCCGGCGAACTCGCTGCATCGAAGCAGGGATACTTCTCCTCTCGCATCGAGTTGGCCGCCCAACCCGCCCCTGATTTCGTCCAGACGATTGCACGCCAACATGCCATCGGCGTGACGAGTGGCCAGAAGTTCCTGCTCGCAAGCTGGCGTGGCGTCCCCGTCACCGCCTTCGCCGCCAGCTTTCTCGATACCTCGGTCGCCATCTTCACACTCGAAACCTTGGGATTGCGGCGGCCGGCCGACCTGATCGGGAAGCGAGTCGGGTATCGCAGAGCGAGTGAGGGAGAGGTCGTCTTCGATGCCATGATGGCGCAGCTCGGGCTTCCCCGCAGCCAGATTACCAAGGTCCCCGACCGCGACAGCTTCGATGCTCTGCGGGCTGGGGACGTGGATGCGATCATTGCCGCCATCGACGAGCAGCCCGATCCCTCGAGTCCGGCTTTCGTGAAACTGAGCGTGATCAAGCCGCAGGACTACGGTATCCATGTCCCAGGGCAAGTCTATTTCGCGAGCAATGATCTCATCCATGATCAGCCGTCCGTAATCGCCGACGCCCTTCAGGGCATCATTCGAGGATGGCAATTTGCCTATGGAGACTATGCACGGAGCGTGCCCGTTCTCGCCGGTGCCGGCCCGGCCAGGTTGAATTTCGAGCGGTTGAAATTCGAGTTGCAGCAGCAACGTCCGCTCGTGCTTCCCACGGGCGGCCGCATCAGCGACTACGATGAAAGCCGCTGGCGGACGCTTCGGGATATCCTACTCTTCGCAAAGCTCGGCGAGGAGGATGTGCCGTTGGCTCAGACGGTGAACTATCAGTTCCTTCGGGATGTGTACCGCCGTTCACCCGACCTCGCGACCCCCGGCGCCTGGAGCGAGGAAAAATAGGGCTCAGAAGTCACAGTTGTACGCCATGTCATCCCAAAAGGCTCTCGGCGGCCCGACACCAGTTGCATTTCCGTCGGTCGTCTTGGTAAAGTTCGGTTCACTATTTGGGCTAGTGGCGGAGTGTCTTGCGTATCGTGACGTTGGTCGGCCGGGGTCTGACAAGCACGCATCGGGGATCAAATCCGCAGGGGCAAGGAGCTTTTTGGGATGTTTAAGACATTGATACGAGCGGGGCTTTTAACCGCAACTGTTACATTGTGCGCGGCCAGCGGAGCGAGTGCCGCGATGCAGATGCCCCCACCGCCAGCTTTGCTCACGGGTGAGAGCCAGGTGACGCCTATTACCTTCTGGGCGCAGCCCTATCCATATCGATATGCGCCGTGGCGCCGTTGCCCGCTGGTACGGGTCGAGACGCCTTATGGCTGGTATATGGATCGGGTCTGCGCGCCTGTCGGGCCTGTCCTGCGCCGGGCGTATTGAGGTTGAGCTAACCCACGGAAGTTGCCGTTTTGAGAATGTTTGAGGCAGTCGCACAGCTGACGCGGCTGCCTTGCTCGTTTTTGCCCAAAGTGTGCTTACCTTTTGTGCGCATAGCGCAGGTTCATCATGAATATCTTTGGAGGGCTGGGACAGGCTGTCGCATGGTGAGGAGTGTGTTACCAGTTTGGCGCGGCTACATCGGCAGTGTGATTGCGTAGTGCGGTAGCCAGATCGTCCGGGAGCAGCGACGCTCCGGCGACCCACCGCTGATAGAGGATACGATGGTAAGGCTTTCAACCTACGATCTCTCGGGCAAACGTGTCTTTGTCGCGGGTCACCGAGGCATGGTCGGATCGGCTGTCGTCCGAAGGCTAGCGTCAGAGAATTGCACCATTTTGGTTGCCGACCGCCGCGAATTGGATCTCACAAAGGAAGAGCCCACGCTAAGATGGCTTGAGGCCAATCGTCCTGAAATCGTGGTTCACGCAGCGGCAAAGGTTGGTGGTATCGCGGCCAACAGCAATTTTCCGGTCGACTTTCTCTGCGACAATCTTGCAGTGGAGCTGAATGTCATTCGTGCGAGCCACACAATCGGTGTGCAACGCCTGTTGTTCCTGGGCTCGTCCTGTATCTATCCCAAGCACGCCAAGCAGCCGATCGCAGAAAGCGAACTGTTGACCGGTCCACTCGAGCCGACCAATGAATGGTATGCACTGGCGAAGATTGCCGGGCTAAAAATGTGTCAAGCTTACCGCCGGCAATATGGCGACGATTTTATCTCAGTCATGCCAACTAACCTTTACGGTCGCGGCGACAATTATCATCCCGATCATAGTCACGTTCCGGCAGCGCTGATTAGGCGCTTCCACGAGGCGAAGATTGCCAAGTTGCCCAAGGTCACAGTGTGGGGCACGGGAACGCCGCTGCGTGAGTTTCTCAATGTCGACGATTTCGCTGATGCATGCGTGCACCTTCTAAAAAAATACTTTGATGATTTGCCGATTAATGTGGGGAGCGGAGAAGAGCTCTCGATTGCAGCTTTCGCGACTCGTATTGCGGAGGTAGTTGGCTATAAGGGAGCATTGGTTTTCGACACCTCTAGGCCTGACGGTACCCCTAGGAAGTTGCTAGACAGCTCCCGCATCCAAGCTCTTGGGTGGCGGCCTCATGTCTCCCTTGGGGAAGGTCTATCATCCGCTTATGAGGATTTCCTCTCAAGACACCGGGGCCAGAGCGGCCAAGTCGCGGCTCAGAGCTGAGGGAGCCGAAATGACATTCGGCGAAAAGCGAGCCACCGCTGGACTTGACCCTACTGAGAATCTCATAGCGTCGCGACCTTTGTTGACGATCATTACGGTCGCCTACAACGCGCAGACAACTATCGAGCGAACCCTTCTTAGCGTCTTCAAGCAAAAGAACTGCGACATTGAGTATATCGTCATAGATGGTTGTTCGACGGACAAGACGTTGGAAATCACGAAACGGCATTCGGCGGAAATTGACGTTCTGATCTCCGAGAAAGACAAGGGGATTGGCGACGCGTGGAATAAGGCGCTTCGGCTCGCGACTGGAAAATATATTCTGTTGCTTAATGCGGATGACGAGTTAGCGCATGACACTGTTTCTAGCATTAGAAAAATTATATCGATTGGTCCGGCCCGGGCAGTCTTCTATGGCACTGCTGAATTGATCGACGAGGATGGACATGAAATCGGAGTGAACGCGAGGACGTTCGATGAAGCCCGCCTTGTGAATGGCTTTGGTTTTATGCACACAACCTGCCTGATCCCTAAAGCAGTATACGAAGAGGTCGGATTGTTCAATCCGGATGTTCGAATAGCGGTGGACACGGAATGGTTGCTTCGCGCTCACTTTTTGGGAATTCCCTTTGTTCGGGCACGCCAAAAGATCCGAATGCGTGTGGGAGGCGTCTCCGATCGTTATAAAAGACGAGCGTACAACGAATATCTAGCGCTGCTTCGAACACATGGGTTTTCTTCGCGCCATCGCTTGTTAGCCAAATGTCGTCACGAAGCGATTTTGATCTTGGATTACTTAAAGCGACGCTTTCCTGTGGCAGCGAAGCAGACGGTCTTGATCTACATTCGGTTGATCAACGTTCTTTACAATCTGCTCCCCTCGTTTTGGCTTCGCCGTCGCCTCGCTCCGCTTTTCCGAATGTCTCTGGCCGAGGGGGCGACCGTACACAGTCCCGTCCGCCTGTTTGGTTTGAGTAAGGTGAAGATCGGCGCATGTAGCGCGGTCAACCGAAATTGCTATCTCGACAATCGAGCCGAAATCATAATTGGCGCGAACGTGTCGGTGGCCCACGATGTAAAGATTTACACCGGCGGGCATGATATTGATGGTCCCAGTTTTGCTTTTAATAAGAGGCCTGTTATTATTGAAGACTTCTCAGTTATTTTTGCTGGCGCAACAATTCAGCCAGGTGTGCAGATCGGTCGCGGGGCGGTCGTGCTACCCGGAAGCGTTTTGACGGCAAATGTCCCGGAGATGAAAATATTCGGAGGCAATCCGGCTCGCGAAGTTGGCACGCGGAAATCTGTGCTCAATTATGACTGCAGGCAAGAGTATTGGTTTGCTCCTTAGACGCCTGACTGCCTATCTTTTTGCGGAAACTAGAAGAAAAAAAGAATGCGTGTGCTTCATCTTTCGAGCGGAAACCTCTCTTCCGGCGCCGTGCGTGGGGCTCAAAATTTGCATTTCGGCTTAATTGAGCAAGGTGTGGAATCCCGCTTTTTGTGTGATCCAAGCGGCCCATCGGAGTTCTTCAATCGACAGATTGCGTACGAAACTAAAGTGCAGATATCAAGATGGCTTGAGGAGAAGAACCGTCAAAAGGTCAGAGGAAGACAATACTTTTCTCAGGCGATTTCTTCACTAGCAAGAGTGCCGAAGTCAATTCTCGGTGGCGCAGACATTCTCCATGTTCATTGGGTGAGCGGCGGACGCGTTGCTCTCAATGTTTTGGATGCGGTCGATCTACCGATTGTTTGGACCGTGCGTGATATGTGGCCATTTACAGCCGGTTGCCACTATTCTCTTGAGTGCGACGGGTTCTTATCGAACTGCAGTGCGTGCCCTGGCTTTAAAGGGCTAAACAAGTGTTCTGACTGGACCGGACTAGCTTTCGACGCGAAGCGATCTTTATACTCTAAGGAAAAAATTCACTTTGTGTTCATGAGCGAGGTTAGCCGCGCCGCTGCCGAGGAGTCTACGTTGCTGCGGGGATATCCTCACAAGCATCTCATTTACAACATCATTGATGAAACGGCGTTTTATCCAGAGCCCGCAGCAAGGGAACGCTTGAGTAGTCAAGGCCTACAGCTCCCCCGTCGATATATATTGGTCGGGGCGTTCGATCAGAATGACGCTTACAAGGGCTTTGATATCTTTTATCGCGCATATTCACGTGTTGCTGACAGGCTGCGTTCTGCAGGTATCGAACTGCTGACATTCGGCCGCCCATACAAAGGTTCCGACGCTGCGCTGGCGCGTCATCTTGGTCCTATCGACAGTGGTGCCATGCTTCGGGCGCTGTATTCCTGCGCGCAGCTTTTTGTAATGCCATCGCAGCAAGAGATTTTCGGAAAGACCACGCTCGAAGCCCTCGCATGTGGTACTCCGGTTATTGGCTTCCGAAACACTGCTGCTCAGGAAATTATCATCTCGGGATCCGATGGTAAGCTTGTGTCGAGCGAGCGCGAGCTTCAAGATGTGCTCTTAGAGGTTGCGACTAAGATTGAAACGGATTCGCTTCCTAGATCTAGCGGCATTGCACATCGGTTTCGCCGAGAGACTGTCGTTCAGCAATATTCTGCGCTCTATCGCAGCCTAGTGGGATGACCCGGAAAAGCCAGGATGAATCCGCTTTCTCGGAGAGAGTTTTTTTTGGGGGCTGCCAGCCCTTCATTGGTCTGCTCGTCGCAGTTCGGCTCCACTGCGCCCATGAATCTCCACTGGTTTGAAACTCGCGACGACTTGGCGTCAGCCTCTATTGCGGCCACGACGGAATGCGTCATTGTCGGGAGGTTTGAACGCGTTGGGCCGCTATTTCCTACGCAGTATGTTCGCTACCAAGGGGCAGAGCGTCATATCGGAATCATTCGCTCTAACGATGGTTCGTTGTGGAAGCTCTTTGAAAGCCACGTTAACGTACTTTCATTCGGGGACGACGGCGTCGCCATACAAAGAGCAATTGATAGTCTAGGTGGGCAGCCAGGAACAGTCGAGCTTCCCGCTCAACAGTTTTTCGTCAAGAGCACGATCAGAGTACTGTCTGGTCAGAGTATTGTAGGTAGTGGATTTTATACCGTTCCAAATTCCTACGCAGTATCCGCTGGGAGCCGATTGCTTTGCGAAAGGGGAGTTCGCGCTATTGAAGTGAAGGGCCTCAACAAGAATACTCCTATTGAACGAGTGCGTATTTGCGCTCTTGCGATAGAGGGGACGGGTCGTACGGGCGAGGGAATCTATATTGAAGATGCGCGCTATATTTCCTTGGAAAATATTTACATGCATGGCTTTGATGTCGGGCTTCATTTTCACTCCACAGCGTGGCTCTCATCAATCGGTCAGGTGCAAGTGTTTAACTGCCGCCGCGGCGTAGTGTGTAACTCTGGTGCGGAAGACAGTACATTTCGATCCAGCATCTTTCGTTACTGTGAGGTTGCTCTTACCCTAAACTATCACTCTCAAACCAATACGTTTCTTGGTTGCGATTTCGGCTACTCGCGTGTGGCTGTTGAGATGGTTGGGGCTCCCAATATGCGCATGAATGCGTGCTTCCTGGGGTGTATGTTTGAGTTCAGCGATTTCGATGCTCCCTCCGATTCCAAATCGGTCTTTTCTTTGCGGGCTGCGCCGGGGTCTCGCATCGAGAATTTCCCCTCTGTGTCTATCGAAAATTCTCGGTTTCATTGTGCGGCCAAGGCCCAAGATACTCCTATCTTTAGGATTTCGAAGGCGGATCAAATTCGATTGGTTGGCGCAAGGGGGGGCAGGGCGTTTAAGGTCGTATTCGCGTCCGCCGATACTCAAGTTGAAATAGGCCAGATTGCTGTGATCAATTGCGAGCGCATCGCGCTGGAAGAAAGCTCGGCTGAAATTGACAAACTTGGAGTGTTGAGCAAGGAGAAGTTTCGGTGAATGCGGTCGCTATGCAAAGCCGGAGCCTCTTATGAGTAGCCCGCTATATGCGTATTCCCTTTTTTTGTTGCGTGCATTGGGTGCTGCAGCAGGGCTCGGAATCTCTGTCATCCTGAGCCGCGAAAGTTCTGACGTGTTTGGGGCTTACTCGGTCGTCGTTATTCTGAGCGTAGTATTCGGCACGTTGGCTGGATTGGGATTTGATAGTCTAATTGTGCGGGAATTCTCGGGAAAGTTCAGAGACCCTGGCGTGCAGCGCACGATGATTGCATTCTCGCTCGTGTGCGTTCTTGGTGTGTTAGTGCCGTCCACGTTCTTTGCAAATTGGATATTGTCCGACTTCTATCAAATTCATCTCCCGTTTTCCGTAGTGTTCGGGGTCCTTGGCGCGCAGGCTGTATGCCTTTTATTGGTAGCTCTCCTTAGGGCGCACGCAAAATTTGTTGCCGCCCAATGTGCTGAGTCGCTCAACGTGCAGCTGCTTGTTGTTGCTGCTTTGCTAACATCCCAAAGTTTGCGAGCAGGCTATGCCATCGAATGCTATGTAGTAGCTTCTATTCTGAACGTGGTCATCTCCGGCGCAATAGCTGCCTCCGGATTTTCTAAGGGGGTGGTTTTTGCAGCCGCTTCTCGATCAATGCTCTCGACCTGGTGTCTGAATGGACTCCAGTTCTTAGGTATCGCTCTATTATTTCTCTTGTCGAACAGAATTGATCTTCTTTTTGTCAGCCATGTGTTTGCCCCCCATCAATTTGGAAGTTACCGTATTGCGTCGCAGCTATTTGAGTTCTCAGGCGTTTTGACGAGTACTTATCTAGCAATGCTCCAGCCGAGAGCAGCCGAGCAGCTGCATCTGGGCCGGTTCGATAGGGTTCGGGCGATGCTGGTAGGTCCTATCCGGTTGAATTTCGCGGTCGCGTGCGTCGGTTTCATTATCTACCTCGCAGTTGGTCGTTACGTTCTCAAAACAGCATTCCCGAGCTATGATGCAGTCTACAGTATCCTTGCCCTGCTCTTGGTCGCGCGGTTGTTTTCTATGGCTAGCCCGGCGGCCGGAATGGTGCTCGATATGGCTGGACGGCAACACTTTTCTCTTATTGCCATGGCTACGAGCGTTTTATTTGTCGCGGCAATGTTGCCTGTAGGCTCCGCTGTTGGCGGGTTGTACGGTGTTACTGTGCTCGTGGGTAGCGTGCTTGTGGCACGTACCTTTGTATTTCTGTACATCAGTCGGCGGATGTTGGGCTTATCGCCAACTATCTTCGGATGAAGAGACCCGAGGTGTCGGGTCAAGGACATTTGGTCGGTCGCCTAAGAGGTGAAAAGAAAAGAAGGCAAGATGCAGGAAATCTCCGTTGCTATTCTGATCGCTTCAATAGCTGCGTTTTCTACGTTCGTCCTATTTGGGCTTCGAACATCGATCGGAGTGTTCCTATTTTATTACAGTGCAAACTTGTTCATTGTGCCCGCGATAATTCGGCTCAGCGCCAAGTATTGGTATTTTGGTGCCACCATTCCTGATGGTGTTTGCGAAGAGGCCAATTACTACATTGTGCTTTTTTTCCTGGCGGCGACCCTCTCCAGTTGGATGGTAAGGAGTGGAGTCGCTCCTCGCTATCTTGCAGTAATGGGCGGTTTGCAGCCGGCCCAAATAGTACTTTCATTCTGGCTATTTCTGCTTGTGTCTTATTCCGCCAATGTGATCATCTACGGGAATCCCCTCTACTTTCTAGGCGCAGGAGACGTAAATCGCTTTTCGGCCATGATGTCTTTGACGAACGGCGGTTGGTATTTGCAGACGCTAACTGGTGTGGCGGTAATACCCGCAGTGTTGTTGATCGGTCTTTCGCTCAGGCATACGACGGTGCTCGGTGTCCTGAAAGCGGCAGTATACTTGGGCTTGACGTACTTCATCACGTTTCCTGCTACTCGTACTGGAACGCTGGCCTGTATTGCGGCGTTTGCTGTAATTTTATTCGATAGGTCAAAGTCGCGCTCTCAAATGGCAAGAAATGCTGTCATTGCGCTTCTTTTGATGCTTCCAGCTTCGTTGCTGTCAGCATTTCTCAATGCGCAGAGGCAAGGAATTTCGTTGGTTGGCGAAGATCCGTCTTCAGCGTCACGATCGGCGAATATGTCGACTGACTATCTTCAATACGATAACGCGACGTACCTAATATCCAGTCTAAGTCGGATTCCATCGACAGATTTCTCATTCCTCGCGGCTACAATTAGTCCTCTTAATCTCGTCCCGTCAGCTATCGTTCCTTTCGAAAAGCCAAGGGCCGACAAGGACGCATATCTGACTCAGGTCGTTTTCGGAGCCAACCTCGACTTGAATTTCTACTCCAGAGGATCGACGTTAACCTTTAGCATGCCGATAACCGCGGTCACCGATTTCGGGTTTGTCGGTGTCGTGCTGTCCGGCCTAATATTCGGCTGTTTGTTAACGCTTGCGATTTGTTACGCGAACGTAGGCGATCCTCATGTCCAGTTCTTCTTAAAGTATTATGCGATTATCATGATCGCTGCGCTGCGATTTAGCGTCGAGGGGCTGATATTGCAGATCCAGATTCTGGTTATTTTCGTTTGCTTGATAAGATTGGTCCCAAGCGTGACAGCTTCGCGACGAGTTACTAGAAACGGGTAAGCCTTCAACGTCATTCCATACGCTGCAGTTGCGCTGTCGCAGTTTTTGAGCGGTCATGTCCGAGAAACGAATTCTTCGAGTAATGTGGGTGGGACTCGTTCCATTTGCCGCAGATCAAGGCGGTGGCGGAACCTATTCTCGAGAGCTAACAAATATTTTATTCGGACGACAATCCGACATAACGTTTGTCTCGGTGCTGCCGAACAACAGGTTCTACCGAAAGCTCAAGCTGTTGCTCGCTGTCTTGATAGGTAGCATTCTCCCAGTTTCGTCGAAGATACTCTACTGCCTTTCTTTGACAGCGACTTTCCGAGTCTTGTTCAGTCGAGCTGACATTCTCGTGCTCGATCATGTCGAAACGAGCTACTTGGCCAAAGTATCCAATTGCGATCGAAAGTTGGCGATACTCCACAATGTTGAGTGGCGGCTTATGGCTCAGAGATCAAGAGAAGCTTCAGGAATTAGAGGAGGGTTACTTCGGAGAGAAGCGTGGTATCTTAGAAGATTTGAGTTATCCGCGTTACGCTGGATCGACCGTGCCGTTTGCATCTCGGCCGATGATGCGAGCTATTTTGAGCGGAAGATTGGTGGAATAAATCTGGTGAATATTCCTCCGACATTCCGATACCGGTGCGCCGACAGGATCAATGGGTGTCAAAACTGCTCCAGGAGGAAGTTGGCCTCGGTTAAAACCGCGAGTCCTCTCAGACTTGGATTTGTTGGAAATCTGGAATGGTGGCCGAACAGACTGGGATTGGATTGGTTTATGCGATCAGTTTTCCCTAAGCTGGGGGATGTGGAGCTTTTGGTGTTCGGTCGCGGAGGCAAAGCTCTCAATTATTCCTATTCAAATGTGCAAATCTGCGGATTTGTAGAGTCGCCGACGGACGTCTGGGATAGCTTCGACGTGTTGATCGTTCCCGTGCTCTCTGGTTCGGGTGTCAGCGTCAAGGCGGCCGAATCTTTCTATAACAGAAAATCGATTGTCTCGACGCGAATGGGCGTTCGTGGGCTAAATTTCGGCTCTGGAAACGTTATTGTGGTTGAAACCGCAGAACAATGGATCGCCGCCATCGAATCATGTGCAAGGGCGGCAGTTCGAGATGACTTCGAAACGGGAGAGGTAGTAAAAAGGTTTTGTGCCCGCCATGTCGAGCGTGCGACGAGAGAATCAAACTGGTTTTCTGATTTAGTCGAAGGTTTTCCTGGGCCGGATCTTGATTAAGCTTTTCTGCAACAATTTGTAAGCTGGTCGATCGATCGGTTGGATAATGTGATATCTCGCGGCGGTAAGGCGAATTGTAAAAGATTTTTCTTGAATTAGGTGTAGGGGGGCGAGGTTGTTTTCATTTCACACTTTGCAGACTGATGGCGCCTGTGTTGAGTTTGCTCCCTGTGCTATTGCAATCCTGAGCCGATGGCCCATTCCGATCATCGGCGGCCGCGAGCGGATGATTGTTCAGCATCTGAGCTACTTGGCGCAAAGATACAAGTTAATAATCCTATGCGCAGAAACTCCCAGGGAGATTCCTGAATTTTTAGCTGCCGCGGAAGTCGTGGAGCTGGAGAAAGCATCTCTCTGGGATTTTTGTGTGAATTTCATAGTGCGCAAGTTTCCTTTGCAGGAGTCGTACTACTGCGGCACTTCAACCGCTTCGAAGGTCTTCGAATTGGTTCGGTCTCGTCGGCCAGTCATGATCTATGTCGATATGATACGGAATTTTGCAAATACGAGGATGCTGGACGGGAGTTGCGTAGCGCGGAGAGTAGTCGTTGACTATGATGATCTGCTATCCAAACGTTACGCTGAGCAACTTTTGTCAGGCGCCGAAAATCTTCTCGGGACACGCAAGAACGATTTTCCACGGTGGATACAGCTTGCGGCGAGATTTGCAGCCGGTCGGGTTCTCAAGATCGAGGGAACGCGTATGTTTCGTCGTGAGCAGAATGTTGCCAAGCTGGCAAGGGCGGTCATGTTCACGTCCGCAGTTGAAGCGCAGGAGTTCTCCTCTTCAGAAGGAAGAGACAATGTCTTTTCTGTTCCTATCTCCAGCATGGCAACGAACGTGATCTCTAGCGATCCGATCGGGAGGCCGCGTCTGCTTTTTGTGGGGAATTTACGAAACCATCACAATATGTCTTCATTGCAGTTGCTCGTTCAAGCGATTGACAGGCGATTACAGGGCGGGGAGGCCGAACGCATCTGCGTTTTCGGGCAATACGATCCAGGGGAGATCCGCTCAGAGCAGCTTAATAGATATTGCGATTTCAGAGGATTTGCTCCGGATCTATCCGACCTCTCAAGCCCGCCAGGTATCCTTCTGGCGCCCTTCGTCGGCGGAACTGGCGTAAAGACAAAAATTCTCGAGGCAATGTCAATTGGAGTAGTTGTCGTAACCACAAGTCGAGGCATCGATGGGCTGGACTGTGTGCCGGATCGGGATCTTATCGTCTGTGACGGGCCAGATGACGTTTATACGCAAGCGCTGAAACTGCAGCTTGATCGGGAGCGCTTCAAGTCCTTGCGTGATCACGCGCGTCAGTACGTGGTTGAGAGGCACGCACCAGAGGTTGTCGCCGAAAGTTATGATCGGATCTCTCAATATGTTGAGGATCTACAGCTCGCGAGAGCAAGGGGAGCCGATTGCTAACTTACTTGGGCCCAACGTACACGGGAATGCCGATCCCAGGTCAAATCTTCTGATTGTACTCGCCGACTTCGGGATGGGTGCGCAGCACGCTGTTCACCATCTCGAACATGTCGTGCATGCGCTGCTCGGAGACCGGGCTCTCGACCACGACAACGAGCTCGGGCTTGTTGGAGGAGGCACGCACCAGGCCCCAGCTGCCGTCCTCGACCGTGACGCGGACGCCGTTGACGGTGACGAGATCGCGGATCGACTGGTCGCCGATCTTGGCGCCCTTCGTCTGCAAGCCCTCGAAGTGCTTCACCACCTTGTCGATGACGCCGTACTTCACCTCGTCGGTGCAATGCGGCGACATGGTCGGCGACGACCAGGTCTTCGGCAGCGCGTTCTTGAGATCGGCCATCGACTTGCCGGGGGCGCGGTCGAGCATGTCGCAGATCGCGAGCGCCGAGACGAGCCCGTCGTCGTAGCCGCGTCCATACGGCTTGTTGAAGAAGAAGTGGCCGGACTTCTCGAAGCCCGCGAGCGCACCCGTCTCGTGGGTGCGGCGCTTCATGTAGGAATGGCCGGTCTTCCAATAGGTGGTTTTGGCACCCTGCTTCTGCAGCACCGGATCGGTGATGAAAAGGCCAGTCGACTTCACGTCGACGATGAACTGCGCATCCTTGTGGATCGCGGACATGTCGCGCGCCAGCATCACGCCGACCTTGTCGGCAAAGATCTCCTCGCCGGTGTTGTCGACCACGCCGCAGCGATCGCCGTCACCGTCGAAGCCGAGACCGACATCGGCCTTGTGCTGCAGCACCGCGTCGCGGATAGCGTGCAGCATCTCCATGTCTTCGGGGTTCGGATTGTATTTCGGGAAGGTGTGGTCGAGCTCGGTGTCGAGCGGGATCACCTCGCAGCCGATCGCCTCCAGCACCTGCGGCGCGAACGCGCCGGCGGTGCCGTTGCCGCAGGCCGCGACGACCTTGAGCTTGCGCTTGAGCTTCGGGCGGCTGGTGAGATCGGCGATGTAGCGCGCCGGATAATTCTCGTGGAATTGATAGGAGCCGCCGGCCTTGTTCTTGAACTCGGCGCCCAGCACGATCTCCTTCAACCGCGTCATCTCGTCGGGGCCGAAGGTCAGTGGGCGGTTGGCGCCCATCTTCACGCCGGTCCAGCCATTGTCGTTGTGCGAGGCCGTGACCATGGCGCAGCAGGGCACGTCGAGGTCGAACTGGGCGAAATAGGCCATCGGCGTCACCGCGAGCCCGATGTCGTGCACCTTGCAGCCTGCAGCCATCAGGCCGGAAATCAGCGCATATTTGATCGAGGCCGAATAGCCGCGGAAATCATGACCGGTGACGATCTCTTGGCTGACGCCGAGCTCCGCGATCAGCGCGCCCAGCCCCATGCCGAGCGCCTGAATTCCCATCAGGTTGATTTCCTTCTGGAACAACCAGCGCGCGTCGTATTCGCGAAAGCCCGTGGCCTTCACCATCGGCTCGGATTCGAAGGCATAGGTGTTGGGCAGCAACACGGATTTCGGCTTGGGGAACATTGCCGGGCAATTCAAACTAATGGCCCTCGGAAGAACACTCAAGCTTTGTATCCTGCTTATTCACGCCTCTCAAAATACCTGAAGCCGTGTTGCTTTACGAGCTCGTCTCGCTTGGCACTCTTCAAATCTTCGCGCATCATCTCTTGGACAAGCGCCTCGAACGTAGTCTTAGGTTGCCAACCCAACTTCTCGCGCGCCTTGCTGGGGTCGCCTAATAGTGTAGCAACCTCGGTCGGGCGGAAGTATCTTGGGTCTACAGAAACTATGCATTTACCTGTGTTTTGATCGATGCCTTTTTCTTCTATCCCTTCTCCGTTCCAAGAAATTTGAATGCCGACTTCTCCGGCCGCGACCTCGACAAATTCCCTCACCGAATGCTGAGTCCCAGTAGCGATCACATAATCTTCTGGTTCAGCTTGCTGCATCATCAGCCATTGCATCTCAACATAGTCTCGGGCGTGCCCCCAATCGCGGAGCGCATCAAGATTGCCAAGATAGAGGCGATCCTGAAGACCCAAATGGATGCGGGCTAACGCCCGTGTGATCTTTCGCGTGACGAATGTCTCGCCGCGCACGGGCGACTCGTGATTGAATAGAATGCCGTTGCACGCATACATTCCATAAGCTTCGCGGTAGTTCACTGTGATCCAATAGGCATAGAGTTTTGCGACCGCGTAGGGAGACCGAGGATAGAAGGGCGTTGTTTCCTTCTGAGGGGTCTCCTGTACTAAGCCATACAATTCGGAGGTCGAAGCTTGGTAAAATCTGGATTTCCGCTCAATGCCGACTATTCTCATTGCTTCTAGTATGCGCAGAGCGCCGAGAGCGTCGGAGTTGGCAGTGTACTCGGGTTCTTCAAACGAAACCGCGACGTGGCTCTGTGCGGCGAGATTGTATATCTCGTCGGGTTGGGTCTGACCAACAATGCGTATAAGACTGGAGGAGTCGGTTAGATCTCCATAGTGCAACTTAAACGGTGGATTGGTTTCGTGAGGATCTTGATAAAGATGGTCAATTCGATCTGTATTGAACAGCGACGTTCTGCGCTTGATGCCATGAACCTCGTAGCCCTTAGCTAAGAGTAACTCAGCTAGGTAGGCTCCGTCTTGACCGGTTACGCCCGTGATCAATGCTCGCTTCTTTGTCATGAATTTCCCATGGAATTGCTTTGCTTCTCATAGCTGAAAGCAGTGCTGATAGCGATCCAAAATTGCCAAGTGATAGACTTTACATTAACGTGGAAGATTTTGTGGAGCGTTACAAAGGGACAAGAAGCGCTCCCTCCTCGATTCACCTTAAATACGAACAGCCCTGACGCGCATTTTCAAGTTTGTTATATCCTTTACAATTTGTGAGACGACAATGACAAGCCCGATAATCCCCCTGATCATGTGTGGTGGCGCCGGAACGCGGCTATGGCCGGCTTCGCGCGAGGTGCGGCCCAAGCAATTCCTGCCGCTGTTCGGCACGCGCTCGACTTTCCAGGACACGCTGTTGCGCGTCTCGGAGGCCTTGCTGTTCGATCGCCCGATCGTCATCACCAATGCCTCCTACCGCTTCATGGTGCTAGAACAACTCGCCGAAATCGGCATCGCGGCCGATGTGATCCTCGAGCCGATGCGGCGGGATTCCGGTCCGGCGATCGCCGCCGGCGCGGTGTTCGCGCAGAACCGCACCAGTGAGGCGATCGTGCTCGCGCTCGCCGCCGATCACGTGGTGCAGGACAACGCGGCCTTCGTCGCGGCGTGCCGCCAGGGCCTCATCGCCGCGAGCGCCGGGCGTATCGTCACTTTCGGCGTCAAGCCGGAACGGCCGGCGACCGAATACGGCTATATCAGCCCGGGTGAGGTCATCTCCGGCGAGGTGCACGCGGTCGCGCGCTTCGTCGAGAAGCCGGATGCGGTGAAGGCGGCCGACTACGTCAACTCCGGCTATCTCTGGAACAGCGGCAACTTCATGTTTCCGGCCAGCGTGCTGCTCGACGAATACCGCAAGGTCGATGCGGCGAGCGTGGAGGCGATTTCCAATGCTGTTAGCAATGCCGGCCGCGATCTCGGCTTCGTGACGCTGGAGCCCGAGGCGTTCGGCGCGGCCAAGGCGATCTCGATCGACTATGCGGTGATGGAGAAGACCGCGCGCGCCGCGGTCGTGCCGGTGTCCTGCGGCTGGTCCGACGTCGGCTCCTGGCACGCGGTGTGGGAATTGTCGGACAAGGACGCGCAAGGCAATGCGTCGCACGGCACCGCCGTGTTCGAAGATAGCCGCAATTGCAACGTCACCACAGACTCCGCGCTGGTCGCGCTCGAAGGCGTCGACGATCTCATCGTGGTCGCGACTGCCGATGCGGTTCTCGTCTCGCGTCAGAAGGATGCCAACGGGCTGAAGCGGCTGGTCACAAAACTCAAGGCGGTCGCGCCGAAGGTCACCGAGGAGCATCTCAAGGTGCATCGGCCCTGGGGCAGCTACCAGTCGGTCGACAATGGCGAGCGCCATCAGGTCAAGCGCATCGTGGTGAAGCCGGGCGGGCGTCTGTCGCTGCAGAAGCACCATCATCGCGCCGAGCACTGGATCGTGGTCCGCGGCACAGCCCGCGTCACCGTCAACGAGACCGTCAAAAGCGTGCACGAGAACGAGTCCATCTACATCCCGATGGGCGCGGTGCACCGGATGGAGAACCCCGGTAAAATCATGCTGGAGCTGATCGAGGTCCAGACCGGAAGCTATCTCGGGGAAGACGACATCATCCGGATTGAAGACGACTACCAGCGCTCATAAAGAAGTTGTTGAATAAGGCTTGGGCGACTAAGTGTCAGAAACAAAAGCCGTCTTGTCTTGCTGGCGGTCTAGATGAGAACCGCGATCGAAGTGGCGAGTCTTCGTTAAAATGCTGACTGGAGCAGGTGAGGCGCAGCGGGCAAGAGCGGTTGTGATAATTTGATAGATCCTGCGCTCTGGCGTGTAGTACAGCTTGCTCAGGTTAAAGGGGGCGATTGTGTTAAGTGCAAAGCGGGCGGTTAGATTCGTCTTGGACTCGTTCGTCCTTCGTACTCTTCCGGGCCGTGCCTCGGTAAGATTCATTGGAATCAGCAACCTATATTATGACGCCAATGAAAACCGAGGAAGATTCATTGGCGCCTCGGCTGGAGCTACCCAGCCTTGGATAACAATGTTTTGGCGGTCCGCTATTGCGGCGTTGCGACCGACACTCGTCTTAGACATCGGTGCAAACTACGGAGAGATTATTCTTTCGGCGGCCTACGCGAATGGTGCCGATATTTTTCTGTTCGAGCCAAATCCAAATATTAAGGCCTACCTCGATCGGAGTATCAAGACGCATATCAATGCCACCCATATGTTACTTCAGACCGAGTTGGTTTCTGATCAAATTGGCGATCAAATTCTTCACCTGGATGAAAAATGGTCGGGAACGTCATCGGCGATTGGGAAGATATCAGACGATATTGGATTCAAGGGGACTGGTGCGGAGTCTTTCCGCGAAATATCGGTTAGTTCCACCACAATCGATCATCTGTTCGAAGGAAGAAGCGAACTCGACGCCGACAGACTTCTTTTTAAGATTGACGTAGAGGGATACGAAGCAAAAGTGCTTTCCGGCATGATGTTGACCCTTCGGGCGGTGAGCTCCTTTTTAGGTGTGTTGGAATTCGATCGGCGATATCTGTCGCTAGCGGGAAGCGACCCACAGAAGGTGCTAGAATCTCTAAAAAGGCTTGGCGAAGTAAGGTTATTGTCGGGACGCGAACTGATTAGGGTAAATGAGATCGGAGAGATTCCTGAGCATGCGGATCTGGTGCTCTGCTCCGATGCTAGCATTCTCAATGACCTTCGTTGGCCGGTCGAGTCAATTTTGCTTCGTCGTCCCAAGGCGTTGTCATAGCTAAAGGTCTTCGCTTGTAGATGCAGCCTCTCGTTATCGGGGTCGCTACCTCGCTTCGTCGATCAAGGTTCAACTCGTTGTTATGGGCCGGCTCATCATCCAGAGCTTAGGCGGGCAGCCGGGCTCACTTCATGCCTTGCTTGGTAAGCGGTCTCGGCGTATTTGGCGTCGGTCTCGTGGAGGTTGCCCTTGACGGGCGAGCCTCGCCTTGCCTCCAAGAGGAGATCGTTAGTGCCGGCGAAGTTCGCCTAGAGGCGCTCGCAGAGGCCGCTGGGTCTTATCCGAGGAAGGGCAGCCAGTGCGAAAGCCTTGGGGAGGCTGCCCTTGGATCCCAGCGCAGAGCGCTGTTCGGTGAAGCTCGGCAGCTCGGCGATCTTGTCGGGCGCGTCCGGTCGTTCCTAGCTGGCTTCCGACTTGGCAGGAGGGAGTAGTGACTAGTACCAGTTAGCGCCGCTACCATTTCGTGTGTCTTCGAGACGCTTGGCGGGGCAAACCGGCAAGTCGGAAGAGATCCATTCGCCCGTGCCGTGGCCGATTAGGATAGTAAGATTGGCTCTGCCCTTGCAGGGCTCGATGCGGGTACTCTGGATTGCCGCAAGCTGGTTGCTTAGTTCGGTGTGAGCTTTGGCTAAGGCGGGCCGATTGGAAACGCAGTGCAATATGCCCAGCATGCGCATGGCTGGCATCCATGAGAGGTCTTGTCAGCAAGATCTTCCTCGCGGAAAATTGACGTCTCTTGGCTGACCTTTGCACTCAGGGACATTGGCGGGATCAGCCCACCTTTGAAAGTTGTTGATCTCCTTCAGCAGCATTAGGCGTCGAAGCTGAGCCCCATTCAGAAGCGATTCAAACAGAACGAGGATCTCGCGCGCCTGCACGTAAGCCTCCATGCTGATGGCATGTTCATCGAAACCGTACGATCGAAGACGGGCTTCGATATCGCTCGCAGCAGAAGCATCCAGTTGCCATTCCAGCGCGTTATGGATGGTGTAAGTTTCGGCCGCACCTTGGAAGTCCGGGGCGACGCCCACCACGTCGATGCGGCGAAGCGTCATCTCGATCGCCTTGTGGCGGTAGGTGTCCAGGAGCCTATGCCGCAGAATCCGGTAGCGTTGCATCTCCCAGGAGAGTTCTGCGATGTCGATGGCGAGCAGCCATTCGATGGCAGATCGAGGACAGAGGTCGCGGAAGATGGCGGCCTGAAGTGCGTCATACTGGTCGATGTTCTCTCCGGGCAAAAGCTGAGGCGGCGGACACAGGGCCTCGAACTCAGACGGCAAGACGCTCTTCGACTGACGCGGAGGTAGGCTGACAGGAGCATTCATTGACCCCGCGCCTCCGAGCCGATCTCTCCAGCCAGATTTGCTCCGTTCATCAGGTGGACAGGACTGGCATCCCAAAGTTCTTTCGCAATGGGCAATGGTGAAATTTGCAGATTGGTCCACCAGGCTCTTTCGTCTCCGTGCCGGTGCAGAGATAGGTGATGGGATCGGCACAGCGGCACGGTAAACTCATCACTGACTTTGCGCCCCAGAGTTCGCGGTTGAGCGAATTTCAAATGATGGGCATCAGCGGGGGTCTTCTGGCAGACCAGACAACCCTGGTTGCGAATGAAGCCGAGGTGATCCTTGCTTCGTCTCCGAGCCGGCTCTTTCGGGAAGGCTAGGCCGACCTCTGCTCCGGATGAGGCGCTGGCGGGACCCTCGACGTCGCGCTGTCTGATCGCTACCACCGGCTGTTGGTCTGATATATCGAGATCGGGAAGGGCGGCTTCCTCGAACCTCTTCTGGTAGGCAGCCTCGAGCATGCGGGCGTGCGCCTCCAGAAGAGTGTTCTTGAGCGGGAGGCTGATCTTGGCCCAGGCGAGCAGGTCGTCGCCGGCTTCCCGCTCGGCAAGCTCGCCCAAAAGCCGATCCAACAGCTCAGCGGAGCGGTCAGGCGGCAGAAGGGCAGAACGGTTCGGAGCGCCTTTGGGCGGCTTTCCCTTCGGTGCTGGTGCGATCTGTAGCTCAACCGCGGTGGGAGACCCCGTCATCAGGTCCGGGGCGTCCAGATCGTCCTCTCCGGCAATTCCGACCATGGCAAACAGCGCATAGCGGCGGGCGTAAGTTAGCGCCGCTCCCATCCGGTGCGGCGCTTCGACCTCCTTGGAGGCGCAGACCGGAAGGTCCGAGGAAATCCATTCTCCTGAGGCGTGGGCGAGCAAGGTGGTGAGGTGAATTTGGCCGGTTGGCTGCTCGATCCGGGTGGTCTGGATCGTGGCGATTTCCTGCTGGCTCAGCGTCTTGCGGACGATGTCCAGGCCGCTCGCGAGGGACGCGTAGCGGAACGTCCGATCGTCCTCCCGCGGGAAGGGCGACCTGATGACGGCGGTCAGAGTCTTCTCCGGGTTCATCAGTTCGGCTTGGGCTCGGGCGAGGGCGGCTGCGATGGTCCCGATGCGCTCACTGGACTGGTGCATGGGAGCCCTCCGCCGCTTGAGCCTCGAAGCTGATCGCGCCCGACTTGGAACGCTTGGCTTTGATGCCGTGCCCGGTCGCTTCCTTGGCATCCTCCGGCATTAGCTTTTTCAGATCCGCTTTGGCCGTCTCGTGCTCGCCATGGGCCTCTCGCGTCCGCAGGTAGGTCGCTGCCAGGTCAGCCCATTGGTTGGAGGTCGACATATCGACGACCTTGACCGCCTCGAGTCTAGGGCGGGGCGTTTCGATATTAAAGAGGATCGGCGGCTCGCCGCTTTGGACGCACCGCCAGAACTTCTTTTCGGCCGTCAGCAGTAGGTGCTGATAAAGCGGATCAGCGTGGATGTTGATCTCGACCCATTTGCCGCCACCAGTGATGATCGAGAGAACGGCGCTGCGAGACGCGGTGACCCACATGTTGTGCTGTAACTGGGCCATGTGCTTGTCGGCGGCAGCTTCCTCCGTGAAGGCCCACGGCAGCATGAACTTGGCTTCGAAGACGGCACCGGTCTGCTCGACCGTCCCGTCCAACGTTGCGGCCATCCATTTGTGGATGGGATGACGAACCCGTTTCTGGATGTCCTTCACCGTGTGACCGCTCGCGCGCTGGTACCAGGCGCGGTTCAAGACCTCCGTCACGGTCCCGAGCTGGACAATCAGATTGTCTGAGAGATCCTGCGATTCGATTTCGCCGCGTTTTTCCCGCCAAAGGCGGGTGAGGTTCTCCTGGTCGTCCCCCATGATGATGCGGGCATCCGAGCCGCCGATGAAATGCCGCCGGTCGTTCGGGTTGAATCTGATGATCTGATGCTGTGGCCCGTCGGGGCCTTCACTTTGTACGCTACGCACGGGTATCTCCTACTCCAAGAATAGCGGCGCTCCTCGCCGCACTGCCTGAAGCCCCGCGTTCGCGAGGTGAGATACCGGCGCTGCCATTGCCCCCGGCCGACTCAGTAACGCTCCAATCGGAGTGGAATGCCAGTCGTTTCTGCAGCAATCATATTGCTCATATGGGCTCTAATTCGCGCAGCGATCGGCGGTCAGCGCCCCCCCCCAGAGCAAAGCGACAAATCGAAGCCAAGTGGTGGGGCGAAAGCAACAAAGCCACGGAGTCACCTGAGGGGGCGGCGCTAACGTAGGGTTCGAGCCTCGCTCCTGCGGCGGGATCGGCCTCTTCCGCCAGCCCTTAACGTTGACCGGTGAGGTTAATCGCAGCTATCGTTTGTCGTCTCATCACTCGGCCTGTATTTCCTTGAATTCCCAAGGGCAGGTCAGAATGCTTGATCGAACTGAGCAGACCGTTGAGCCGGCTAGCCGGCAAAGGGGTATTAGCGACTATCTCTTGCCTACTGTCCTTTTCGGAGCCGTCGGCCTCGCCATGATTGCTTGGATTGTGGCGCTTGGCTGGGTAAGCTTTCGATTGATAGTCTGGATTATTTCCTGAATTTGATTGTGCCTACCATGAACGATTTTGAAGGCCTTTCCGATCATTTCCTGCTGCGGATGTACGAGTTCATCCGAAACGAAGTCATGGCCGACGCCTCGGCTGGCACGAGCCTGGTCGGCGGCGCCGCGAGACAGCGGGCCGAGCGACTGTCCACGGCGATCGAACGCCGCGGGCTCTCTTGCAAACGCATCGACTGGCCCGAACGCTCCAACAGGAGTAGTCGTGCAGCCGAGGCGCCCATTGAATCGCTGAAGTCCTCAACCTAATCATTCGGCGCATATTACGTTCCGATCGAGTTCGCTCCGAGCTCATAGTCGGGGTTAAAGAATCCCGGTCCAGTCCATCTAGAGCACTAGCGAAAAGCGCCGGCACCCATGATCCACAGAAGGCGTGCGACCTGGCTGGGTCGGAACGCGAGGCGCGTACGATCCGATTTTATTCGAGACATAACCGACAGTCGCTCCCGCACGCCAAGCCGAGGACTTGAACTGGCATCCCGCTTGGGTTTCAATCAGACCGTTAAACGCTTCATTTCACTTTTGATTGCTCTTTTTTCCCGGATTTCAGATGCGGGTCTTTTTGATTGTGTTAGGCGGCTGGCTGCTGCTGAATTTGGCTTTTGTGTTGATTGTGATTCCGCCGCGCAAGTCGCGAGGGACCGCGCCGGTAGTCAGGCTGATCAGCGTCGTCAAGCGCCTTTTCAGGAAGACAAAGAAATAGCAAAATCCTCAGCGTCCGCCTCTCATCTGGTAGCCACTGAAGTTCGTCCAGTCGAATAGGGATTATCCTACGCTCGCGCGTGAAGGGATCTCGCCACACCGCGTTGTGTCGAAAGCTGGCTTGCCTTGGTTGTGTTCAGCAATGCTTCGCTCAAAAACATGGTTGAACTCCTCGCCGGACGGAGGGAAGACCAAGGTAGAGCAGACATCAGAGAACGCGGCCTCATGACCTCAGAACGAAAGATCGAAACAAACAGGCTGAACGCCAAACGAAGCACGGGGCCGAAGACGAACGCGGGAAAAGCGAAGTCGAGCCGCAATGCCCGTCAACATGGGCTCTCGCGCCTAAAGGCTGAGGGCGATGCTAACTCCCGCCCACTCGTGCGGGCGATCGGGGCAAGCTTCGGACAGCAACACAACTCGTCAAACATGGAAGATTTCGTCCGCACCAATCTGTGGCTTGGTCGCATCCGGCAGACCCGCCATGACATGCTTATTGCGTTCCTGGAATGCCCAAGCCCGAAGCTAGCGAAGCGTCTGGCGGGACTGGAGCGCTATGAAAGGCCGGTCCGGGCCGCGCAACGGCGCGTGCTGAAGCGATGGCTGGAGCAAGGATGACAAGAGGAAAGGGCGGGCGGCTGGGGGCATTGCGCTTGGAGAGCTTGCCGATTCCGTGCCCTGTCGATCGCGCAAAATGTGAGAACCTTGATGTTGTGCAATCGTGCGCCATACGGCGCAAAGACGTGGCGGTATCGTGAAGCTGTCCGGCCTGGCAGATCAATTGCTCGATATCTATGGAAACCTGAATCGTCTCAGCTGCCCACCTGCCTCTGCGCAGGCCAGCGCTTCCCTGGCGATCTGCTCGGCTGCCTTCAGCTTGACTTGGGTTTCCGCAAGATGCGATTTGACGGCTCCATCTATAATTTCCGCGGTCAAAGGAGATCCGATTCCGCTGGAGGTTTGAACCCTCGCATGCACGCTTTGCTTGGTGCGGAAGTCCAGCGATATGGCTTGATCCTGTAACTCATTGGGAGCTCAGTGAGACACCGTCGTGAGCTCCTGGAACTGGTGATCGCGCGTTGCTGCTCAACTCACCTCTCTTGTAGTGCAGTTTGGAGGATCTCTGGTGGGCGTCCGGTTGCCGCAATGGAGCGGAGCTCTGGCGTCGTTTGCGTGCCATTTTTACAGCAGACAGGAGCCGCACTTCTGCGCGACGAAGAAACGGCCCCAGCGTGATACGCTGAGGCCGCAAGCAGTTTAGAAAATCAAACGGCGGCTATGTCAGGAAATGAAAGTCCGTGGCATACACAGCGCCATTGATCGTGATGGTCTCCTCGTGTGCGTCCAGACCTGAGTGCACGAGCCACTGATTGCTCAACCCAATCTGCGTCAGGGTCGCGCCGTCGGCGGCCAGCCCAAAACCGTGAAATTCCAGCGTATCTCCTTGGGAAGGTCCATTGCCGGTAAAGTCAGTGATGGTAGCACCAGCAGTTGCTCCCGAGACAAAGACGAAATTGTCATTGCCTCCGCCGCCGTTCAGATTGTCATTGCCACCGCCACCGTTGATGGTGTCGTTGCCGCCGTTGCCGTTGAGGAAGTCGGCGCCTGAGGATCCGGTGATGGTGTCGGCGAAGTTGGA
>NZ_JBVVPT010000006.1:0-105953 GCF_055811715.1 Bradyrhizobium sp. WSM4872 | reverse complement strand
AGCGCACCGTTCAAGCCATAGCCGGTGGCGTCAAACGTGTCGGCGTAGCCGGTACCCTGAACCCCCTCGATGTTGCGCAGCGTGTCGTGGCCTATCGAGGCATCGCCGGTCACGGTGCCGGCGGCCATGGCTACCGCGATGCCGCCCGTCGTCGTGTTCAGGTTGTTGTAGCTCGCCGTGTCGAACCCGCCGCGGCCGTCCATGTAGTCATCGCCGCCAAGCGGCGTGAACGTGTTGTTGTAGCTGGAGCCCAGCAGCGTGTCGTTGAAGACCGAGGCTTGAACCGCATTCACGCCGGTGAACGTGTCGACCCCCTCGGTCGTGCCGGTCGCACTGCCTGCAACGGTGATGGCCGTGCCGGCCGTGGTCTCCAGATCGACGGTGACGGCCGCCTGCGCGATCGAGTAGTTGAGGCGGGTGTTGCCGTTGCCGGTGATGCTGTCGTTGCCGCCGGCTCCAGCAATATCGTTGAAGTTGCCGTTGGTGGTAGAGGCATTGAGAGCACCTGGGGCGCCGTAGCCGGTTGTATCAAACACGTCGTCGAAGATCGTGCCTCGGACGGCCTCCACATTGCGGAGCGTATCGGTGCCGACGGTGGTATCGCCGGTCACCGTGCCCGCGGCAAGGTTGACGTTAATGCCCGTGCCGGTCGTCGGGTCGTTGTTGTAGGCGACGATGTCGTACCCACCGCGGCCATCGATATAGTCGTTGCCAGCGCGACCTTCGAAGGCCTCATAGGTGAAGTTGGCATTGTCGCTGCCGTAGATCGTGTCGTTGAAGGCCGATCCAAACACGCCCTGCAGCGCGTTGGTGAACGTGTCGTGGCCGACATTGGCGAGGTCGCCGGCCGCCGTGCCCTGACCGGTGCCGGCTGCAAGATCGACCGTCACCGCAGCCGACGCACCAAGATACTCCACCCGGGTTACGGACTGGCCCAAATCGTTGATCCGGCCAGTGATGACATCATCGCCGCCGCGACCCTCGAACCCGCTCTGGCCAGCGGCAACACCCGGTTGCGCGCTCGATCCGGTAAATCCGGTGGCATCGAACGTGTCATTGAATGCCCCGCCGACGGCTCCTTCGATGCTCACGAGCGTATCGCTGCCGACCCCGGCTCCGCTGGCCGTACCGGCCGCAAGATTGACCGTGATCGATCCGGTCGCCTCAGTATAGATCGCCCGGTCGAAGCCGTTGCCGCCGTCCAGCAGGTCATTGCCGCCGAGCCCTTGCAGGCGGTCGTTGCCGTCCATCCCATAGATGCCGTCGATCTGGCTGGTGCCGACCAGGGTGTCGTTGCCGGAGGTGCCGATGACGGTATTGTTGAACACGAAGTCGGTGGCCACGAGGCTGCCGACCACGATGTTGGCCAGCGTGATCATGTTGCCGCCGCCGAAGTCGATGAGTGTGTTCGGTCCTTGCTGCGACGCATGCGCCTGGATATCGGCAAGGGTGAAGATCCCGGTCACGCCGGTGACGTCGATGCGGTCGCCCTGGCCGCGGTTGAAGTCGCTGACGAAGTCCGCGCCGCCGCCATTGGCGTAGACGAAGGTGTCGGCACCGAGCCCGCCGTTCAGATTGTCGTTGCCACCGCCACCATTGATGGTGTCGTTGCCGCCGTTGCCGTTGAGGAAGTCGGCGCCTGAGGATCCGGTGATGGTGTCGGCGAAGTTGGAGCCGAGCACGTTGTTGACGCCGCCGGTGATGGTATCGGTGCCGACCGAACCATCGCCGGTGGCGGTGCCGGTGGACAGATTGACGGTCACCCCACCGGTTGCGTTGTTGTACTGGATCTGGGTGGCGCCGTTGCCGGTGATGGTGTCGTTGCCGCCATTGCCCTGGAACGAGTTGAAGCCGCTGAAGCCGGAGGCATTGTAGCTGTCGTTGAGATTGCCGCCGACCGCGCTGTTGACCCCGGTGAAGCTGTCGGTGCCGACCGAGCCGTCGCCCGAGGCCGAACCTGCGCCGCCGGCTCCGATCGTGATCGCTACGCCGGACGTGGCATTGCTGTACTGCACCTGGGTGGCACCGTTGCCGGTGATGGTGTCGTTGCCGCCATTGCCCTGGAACGAGTTGAAGCCGTTGTTGAAGGCCGAGGCGTCGTAGCTGTCGGCAAAATTGCTGCCGATCGCCGCATTGACCCCGCCGGTGAAGCTGTCATGGCCGGTCGAGGGGTCGCCCGTGGCCGTGCCGGCACCGTTCATCCCGATCGTGACGCTCACCCCGCCGGTCGCATTGCCGTAGAGCACCCGGGTCGCGCCGTTGCCGGTGATGACGTCATCGCCGCCAAGGCCCTCGAACTGGTTGAAGTTGGCGTTGCTGGTCGAGACGTTCAGCGCACCGTTCAAGCCATAGCCGGTGGCGTCAAACGTGTCGGCGTAGCCGGTACCCTGAACCCCCTCGATGTTGCGTAGCGTGTCGTGGCCTATCACGTTGTTGACGTTGTCGGTCACAGTGCCGGCAGCCATTTGGACGGCAATGCCGCCGGTCGCAAGCGTCATACTGTTGTAGCTGGCGGTATCGAAACCGCCGCGCCCGTCGATGAAATCGTCGCCGCCCAGACCCGTGAACGTGTTGTTGAAATTGGAGCCGAGCAGAGTGTCGTCAAAAGAAGATCCTTGCGCGGCATTCACGCCAGTTAGCGAATCGATTCCCTCCGTAGTGCCGGTTGCACTACCTACGACGTTGGTGGCGGTCACCCCTGCTTGATTGAGGTCCGTTTGCAAGTTGACCGTGACGCCGGCAAGCGCGCTGGAGTAGTTGACACGAGTATTGCCGTTGCCAATGACGACGTCGTCGCCGCCACCGCCCTGGAAGTCATTGAACGTCCCAAGCGAGCCGATATTGGCGGTGCCCGACGCGCCAAAGTTCGAAGCGTTGTAATAATCAGCGAAATTGGTGCCGCGCACGGCTTCGACATTGCGCAGAGTATCGGTGCCGACCGTCACATCGCCAGTGACAGTGCCTGCGGCCATGTTGACCGTGATGCCCGTCGTCGTCGTCAGGTCGGTCGCATACACGACGACGTCATAGCCGCCGCGGCCGTCGACGAAGTCATTGCCACGACGTCCTTCGAATGCCTCAAAGGAGCCGGATCCGTTGTCGCTTCCGAGCAGAGTATCGTCGTAGTTCGACCCCCAGACATTCAGAATATTGCTGATCGTATCGTGGCCGACATTCGCAACGTCGCCTGGAGCCGTTCCGTAAGCTTGTCCTGACTGGATATCGACAGTCACCCCGGCGGATGCGCCGAGATAGCTCACGCGGGTCAGAGCATGACCCTGCACATTGCTCCCGCCAATGATCGTATCGTCACCTGCGCCGCCTTCAAATTCGACGAAGCCAATTATGGCGCCCGGCAAACCAGTGCTCCCGGTGTAGCCGGTGCCGTCAAGGTAGTCGTTGAAATTGCTGCCGATGACGCCATCGATCGAGATCAGAGTATCGGTGCCGACGCCCGCACCGGTCGCAGTCCCCGCTCCAAGGTGAACGGTGATGCCACCGGTCGCTTCGGTGTATATGGCCCGGTCAAAGTCCGCACCGCCATTGAGGGTGTCGTTGCCCGCCCCGCCGGTTAGAGCATCCTTGCCCGCGCCACCCGAAATCATGTCATCGCCGGCTCCGCCTTTGAGCGTGTCGTTGCCGCCGAGACCGGAAATCAAATCGTTGCCGTCGCCGCCTATCAGCGTGTCGGCAACTTCTGTGCCGGTCAGAGTAAGAGGAGCAGCTGCTATCTTCAGCTCGAGTGCAGTGCCTGTATAGTCGTTCTGCACGCTGCTGAAGGTGGTGGTGCCGGCGCCAGTCGCCGCGTCCGAGAGCGCCTGCGTTGTGTCGCCAAAGGCTACTTGTGCTGCCTGGGCGACCTGGCTGAGATCGGTTGTGTTCTCAAGGCTGCTCGAAATCTGGGCGTTGGATTGCTGGACGACCTGAGCAATCGCATTGAGGTCAGCTGGCGAGAGCTGCTGCTCGGGTGGAAGCGTATTGTTCACCACCGTGGCCAGCGCAGAAACCGTCGAGGGCGCGCCGAGGTCAACATTGCCTACGGTCACGGTGTGGGCGAGCGCACCGATGACCGACTCAGCGGAGGCGCCCGTCGCCGCCGAGAGCTGAGCCACGGTCGCCTGGACCTGAATTGATGCCGCGAGGACGTCAGCCGCACCAGGCGCCGCCGAGACGGTCGCGGCGATCGGATCCAGCGTCGTCAGGCTCACCGCGTCAGATAGCCCCAGCGCCGCCTTCACGGAAGCTTCAGCTGCCGCGGTGTCGCCGCCGGCACCCGCCACCGCTACGATCAGATTGGTGAGCGGCGTCACGACGGTCGAGCCGCTCGGAGCTTTCAGCGTGCCGTTGAACGGCAGTCCGGTCAACACGTCGATGGTGTTATGGCCGCCGCCATGAACGCTCTGAAGGACCAGTTGGCCGCCCGACGTGTCGAGGCTGAACGTGCCATCGCTCGCGGTGTAAGTGAACGATTCCCCCAAGTCGAGAATACCGTTGTAAACGCCGGTACCATCGGCTTTGTCAACAAAGACCAGTGCATCGGCGATGTAGCCATCGGCTGCAACTTTTACGCCCGGATCATTGATCTGGATGTTCAACACCTCAGTCTTTTGCGCAACGTTGGCGTGGTCGAAAGAGCTCGCCGTGATGCTCAGTGCTATCGTCTGCTTTTCGGCCGTGGCATCAGGCTTGAGCTGGATAGCCAGACCGGCCACGTCGCTCAGGTTGACGATCCAGACTCCGGGGTCGTCTGTGGACTGGGCCCCAGCCGTCAACCTATATTCGGGCGGAACGCCGGTAACCTGAACGGTCGAGGCTAGCGTATCGCTGGTATCGGGGTCGCTGATCTGAATGTTCAATGCGATCGGCGCTGTTGTGACGTTAGCCTCGATTCGTTCGTGAGTGATCGTCGGTGCGGTCGCGACCGGCGCTATGTTTACGGTCGCCGTTGCGGGGGTACTTGTCAGATGGCCATCAGTGATGGTGTAGGTGAACGTCGCGGCACCGTTGACATCATGGGTTGGTGTAAACGTAACGCTGCCGTCACTGTTAAGGACGGCGCTACCGCCGGTTCCGCTCGTTACCGAGCTGATTGAGAGCTGGGCATTGGAATTGTCGATATCGGTGTCGTTACCGAGCAATTGCGCCCGCGTAAAAGTAATAGCGGAGTCTTCAGTCGCGCTCAGTGTGTCAGCTATCGCGACGGGGGCATCATTCACAGCCACGCCTGTGAATGCCTTTGCACCGGTAACCGACGCCGATCCATCGCTGACAACGGTGGCGATTGAGAAATTGCCGTTGAAGTTTGCTGCAGGGATGAATTTCACACCCGCCAGCAGGGCATTGACGTCAGCCGTCGGACCTGACGCCGTCCAGACTCCTCCTGCGTAGGTCGAGGTCACCGCGCCCGAGGTTGTGGTGCTCAGCGTGCCGGCCGCCGGGTTCGACAGCGTAAGGGTTGCCGTGATCGTGCTGCTGTCAATGTCAGTGATGACGATATCGCTGAGATTGAGCGGTGTGTCTTCCGTATAAGTCTCAGGAGCAGACAGGTTCGTTGCGATCGGGGCGTCGTTGACAGCAATTCCGCTGAAGATCTTGGCGCCTATCACTGGCGGAGCAACACCGTCGCTGACACTGGTCGCGATCGAGAAGCTTCCGTTGAAGTTCGCAGCTGGATTGAAGGTGACCCCTGCCAGCAAGGCGTTGACATCGGCGGTTGCGCCGGAAGCCGACCAGACGCCCGTTACCGCATTGTAGGTTGAAGTCACCCCGCCGGACGCGCCAGTACTCAGAGTTCCGGCAGCCGGATTCGAGAGCGCCAACTTCACCGTGACAGTGGCGCTGTCGACATCAGTGACAGTTATGTCAGTGAGATTGAGCGGCGTATCCTCCTTATAGGTCTCACTAGCAGAGAGGTTCGTAGCAGTCGGGGCGTCGTTGATGGCGGCAACATTTACCGTGACGGTCGCCGTCGACGTTGCGCCGGCACTGTCTTTCATCGTGTAAGTAAAGCTAGCAACGCCGGAATAATTGGCATCGGCGGTGAATACGACATTGCCGCTGCTGTTCAGCGAGACGGTGCCATGCTGCGCTCCCTGCACGGATACGATTGCCTTCGTATCGTTGGCGTCGGGGTCGGTATCGTTGGCAAGCAACGCAGAAGCAATAATCGTGAGGGTCGTGTCTTCGTTAGTGCTCGCGACATCTGCAACCGCGACGGGCGGGTGATTTGCGCTGGGCTCGATGACAATTTGGAGCTTTTCAATATCCGTAACGAGGAGATTGAAGCTGTTGAATAGGTAGGTGGCGCTGCCGTGCGCAAGTTTGGCCTGCAGTGCCGCGATATCCGCGAGAAATGCCGATGAGCTCGCCATGGACTGGCTGACGATCAGGCGAAGAGTGTCTTGCCCGTTGCCGCCATCGTAGATGTCGATCGCGTTGACGTTTTCGGATGCACCGTAGATGAGAATGTCGTTGCCATTGCCGCCGCTTACGACGTCGCTACCAGATCCACCATCGAGCGTATCGTTTCCATTGCCACCAAAGATCAGGTCGACGCCTGCGCCGCCGTTGATCTTGTCGTCGCCATTTCCCCCATCGATGATGTCGTTTCCGGCGGACCCATTGATGGTGTCGTTACCATTGCCGGAGCTGATGAGATCTCCACCGGCAGTGCCGGTGATGGTGTCGGTGCCGTTTGTGCCGGTGATAATCATGGATTCTCATCCTCCTCAAATGGGCGCACGCGTATCCACGCGCAACGCACGGCTATATCCGCGTGGCGATGTCTAGGCAGACTGCGGGTGTGCTTGAGGAGCCCCTTTGCTCCTTGGAAAGCGTTCCTGCCCCTGAAAACGGTTTACTGTCCTGGTGACAGCGTAATTAATTTGTAACCATCTTACCCGCGACCCGGAGCGTTGCTTTACCCATTTGGGTAAAGGCGCGCAAAAACTCACAGGCTACTGCAGCTTAACCTAAACAACCCCCGTGCTTACGCTTCGGGCAGAGAACCGCAGCTACCTAGAAGGTGCCAAGCGCAGCAGGCTCACGAGCTCGGCCTGGCGGCTCGTGCCGGTCTTTGCAAAGATTGCCTTGAGCTGCATGCGAATGGTATTTGGCTTTACTAATAGCGCTTGCGCCGTTGCCTCTACCGAGCTGCCCCTGGCAACCATCGCGGCAACGCGGGCTTCGGCAGGCGAGAGGTCGAACAACGCCTGAAGGATTTCCGGGGGCGGGCCCGGCTGCTGAATGACTGGTGTCACGTAAAGCAGGAATTCGGCGCCCGAAAAGACATCACGTCCCGATCCGCGCATCGGCAGGACATGGACCACAAAGGCCTCGCGCGTGCGCGACCTCCGAACCGGAATAGACGCCCCATGAGTAGAGGCGGATCTACCTTCCGACGCGCCGGCAAAAAGAGCCTGAACGGCTGGGTTCGCAAATTCAAGTTGAGAGCCAGCACCAATCCGAAGATCGGGCTCATAGGCAAACAGAGCTTCGTTTGCCGCCAGCACCTTGCCACCATGGCCGAGCACAGCTGCCGCCAAGCCAATCATTTTCAGACTGTCAACTGTTGCTCGTGCTCGCTCGAGGCCAACGCGGCCCGACAGCAAGGCGGCGCGAGCGATATGGGGTCGCAGACGATCGAGCTGTTCGGCGACCTTGCGCGGTACGGGCCCTTTTTCGTGAGCCTTTTCGATCGAAACAACAAGGATATCGCCCGCCGGGGAATATATCGAGGTGCCGATGCACCAGCCTAAACCACGGGGCCGAAGAAAATCAGTGTAATAGGGTTCTTGCTCTAGCTCCTCGAGAGTGAATGCATCAAGGTCGGTAAGGAAGCGCGGTTCTTTGGTCGGGACCAACCGCTCGCCTCGAGGATTTTTCAAGTAGAAGGGACTATCAATCCAAGCTTCTACTCGGGAGCGAATACTGTCGGTTGACAGCCACCGAGCCAGCCCGGGGGCCGCAGCAAATAGTAGTGCACCTTCAGCGTCAGCTAAACCTGCCAATCTATCAAGTACAATCTTCCACCGCTCGGGGACTATAGCGGCTTCGTAAATCTCATCGACCAAACGGTCAAAATGCATTTGTAATACCCAGCCTTTCCGCGCTCTACAAAAGAAAGGAGCGCGTCGCAATACTACTTGAGGCGAAGTAAATCAGCTCAACCGGCGCCTGCTGTTCTTTCAACACCGGTTCCCCCTAAGGGATCCCCTGTCAAGCAGAACGCTAGTCATCGCTGACTCGATTGCGTTTTCCAGTTTCCGATTCGCCTTCTGGGTTCACGGGCTCGCCTGACGCTTGCCGCCGAGTTGTTGGACGGGCGGCTTGTAGAGTAGGAGCCGGTCCGGACCTCTTCGTGCCCCCCGGTTCATACTCAATCATTGGCGAGCCCGAGAGGCTGCCAAGATCGCCTTTGAAGATGATTTGGCTCTCTCCATCATAAACCGCCGAAGCAGCTTCCGCGGATCGGCCCCAAGCGCCTCCGCAATGGCAATGAACTCAACGACATCCAACCGACGTTCGCCGCCCTCATATTTGCCACGAAGGATTGCGGCTTGCGTAGTGGCGAGGGCGTGCTGACGGATTCCGGCCTTATGTCGCGTTGCGACAAGAAGGGCGACGAGGCGGGCATATTCGGGGGATTTGAGGGATCTTTCCATGGCCGCCGGGGCGCTTGCGATTCGGCGTTGGCCAATTTGATCCCAGATTGGCGGGCGGAGCGCGCGGTTGCGCTGGACTTGTGGGGTGAGCGGAGCGCAATGGCGGCGCTTCTGGGACGTGCATCCCAGATGCGAACGCACCGATCATGCGAGTCCATGGTAGGTCGAGGACCAACGAACCGATTGATCACATAGATTGCATTATGTAGCCTACTCCGTTTTCCAGATATTCCAGGCAAGAGCGTCAGCTGGGATCTGTCCGCGCCTTCGGCGAAGCGTCCCATCCGCAATCCCCCGTCAGAAAACGGACCAGTCCCAGCCCATACGTGGCCTTTCACACGGCCTGGCCGGTAAAGGACATGTCGACCGTACCTGCCTGATCCCTCGCCTTAAAGCTGCCAATGGGTCGATCACAACAAAATCAATCTCTTATCGCGATAACTTGAGCTTCAGCGCCGCTGTGCGCCTTCTCTGTGCCTTCACATCGCACCGCGGTATAGGTTTGCCCCCGAGGATTGTTCTCGCCTTGTCGACCTCCCGCCAATCGGCTACTTTTGATTGCACGATTTCCAGCTCGGTTCGCCAGCGGTTGTCCAAGAGACGTGATTTCTGTTGGGCTGGACGTCAGTTATGAGCGTGTTGTGCAATCGCTACTGCGCGGGCTTCGCCGCCAATGTTTGCGCTGCTCGCTTATGAATTCTATTCGAACAATTCTCGTTTGACGCCAGCACCTTTGAATCCCGATTTTGTACGGTCGGAGAGTTTCGTTGTCGAATTCTGACCTTTATGACGTGATCGTCATTGGAGGCGGTCCGGCGGGCTCCACGATCGCCTGGTCCCTGGCTCGACGTGGCGTGCGTGTGGCCGTTATCGAGCGCGCGATCTTTCCACGCGAAAAGGTCTGCGGCGATTTCATCGAACCGGCGGGAGTGCGGATCCTGGAGCGAATGGGAGTTCGCGAGACAATGAAGATCGCTTCGTTGTCGCCGATAACATCAACTCGCATCTACTTTGGCCCCAAGCTCGGGTTTCGCGGCGATATCCCCTACTATCAAAGCGAGCACGGATTGCCTCCGCACGGGTTTGTCGTGCCGCGCCACATCCTCGATCAGCATCTCTTGGAGCGCGCGCAAGCCGTATCTGCGAAAGTATATGATGGCTGTAGTGTTGGCGGTATCCGACGTGAACATGATTGGATCCATGTCACTGCACGTGGAAGGGGCGTTGACCTTAAGATCAGATCTCGGCTGATCGTAGGCGCGGACGGCGCGGAGTCGTTTGTTGCCAGAGCGTTCAATCTCGAGTCCAGTAATCGCGCTCACATTTCGATAGCACAGCGGGCCTATGTAGAGGGCGTCTCGGTTCAGAACGGTGAAGCAACTGTCTGGTTCGATGAAGACATCGTGCCGGGTTATGGCTGGTTGTTTCCGATGGATGGAGGCAGGGCAAACATTGGAGTCGGCACGCTCAGTGAGACGTCCGGTCGACACGGCCACTCAGTACCCCGGGCGTTCGAAGCGGCCGTCGAACGACTCAGGATCCGGCACCCCGGCTGCGCTCGCATCAAACTGGTCAGCAAGCCAATCGGCGGTGTCGTGAAGATGTATGGGGGTGTCGGTCCGAATTATTTCCACGGAGGAGTGTTGATTGGGGACGCCGGCTCGTTCGCTGATCCGATGACCGGCGAAGGGATCACGCAAGGCATGGAGTCGGCTTTGATCGCCTCTTCGACCTTGCTAAGTGCCCTCGAATTCGGAAGATTTGATGCCGCATTTCTGGCGACCTTCGAGCACGACTTTAGAGCATACTTTGATCCGGGCATGCTCTTCCTTAGCTTCTGCGCCGAGGTGATGCGGAATTGGCACTTTCGGGAATTTTGGATGAGGTCGGCAATGCGCGGCTGCGAAAGGGCGATGGTCAACAAAGAGTTCGCCCGTACCGCAGGTGCAGGCTTCGGCGGCTTGAACGTGCATCCCCTCGGAATCTTGCGAGAGATTGGTGCGAGCCTCCTTCATTATCTAGGCGAAGGAGCGATGAACGTGCTTCGCAACGTTCTCGTCCACCGATCCATCGGCAGCGAGGCAGCATTGTATCAGGATCTTGTTGCGTTTCAGGGCGCATGGAAAAAGTCCGTCGAGGCGGATCCCGGTTGGCATGCTGCGTGGCTGGCCGACATCACGAAAAAAGCTGGGAAACTCGGCTCGTCACTGGCGAGCCGTGAGAATCCCAGAGTTCGAGGATTGTTGGTCTAAGCATCAGAATCTTGAGGAGAAGGCCTGTGGTCTCTACTGCATCTCGGCGCAAGAAGTCCGTCCCATCGGTCCAGAACGAAAGGGAAGTCGCGATCATAGGCAGCGGCATCGCCGGGTTGACCTGCGCGCTGCGCCTCTCGGAGCGCAAGTACAAGGTGACGCTGTATGAAAAGGACGCCCTGTTGGGAGGCCAACTCTCCTCACAAAAGGGCGGAATGAACGGGATGTACCATGACGTCTATACCCATTTGTTCTGTGATTGGTACGTGAATTTCTGGAGAATCGTAAAGGACGATCTCAAGATCAAACGAGAGGATTGTTTCGAGCCGCGATTGAGCGTCAAAATTCTACTTAACCCTTCTGATCCGCGACGTTCGACCAACAGCAACGCACCCAAATACGTGGAGTTAAAAAACCCCAATACATTGCAGCATGTTTTGGACAACCTCTCATCAGGAGCATTACCCAGGCCCGACATGTTTCTGGTTGGCTTCACTCTCTTAGACTTGGTCTCGCAGCCGTTTAGCACGTCGACGCTCCAGCAACAGTCCTTGAACGGCTTCTTGTACTCACGTCCGTACGCTACAGAGGATTGCGCCGATCTGCATAACACCATTCTGAACGAAATTTGGTGCACCTCGAGCAGCGACACGTCTGCTGCAGCTTACAAAGACTTCGTCAAGCACTCGCTTGGCAGCCGCGGCCTGCCGTTTGCCTGGCTGTTGCGCGGAAGCCTCGAGGAGAAGTTGATCAAACCCTGGCACGAGAAACTCAAGGAGGTTTGTGATATTAAAACGTCTTCCTCCGTCACGACTATCGAGATAGCAGAGGACAATAGGATCGAGCTTACCCTGGATAACGGTCACAAGGCGACGCATGCAAATGTCGTGTTGGCTGTGCCAGCTCCTGTGCTTGCTAATCTGGTGATGAGGGGCAGGGCCGGGCGAAGTATCGTCGACCGGATTCCGCAACTTTCGGAACTCCAACGCATGCGAACGGCGAATATTCTCGTCGTTACGGTTGTCTTTAAAGAGAGGCTTCCCGACATACCTCGCGAGCACGTTGGCCTGGCCGGTTCTCTCGGCTACCTGACGTTCATCGACATTTCACAATTATGGACCGATTTGAGCAAGGGGTCTCAGACAGTTCTGGTGCTAGCCGCATCTGACGCCAATCATTATCCCTCCGCCAGAGATGACAAGCTGTGGGCCCATCTGATGCTGCAGGAGCTGGCTAGTTATCTACCTTCGGTAAAACCTGGTAACGAATGGGGTGATCTGGAAAGCAACATCGACTACCGAAACTCATTTCCTCAGAATAATCGCTCCCATCCACTGTTTCTCAACGACATGAATTCGGAGCAGTTGCTGGTTGATCCATATTATCCCGATCAGCTGAAGAATGTATTCTTTGCCGGCGATTTCTGTCGCAACGACGTGAATATGGCGACGGTTGAGTCGGCAGTTCTAAGCGGGCTCCATGCGGCACACGAACTGGTGAAAAAGACGGATGGAAAGTCCGACATCACGGTTGCAGCTTACGATCTTCCCAGCTCTGCGCAGTTTGCGGCAGCGAAGCTCGCTTTGCTTCCGCTCGCCTATGGTGCCCTGGCTTGTTCAGCGATGAATGCCGGGCTGCGTAATCTCGCGAACAAGGAGCCGGGCCTTCCGATAGAGGGACTAACACCCACCGCAACACTCGCGTTGATCCCACCAAGATACCTTGCCGATCTGGTGGTGAGCCTCGAAAATCTGGCAGTTGCGTTACTTTCCCGCGACGAGCCAAGTGGTTCAAGCTGGCTCCTCCAGCAGGCTTTGGCGGCAGTGGCCCAGCGGCTGATTGCGGCGAGCGATCGCTTGCGTGACACCGCCTCAGAGGGATCGGCCGACGCACAGCGCACATTCGCGCTGATGGCGGATGTACTGAGAACAATTGGAGCTCAGATGAGTGAACCCCGTATCGCGCCCGCTGAGATGGCGGGTCCGCGAGCGACGCACAAGGAGACGAGTGGTCTGCTGCGCGGCTCAGGATACTACCGTCCCAACAACGGCTATGCTCGCCGGCATCGCGCGAAGCCTTGAAGGAGGGTGCTCGATCAGCATCGTTAAAGAGCGTGCGACCGAAGGGGGCTCGATGTCGACGGCAACGACAGAAAACATAATAGCTCAGCTTGGTTTCAGAGAGGAGGTACTGCAGCTTCGGGAAATTATTGACACCTGGGTTCGCGGCGCCGATGGACAGATCAGGCCGCTACTGGAGTGGCAATTCATAACCAGCTCAAAGTATTTCAGGCCCCTCACCGTGTTCAGCGTTTATCGAGCTACGACGGACGAGCCGATTCCGAACCGGTTAATTTACTCCGCCGCTGTGGTGGAAATGATGCACAACATGACGCTTGTCATCGACGACATCGTCGATGAATCGGAAACGCGCCGGGGCAGGCCGACCCTGCACTGTCAATTCGGACTCCTGCAGGCTCTTATGGCAGCCGGCTACATCGTGGCGGACGGCTTTCGGATGACGGCGGGAGACAGGATCGATATCCGCTTGATCTCAGATTTGATCAAGCGCCTGGGGGCTGCCGAATGCCTGCAGTGGAACCTGCGTCGGCAGCCGCTCGGTGTCGAAGATTGGCTAATGATCGCCGGTGAAGATACAGGGTCGATGTTTGAGACATGCGCCTGCGTCGCGACCAGAGACGATCGGCTGCGCAAGTTTGGCGGGCTGCTCGGCGTCCTCTACCATGGATGCGATGACGTGGGCGACGTGAAAGGGCTAGAATCGCTGGGCGGAGGTGGAGAAGAGGACCTCAGGGACGGGATCCTTACGCTCCCTGCCTCGATTGCCATTCAAGACCCCGTGATTGCACAGCTGTTCTGCAAGCCAATGCGAACTGCTGACGAACTCAAGGAAATCGCGCAAGCGGTCAAGGCCGCGGTGCCGGCTGCCGAGGAACGACTCGACCAAATCGCGGCGGAGGCCAAATGGGAGGCACATCTGCATAGCGCTAATCCGGCAATTCTCTACGCGCTTGTCGATCATACCCGGGAGTTGTCGCGCCGTTAGGCCGAAGCCGATGGGGCAAGTCGGGAAATATCCGAGATGAGCGATTTGGCTTCCCTCAGGTCGGGGGTCTGGAAACCTCCACGAAGGCTCGAATATATCGGTCTCAGGATTTCCAGTGCGGAGATATGATCGCCTCCGCGCGACAGCAACCGTGCAAGGCTCGTGGCAGCACGAAGCTGCCAGGCTTTGTGGCCAAGCGATTGCGCCAGCTCTATGGCATTGCGAAAATCGGTCTCAGCGATCCCAGGCTGCCCTGATTCAAGCCTGAGCTCGCCGCGCCAGGTCAGGGTGTAGGCTCGCCAGATTAATTCTTGCGGGTTCGCGACCAAGGCATTCTCCACAGTTTGCAATGCCGATGCAGAATCGCCGGATCGGGCCTGCGCCTCCGAAAGTAGCGTGAGGAAGTAGGTCATCGCTACTTTCGCGCCCGAACTAGCGAAGCCAGCCAACGCTTGGTTGATCAATTCCACGCCTTCGGTGCTGCGCCCAAGCTGCGATCTAGACCAGCCAAGCAGGATGCGCGCCAGGTCTGATGCATAGCTGAGGCCGTGTTGCTGCGAAACGGAGAAAAGCCTTTCGGCAACAATCTCGACCTGTCGCGGAGCCTTGAGGCACCAATAGAGATTGCCCTTGAAATGCAAGGCCATCGCCATGGCATAGGGATCGCCACTTTTCTTTGCGAGAGTCATCGCACGAGACATCCGCTCGCGCGCGACATCAAGGCGACCCGCTTGCCAGGCGGCGCGGCTCGCAACCCCTATCGGAATGATGAGATAGGATGCGGCGGAAATCGACTTGGTATCAAGTAGCGGAGATAGCTTGGCGAAGTACTCCTCCACTCCGGAAATATCTCCGGAGTAGAACCGCGCCTGTACCTGGGCGTAGTGGGCAAAGAACAAGTGCTGGGAGTTAGGACCCTCAGTCAAGGCGATATCAAGGATCTCTTCTGCAAGGGAGGCGGCGGTCGCATAATCGCCCGTGAAGAATATGGAAGCCCAGGTCCGGGCGCCCTGACGCACCAGTTGCGCAACGTCGCCAAGACGTTCCGCGAGCATCCGGGCTTGCGCGCCAAGCTCCATCGTCTCCGGTGCAGAATAACCTTTGGTTACTTGCAGCACGCGTACGAGCGAGCTGCAGAGGTCCAGGTCAATCCTATCGCGTTCCTCCGATGGCGGCAGTCGCTCCAGCAAAGCGCTTGCCTGGCGAAGAGCTTCTTCAGCTTCCTTGAACGCGCATCGCGCAAGCGCGGCTTGCCCTGCATTTTTCCAAGTGGTGATCGCGCGCTCGACTTCGGCTGCCTCCGACCAATGCCGTGCAAGCAACGCCGGCTGCGCGGCGGCGAGGGCGGGAAACTGTTCAGATACCGTGCGCGCGACAGCGGCATGGAGCTCGCGGCGCTCGCTCTTGAGCAACCCTTCGTAGGCAGCGTCGCGGATCAAGGCATGTCTGAATTGGTAGGTCGCTCTCGGAGGCTTGCCTTGCATGTAGATCACATCCGACCGGACGAGCGCGTCGAGTGCCGCCTGCACGAAGTGATCTGAACCAGGCATGACCGCTCGGAGCAGGGTATAGTCAAATTCGCGTCCGATCACGGCCGCGACCTGTGCCACCCGCCGCGCTGGCCCAAGACGGTCTAACCGAGCGGTAAGCGAATCGAGCAGGGTCGCGGGAATATCAATTGGTGTCGGATCTTGCTCGCCCTCCAAAAGGAACGACAGTAATTCTTCCGCGAAGATTGGAATGCCATCGGAGCGTCTGACGATCCGAGCTACGACATCCTCAGTCAGTCCGATGTCCGAGGACCTCGCTATCATCTCGCCGATCTCGTGATCGCTCAATCTTCCCAGCACGATCGACCTGTCCGTTTTTCGCAATCGCCAAGGTGGATCGTACCCGGTCCTTGCGGTAGCAAGCACCATCAGCGGAACGTCGGCGCTCCGCTCCATCAACATCCCAATCAGCTCGATGCTGGAGGGATCAACCCAATGAAGATCTTCGATGGCGAGGATCAGCGGCTGGCGCTTGGATATCTGCAGGATCCACTCAGCCAGCCCGACCATCAGTCGCCCTCTGGCCTCTTCGGGAGCAACCTGTTCCGGCGGACTGTCCTGTGCTGGACGGAGATCCAGCATCTCTGCGATGAGAGGCATCATCGCCATGGGATCGAGTCCATTGAACCTGATTGCGCGCTCAAGCTGGCGTGACTGATCTTGGGCGCTTTGCTGTTCCGTCCGGTCAAAAGCTTGCGCGAGCAGTCCGGTGATCGAATGGAATGGCGTGCTCTCGGCGAAGCGTTCACCGGCACACTCCATCCAAATATGCGGATCCTTGATGCTGGCGCGGAATTCTCCGACCAAACGCGACTTTCCAATCCCCGGCTCGCCGGTCAGAAGGACGTATTGCCCTGCGCCGCTGCGCGCGCAGGTCCAACTCGACCACAGCATCGCGAACTCGCGCTTGCGGTTGACGAATGAGCTAGAACCGCGAACCCCATCCTGCCGCCAACTTCGACGGACACCGCTCGGGGCGACTGCGCGGTAAAGGTGAACCGGGCGCGCAATGCCTGCCAGCGCGCAGTTGCCGTAGTCCTCGACGACGAACTTGCTCGCCACGAGATCGTGCGCGGCAGCGGTCATAAGGAGTGAATTGGGAGCGCACTTGGCCTGAACACGCGAAGCGATATTGGGCGTATCGCCGAAGACTTCGACCTTGTTGGTACCTAACTCGTCAATAACGACCCATCCACTGTGGATACCGACGCGCACCGCGAGCTCGGAGCTTGTATTGACTGCCAGCTGCCGGTTCAGAGGCCCCATGGCCTCGATGATAGCGAGTCCGGCGCGGACGGCACGTTCTGCATCATCTTCACTGGCTGTCGGCCAGCCGAAATAGGCAAGCACGCCATCTCCCATGTATCGGGCGACGTAGCCGCCCAAGCCAGTGATGGCGTCCCCGGCCGCCTCAAGACACTCGGTTACGATGTCGCGCCACTCTTCAGGATCGCGTTCGGATGCAAGGCGGGTCGAGTTGACAAGATCGGCAAACAGCACCGTCAAATGACGTCGCTCGCGTTGAACACGATCATTCGAGAGCCGAACGATGCCGGGCGGGCCTACCCCGGTCAGGGCAGGAATTGATAGAGAGGCGCCGCAGTCCGCGCAAAAACGCTTGGCTTGCGGACTGGTCGTGCCGCACTTCTTGCATCGCATGCCACGCTCGCAACGTTACGTCGGCTCGATCCCAGCGGAGAACCACTACTCGGTCGAGCGTTACATCGCACCCAAACGGCATTGATGGCTTACACTACCATCATTTGAAACTTTTGAGCAAAGATCGGCGGCCATGGCAGGCCAAGCCCTAGTCCCGGTAATCTGCTACGTCTACGACGCCATGGCAATGAAGTTGTATCGCACCGCGAGACCGGAGTTGCAAAAAGGAGAAACTCAATCATCTGGTGCAGTGATCGATCAGAGCCGACGCTTCCGAGACTGACGACGCGTTCGACGAAGGGCCGCCAGCAGTGACGGACGACCCAGCACGCTAGGATCAAGATCAGGATCAGGAACGGGGTATCGCTTGTGCGCTCCCGACGCCGCCCACATGAGAGTCTCGGGTCGCATCCACGGGGTGAACAGCCATGGCGACAGCGAAGGGGGGCCCGAAGGCAACACTTTGGACCGGCTATCCAGAAGCGTCGCACGGACATTCAGTTGCGTCCACAGGCTCTCGCAATAGATCTCAGCTGAGGATCACGGGTTCGAAGTCATTCAATTCGCTACGCTGGCAAGGACAGACGGGCAGCAGTCGCTGCAAGCCCTCACTCTGTAAACCGCGCGCCCCGACGATCGCAATGCGGCTTTGGGGCCAAGTTAAACAGCCCAACGTGTCATCTGGTCCGCAAGCCTTTGCTACTATTTCGCCCTTGCGCGCATGAATCGCCGCAGCAATTATCAGCGGATCGGCCTCAAGCGCCTCCGCGATCGCGATGAACTGAACAACATCCAAGCGGCGTTCGGCGCCCTCATATTTGGCCACGAAGGATTGCGGCTTGCGCAGCTCTTGGCAAGCGCCTGTTCACGGATGGCCTTATGTCGCGTTGCGAAGGACGGCGATCAGGCCTGCATATTCGACTGACTGAGCGACTTTTGCATTGGCGGTCGGGTGCATCGATTCGGCGGCGACTAATTGTCCCGCAGTGGCATCAGGCTAACTCTGCTCTGCTATCGCTGGCAGTTGCATCCAAGCGGACAGAGCAAGCCCCCATCAGCCAGGCGAGGCACGCAAGTACCTGAGGCCGAAGATTTCGAGCAAAGAGTGACGGAAAGAGGATCGATGCAGGAGCTTGAATTAGGTGCCAGACCAAAAAACAGTGTGGCGCGCCGCAATCCGCGATGTCGCTCTCAATGTAGATGTCGGCTTCAGTAACCTTCTCCATTTCCCAGCGCGAGCGCAATTCCGTAACAAAACGTGTCGAGGAGGTCGTCCTCTTGATCGTCCTTCGCGCCGATTCTGAAGCGTTCCACTTGATCAAGCAGATGATTCTTGGACCTCTGCTTATACACGGACGTCTTGTTGAATGCAGGTTCGGTGTACTTGACCTTGCCCTGGTAGACATATCCCGAGACAGATATTGCACGTTCGTCCTTGCCAAGGGCTGTAAGCTTGCTCTCGATGCCATGCGCCATCCATCCACGGCGCCGTGCCTGCTGTAATAAGATGGTCCCCGAGTTCTTGTCCTCAATGAACGAACCAAGCGCGCCGAACCTCGCCCGACAATGCACAGCAAGAGCTTCGAGGCGCTTGAATACATCCGGCAGCCACGTCTCCAGCAACGCACCTTCGATTTGAGCGATATCCCAATCCAGAATCTTGAGTGGAAATGTTGCCGTGCTGTCGAGCGCAAAGTACGTAACCGCGGTTGCGTCGTGTTCTGTCCCAGTTTTCGACGCGGTGTCGATCACAGCGAAAACGCTGTCACATCGGGTGGGAAATGGAACGGGGCTGCCGTTATCGAGCAGGCGATCGCGTGAGAAGAAGGCTACACCGGACCAATCGACGAACTCAGCAAGATATTCCTGGTGATAGACCAGGGGATCGTTGTCGGTCTGAAGGGCTTCGATCAATTGTGCCCGGCGAGCTTGCCAGGCAAACTCTCCTTCTCCTGGAAGCATCATGGGAAGGACAGGATTATCCATGGTGGTCGCGCAGAATTCCGCAAAGCCATATCGCGGTTCTGTGCAGATGTTGTAGAAAAAATTCTCGGAATCTTTGCCTGAGGAGTTGGAGCAGACGAGCGCTTCTCCCTGATAGTCGTAGAGCGTGGGCTTTATCGCCTTCTCCCAGAGCTCCATTGCTGAGCCTGCGACTACGTTGCTTCCGTTCTTGGCAAAGGCAGCCTCGTCAATAACGATCCGGCGATAGCGCCGCCCTCGACCTGCGATCCCGTTCTCAAGTGTCCAGAAGTCGATGCGACCGCCGGTTTTCATACGGATCACACCAGACCCTTTCGATCCGGTCTCAATGATGGGGTTGAGCTCGTCGGACAGTTCGTTGTAAACCTCGGACCAGGTGCGGTGTTGCGGCGCGAACCACGCACATTCCCAGCCTTGGACCAAGCCTTGGCTGATCCATGCTTTGGCCAGTGACGTCTTGCCGAAGCGCCGACCACACCGCAACGCTTTGAAACGACTGCCGTGGAGTGCCCAATAGGCTTTAGCTTGCCCGTCGTGAAGACGCTGCAGTTTGACTTCGAGGTGATTGGGAGTGATCTTGCGTGTCATAATTATCCCAGATCCTTGGGATTCGCCGACTTTTGCAGGGATGATTGCCCGGAGGCCTCTGACGGAGAGCGGCGCAGACGAGCTTTTTGTTCGGCAGCGAATTCTTTCGTCTTCTGAGCGCCTGTTTGCCCCTCGTAGTCGGGCAGCCAATCGGTCACGAAGATCTTACGCGCCCCTACGTCTCCAAACCGATGGGCGTGCGCGAGAAGCTTAAGTACTACGGCAGCGCTGCGGATATCGCCGTTCAGGGCCAAACGGACATGATTGCGCGCGCTGAGCTCCCGCCGGCTGACAGTCTTGATTTTCCCGTTCTCGCGATATGTTGTCGCCTCGTCAAGAACACTCCCGATTGTCTCGGCTATCGAGAATGGCTTCCGCTTTGGGCGTCCGTTTGGATTGCCGGAGATGCCTTTCTTAAACTGGAATCGTCTGGGCGGCCGACCATAACCGACCGTCTCGTCACTCATGGTTCATCCATAGCTGCGCTATTCGCGATCTTCCCTGCTCCGGGATAGCTTTGGTCGACGAAGACGAGTTCCAGCATGGGTTTCGACATCTGGTGAGCTAGCTGCTCGTATTGGAGGCGAACCTGCAGAGCTCTGTGATCGCCAGACAGTTCTTTCTGATAAAGCTTCAAGAGGATGATCTCGAGTGCGGTCATTGATGTTAGGCGACCGTCGAGGTCGATCGAAACGCGGTGGCCGAGCAAACCGCAGATGTAGGTGGTCATGTCAGTTGATCGCGCGCCGACGGCTCCTTGCTGACGGCGCCGAGAGGGACGGCCGGTTTGGCTCAGGACGGCGCTGGTCCGCTCCGATGGGGACGTCACGACGCTGCTCCAGTCCGCCTGCCCCGATCTGCGTAGGTTTCTCCACGCGCATCGCAGGCATCCCGCCCGGTCAGCTTCTGCCAGCGTCTGATGGCGACGTCCACATAGAGCGGATCAAGCTCAATTCCAAAGCCGCGACGTCGCGTTCGTTCTGCCGCAAGAATGGTCGTGCCGCTGCCGACAAAGGGGTCGAGCACCACCTCGTTAAGTTTGGTGCAGTCCAGGATGGCGTCCGCAACCATGCGCACCGGCTTTACCGTCGGGTGAAGGGCGAGAAGTTTCCTCGCGTTCTTGCGCGGAAATGAGCTTGCCCCCGCGTAGTTCCACACGTTGGTGCGGTTGCGACCGAAGCGACCGAGCTCAATATTGTTCTGGTGCGCGGCTTCTCCATTCTTGAAGACCGCAATCAGTTCGTGCTGGGACCGATAAAACGAGCCCAGGCCCGCGTTGCTCTTGGACCAAACGCATATATTGATAAGCTCGAGCTGGTTTTGCCGTCCAGCGGCTAACAGATCTTCTATATGACGCCAATCCATGCAGGTGAAAATGACCGCGCCCGCTCCGGTCCATCCGCGGATCGCGTCCAGAGATTTCGATAGGAAGCGGCTATATTCGTCACGCGACATCTCGCCGGCAGCCATCGCGAACTCGCGATGCGCGATCTGGCCGTTGCCAGACACCATGCCTGCGATTTTGAGATTGTAGGGCGGATCAGTGAAGACCGCGGCGGCGCGCTGATCGCCAAGTACAGCTTCATAAACGTCTTGGTCGAGCGCATCGCCGCAATAAAGCCGATGATCACCCAGGAGCCAGAGGTCGCCCGGCGCCGCGATGGCCGGGGCAGGGGCCGGCCAGTTCTCGTCGGCCAGGTCGCTTCCATCCGGCTCGTCGAGCGATTGGATGCGGAGGTCGATCTCGGGAATTTCAAAGCCCGTCGTGGTGATTTCAAATTCCAACGCGAGTTCCGATAGCTCTTTCAACTGTGCAGCGAGTTTTCGATCGTCCCAGGACGACCGATCTGTCAATTTGTTGTCCGCCAGCATGTAAGCCTTCGCTTCAGCCGCGGAGAGGTGATCCAGAAAGAGGACCGGGACCTCCGCAATACCGAGCAGGAGCGCCGCCTCGTAGCGCCCGTGGCCAGCTACGATCGTTTTGTTGCAGTCGAGAAGGATGGGCGCGTTAAACCCGAATGCTTCGATGCTCTTGGCGATCGACCGAATTTGAGCGCGGCTATGTTTTCTCGCGTTGTTCGGATCCTGACTCAGCTCGCGAAGCGGAGTCACCGAAAACCGCCCAAGGCGTTGATTAGAACTCGCTGCTTGCTTCTGGGCCTCGAGATCGTCTGCTGATTCGTTCATGCTCAATCCTCGAAAATCTCGAGGATGTTGAGCTAGATCAGGTGCGTTGGCGATTGAATCTAATTGAAGCGACCTGCATGGCTACCCGCCATGGCTATATCTGCGAAAGCGACCAGGGTACTTTTGCCCTGAGTTCCGCGCGCTCGTCGGCAAACAGGGGGCCACGCGCGCGCTTGAAATAGCGCGTCCATGAGAAGCTTCGCACGCCATGCTGCCTTTCAACGAGTCCTCCTGAGGCTTGGAAGAGCGCCGCTGCAGCTCTTGCCAGCGCCCAATTTGATGGTGCCGGAGTCGTTTTTCCATGAAAGAGAGGCCAGAGTTCAAGAGCGATGGCGGCAGTCAGTTCTTTGGGATTGGGATCGCCAGCCAACGCTATCCTACCCTTGCCGCGTTTGGTCTTGCCATTGCCGCCGGTAAGCCTGGGCGAGGACAGCGCTTGCTGCGCCAGGACAACGAGTTCCGAAAGAGCTTCGTCCGGCTGCGAGCACTTCCAATTGAAAATGAGATCAGGACCCAGAGCGCCGATCATTGGGTAGTCCTCAAGCGCGTTTCGAACATCCTGAACAGCCTGCAGAAAACGAAGCAGCTCAGAAGAAAGGCGGTTGCCGCGTCTATGATGTCGAACCTGATTCTCTATTTGCCGGAGCGCGAGCTGGAGCCCTATCGGCTCCTCGGGTTCGGCATCGCCTATAGCAAGCCAAATCATGCGCTTGTTCTGAAGGCCCGCCCTCACGATTTCCAGATCTTCAATGAATTTTCGAAGAGCTCTCAACACGTCCTTCCGACGCATCTGCTGATCCTTAGGAGCGACTGCAACCCGGATACACCGCGCCCAGTAGACCAGGAGTTCAAGAAGCCACGCCGGCGGTTCACCGCCGGCGATGAGCCGTCCGGCCTCCATGAACCACTCTTTCTCGTCCCAGGGCTGGGATGAAGTCTCTGTGACGGTGAGGGTGGCACCCATGACGAAGCTCCTGAGGATGTGACACGACGGTCTCGCGATGAACCATTTCCCGAATCGAGCTGTGTTTGCTTTATGGCGGCGGAACTCTGTGCTCTGCCTTTTCCATAGTTGTCCCCCAACTTCACTAGGTGGTCTGAAGTCCGGGCTTGATCTCGTTGCTGGGTCGAAGGCCGCGCCTCCCGCGACAGGACGACTTGCATCAGATCCTTCCTCCGAGGCAGACCGCTCAACACCACTCGCTGTTGCGCGACAATCGGCGTCCTGTTAGCGCAACAGAACTCCCTGTTTGCCTAAGTTCGTTTCCCTGTTCGGAAAAACGCCAAACCTAGAGTAAATCATTGCTGCAATTATGAAATCCTCCTTCTGCGGCAACGGTCGAGCTGGAGGATGAGACTGTCGAGGCGCGGCTCAAGACCAATCTGGGCCGACCAGCCCTCCAGGGGGGACATCCGCATAGGTTGGGCGATCTCGATCCCGCGAAAGCGTCGCCGCGCGCGCCGCCCCGCTTGGAGGGCTCCGAATAGATCGGACAGCCCTCGGCCGGTGTGTTAAAGGCGGGGATGAAAAAATTCATTTTAGCGATGCTGCTCATCGCGACGCCGGCATTCGCGCAGCCCGAACCGCCAGCTGCGAAAGCCCCATTGACCGATCGCGAACGGGTTCAGGCCGATCGTGCGCAGGCCGCCACGCAGGAGAAGGACGCCCCAACAGCGCGCCCGTGGGACAGGGGCGCGGATGGCAAGCGGCCCTGGGACCGGGGTGCCCAGGCGAAGTAGCAGCGTTTCCGACGGGAACTCGAAAGCTTGCGAGCAATCTGCTGCCTTTTTTGAGCAGGCTTCTGTGACGGAACTGAGTTGAACGCGGCTGAGCTGCCTCGATCCCTCTATCGAGCCGCCCAGTGCAGCGGCAGGGCTCCGGCTCCGCTTCGTTGCCAGTCGGCACGGCCCTATCTGACGGTCACTTCCACAGCGATGACCGAGGTTCCGCGCTGCCTGCGGTTTTCGCCCGACACCGCAATTCGAAACCGATCAGTTCCTGGACGTGAGGGGGCTTGGTAGCGAAATGACGGGCCGACGATCGTCACACGGCCCGCGCTGGGCGCCTCTGCCAGTCTAACTTCGTCCAAAAGCTGAGTCCTGCCGCGCAGGCCTTGCAGGCACTCCGTCCCGGCTGGGATTGAAACAGTCCAATACACGGTGTCGGAAAGCAGTCCGAAGCGTTCGGGCCGCAAGGCGCATTCACCCGCGGTCGCAGCATGCGCTTGCAGCCAGTATCCCGCGAAAGAACATAGGCTTGCCGCCGCTGTTTTGAGCCTCATGCTGCCGCCCATGCGGTGATCATGATTGGATGGGCCATGCAAGCCCCAAACAAAATCGCCGCCATCGGCTGCCCGGTGATGCGGCGATTCATGGTTGAACGCGGTTGGTCGCGAAACGCTTTGCGTTCACCGAGCGTACCAATATCCCCACCAGCGTTGCGACACGGGCCGGGCCTCCGCCTTGAGCGCCGCGACTTCCTCGACAGGGCGAAGGTTGGGGCCATAGATCGCAGGCGGGTAAACATCATCCCAAAACACGTAACCGGTTCGGACGTAGGCCGACCGATGATGCGCAGGAGCCAGCGCAAGCTCCGCGGCTGAAGCTGCGGTCGTTATCAAAGCAAGGCCAAGAACAGAAAGAGCAATGGATGGAGCAAGGGTGCGGAAGTTCATTGGATCAATCCCTCTCGAAATGGGCAAGAAATAGAAAATGCGACGGCCTCTGAAAGGTTGCAAGCGCATCGTTCCATAGAATGGCTGCGAAATCCAGCTCTTCAGGTACGCGAATCCACCTGGGCGGTTCGGACAGAACAGACTTGAAGGTGACCATCCGCGTCGGTGCGTCCGGCCAAAAGATCGCGTTACCAGACAACTCAGATGCTGCTGCTCAGGACAAGATCAGGCGTGGGCAATCTTTTGGCACCAGGAGAGTCACCAAGAATCATCAGGAATCATGATGTCGACACACTGCTCACTCTTGATGAGCACCGCACTGTTCAGGACGACTCGTATGGCTTCTGCATTTGTCTTCGCCTCGATCTTCTGCGCCGGCGTCATGTCGGGCTATGCACTGCGTACTTGGCGCTTGCAACGAACGACGACGAACGAGCCCTCCGGCACCTCGCCCAGAACGGCCCGATCGACTCCCAATTCAGCATTCGGACACCTCCGACGTGCGTTTTAGGCCTCGTCCAGGGTGCGAGCGACACCTCGGTTCTCACGACCATAGGCGACACAGGACATGACGCAGCCGATGAGGGACGCACCGCGACGCTACATCGTGGACGGTACAGGACAGCGTGTCCTTTTCGGTTTGACGATCGCGGAAACCATCGAGTTCGAGATGTTGGACAAGCCCGACGCCCCCCTCGACCCTGGTCTTCGCTTCGATCGGAACAAGCCGGGACAACGATGGCTGGAGCTCTACGCCAAGCATGAGCTGGCCTGGCGCAACTGGATGGCGGACACGCGAGCAGGACGGGAAGTGCCCCTCGTCCTCAACTAGGTGGGGCCGTAAGCTCGTGACTGCCGAGGCCATCCGTTTGCTTCAGGAAACAATCTCCCCCAACGGATCGGCAGACATATCCTGGGCTACTCGCCCGGGCTCGTCATACCGCGAGCATCCGGCTGCCTTGTATGCTCATGAGAGTCAGATTGCCCGTCGCGTAGGCGCCCGTATCGATGTTGACCCGGTTTGCCAAGACTTCGGCGGTGCGCACGGGCGTGTGACCATGAACGATATATTTGCCGAACTGCTCCTCGCTCCGAAGGAACTCTTCGCGAATCCAAAGCAGGTCGCTTTCGCTTTGCTCGGCCAAGGGGACACCCGGGCGAACGCCGGCGTGGACAAAGAAAAAGTCTCCACAGGTAAAGCTAAGCCGTAGTTCGTCCAGGAACTCCAGATGCTCACCCGGCATTGCGCGGATCAAGTCGCGCAGTATCGACGCCGGGTCGTCGCGCTTCAGGTCTGGCGGCGCGAGTCCATAGGACATGAGCGTCTGGACGCCACCGATGCGAAGCCAATCCTCAAACAACGAAGGGTCTTCGAAAACCCTCACCAGAAATGCCTCGTGGTTTCCCTTGAGAAAAATCGAGTTTCCCCGCCGGCTTCGTTCAATCAAGAGGTCAAGCGTGGCGCGCGTGTCCGGTCCGCGATCGACGTAGTCGCCCATGAACACCTCGATCGCATAGCGTGGCCGACTGTGGGCCAGGTCGGCGTCGATGACCCGCAGCATGGGCTGCAGCAAATGCGAGCAGCCATGAATATCCGAGATCGCGTAAATTCGAACGCCGTCCGGCAGTTGCGGCCTGTGAATTGGCGGGTGTGATCGGGCAAGAGATGTCATGGCGCGCACACTCGGTGAGGTGGTGAGGATCATTTCGCCAAGTCGGTCCACGGCCGGACCTTATTGAAGAGTGTCGCCTCTCAGACGGCCCGATTGCGCCGAGGGAAAGGAGGATATCCGCTTGCTTAGCTTGTCGCCGCGCGCTGAGCAAATCAGCCAATTCCGCCAGGGGCTGCACCGCCCGGCAGCCGGTTGATGCATGCGTCGCTCAAGACGGTTGAGAGGATACAGCTTCAGATCGCAATTCATCGGATTTCTAGTAATCGAATCGTTTCGCTTGCGGAGGTACTCAATGCGGGCAACAGGCGGCGCATCAAAGATGAGCTGGTATTGCTTCATTGCAAGCGCCCGACCGAATTCGAAGTGGAACTTGATTCAAAATAGGGCAGCGCGTTTCGACCGTGTGTCAGCACTGTGACGCAATCTCGCGCTCGATGACTCAACAAAACGCGATGCATTCATGCATCGCAAAAGTTTCGCGTGCAGCGCCACAATATCGCTGTGTTCACTTCACAGTTTGCGTTCGGGGAAGTGACGGATCTTCAGCATCACGGATCGGCGTCAAGCATTCTCGATAGCAGAGGTTCGAATGGCTGTTGCAACTTATGGTTCTGAAAGCGCTGGTGCATTGTCGTCAACGCGCGGCACGGCTCTTCAGCGACCTTTTCAGATCGTCATCATCGCTGCTGACCTGCTGCTCATCCTGCTCAGTTACGGTGCAGGGGCGGCGCTCTACAATATCGCGCTTGCCTCCACTGGCGACGGTGCATCGATGGGGGCGGGATTGATCGTCGGCGTTGTGTTCGTCGCGGTTGCATATTCCCAGGACGTCTACGCCACGCATCGCTTGCTGAATCTGGTCTGGCAACTGCGCAAGGCCGTCTTCATCTGGTTGGCGTCGCTGACGATCCTCGCGGTCGCGGCATTTTTGCTGAAATCGACGGACAATCTGTCTCGTGGCACAGTGATCATTTTTGCTGCAATCGGCGGCGCCGGATTGGTCAGTCTGCGCTTTGTCTGGCAGTTCGTACTCGCGACAAACTATGCCAGAAGCCGGTTGGTCGATCGCAAGGTGATCCTGTTGAGCCTGAAGCCGCTCGACTTCACCTCAAGCCGCTTCAAGGATTTGCGCAGGAACGGTTTCGACGTCATGCGTCATTTCGTGCTGGGGATCGACAGCGGCGATGGCCATTGGGAGCGGCAGATTCGCGATGTCATTCGGCAGTCTCGCCAGGCGGACGTCGATGAATATCTTCTAGCGATCGATTGGAACGAATTGCCGATGCTTCGAAAGATCGGGCCCTTCCTGCGTGCGGTGCCCCAACCGGTACGACTTCTGCCGGACGATTCAATCGCCGACCTCGTGTCGCGCCCATTCCTGCCGGTCAGCGGGACCGTGGCGGTCGAGATTCAGCGGCCGCCGCTCAGTGTTTTCGAGCGTTTCCAAAAGCGCTGTCTCGATGTGGGAGTAGCCTTGTTGGCGCTCGTCATACTTGCACCGCTGCTGCTGACAGTCGCCGTTCTGGTCAAGCTCGGATCGCCGGGAGCTGCCATCTTTCGCCAGTCGCGCAGAGGGTTCAACGGCAAGCCGTTCGAGATATGGAAATTTCGGACCATGACGGTCTGCGAAGACGGGCAGACGATTACCCAGGCAACGAAGCGGGATGCTCGGGTCACCAAGATCGGGCGTTTCCTTCGCATGACAAGCATCGACGAGTTGCCGCAGCTTTGGAATGTCTTGCGCGGCGACATGTCCCTGGTCGGGCCGCGCCCGCATGCGCTGGCCCATGACAATTACTACGACGAACTCATCAGCAAATACGTCTACCGCCACCACATGAAACCGGGCCTGACAGGCTGGGCTCAGGTCAACGGCTTCCGGGGGGAAACCCCGACGATCGATCTGATGGAAAAAAGGGTGGAATATGACGTCTGGTACGTCAGCAATTGGAGTATCTGGCTGGATCTGAAGATCATGGCGCGTACGGCCTCGACGGTGCTGTTCCAGGAGGCCTATTAATAGGACCCCGCCTCAAGGGGACGGCGGACGCAATGAGCCGTTAGCTTCCGTTGCCGGGCGTCTTCTTGAACAGGCGAAGGACGGCGTCCCGCAGCGCAAGCATTGGCGGCACAAGAACGAAGAACGCTCCCATGGCGACTGAGGCAACGACGTGGCGAAGCGAAAAAGGCTCGTCATGCTCGAGTTCCCGGCGATTCGGATCGAGCGGGGCAGGCGCGAGAGTGGTCGCCAGCGGCCGGGATTCCCGGCGGGCCTTACGCGGGGGAACCACGATCAACACGAAAAGAATGTTGAGCAACACCCAGATGCTCAAGACAATAAGAGCAATCACCATCCGAACCTGCCGAAAAAGTACGAAGAATATGAGCGCACGTTAGCCTCCTGAACCTCGGAAGGAAAGGTGCTCAAGGATTCGGCAGCCCAAGCTTCGGTCACGATGAACAGCCCTTCGTGCCAGGGGCAAGTTTGTGCAGGAAACACGTCACAATCTACTATCTTTCGTCCGGATCGCCGTCGTCAATCCATGCCTTGGGCTATGGCAGAGATCGTCATTTGTGGATTCCGGATGAATACGGAGATGCGAAGCGCATCGGGCGACGAAAATGTCTTGGTGGGTTGGTTCCAGACGTCTTCGCAGCGCCGGAACTCAATCGAGCCCGCTCACGCATCGTCGTCCAGCCGTGGCGTCCCGCCACGGCTGCGAAGGTCCGAGGGCCGTTTCAGCCCGTTCCTGCAGACGACGGGACCGAAATGCGGGCCCTCAGCAGCCTATCTCCGGAAGGCTCCGCGGCGGTCGTCAGCAGATCGGGGCATGCGCGAGGGGCGTGGCCGCAGACTGTGCGGCTTGCGCCTCCTTCGCCCTAGGAATGTTCGACGTAATAGCTGTTGCGGTGCTTACCCTTATACGCCTCGATGCGCCCGAGCATCTTCGGGTTGGCGCGATTGAGGACGGCACCCAGCAGCTTCTTCTGAAGGATCTCCGATCCCGAGATTGATTCTTGAAGTGCAGCTCGCGTGGTTGCTCCCCATTCGATCACATAGACCATTGCATCGATGAGGACGCTGAACGCCTTGGAGTCCGCCACCGGCATCACAGGGGCAAGGTCGATAATGATATATTCGTAGTGTTCCCGCAGCATCGCGAGCAGGTCGGCCATTGGCCTCGATGCGATGACGTCGGCCGAATTGACCATGCGCGAAGCAACGATCGAGGGCAGGAAATCGAGACCGGTCTCCTTGCTTCGTTGCACGTGATAGCTGAAGCCCGTGGGATCACTGAGCGCCTCGACCAGTCCGCTGTTGGCGTTCGGTGCGAGTTCCCGTGTGAGCGAGCGCGTATGCAAGTCGCCATCGATGAGGATGGTGCGGTGACCTGTCATGGCAATTAATTGAGCGAAATTGGCCGCGACCGTCGTTTTTCCTTCCTTTGGCAGCGACGATACAATGCCAATGACCTTGATCTCCCGGGTCATGCGCGCAACGTCGATCGAAACCTTGATGTTGCGCAACGTTTCCGCAAACCGCGAGAAGGGATGATCGACGACGTAGCGGGATAGTCCCGCTTCGTCGGCTTTCGCGGATGCCGAAAGCAACGCGCGTGTCTTTGCCGGCGGGCGAATATCCGGCAGGACACCAAGACACTTCACGCCGAGTTCGTCCTCGACCTCTCCGGGGGTCCGCAAGACGTCGTTGAGGAACTCGCGGGCAAAGGCGGCGCCGAAGCCGAGACAGAGGCCGCCGACCAGGCCCCCCACCAAGGCCAAAACCGTCCGCGGCGAACTTTTGCGATCAGGCTTGGTCGCAGTGCTGATCAGGCGTGCCTCGCTGAGCGGGAAGCTCTGATTTTGGGTGGCGCTTTGCAGCTTCTCCAGGAAATTATTGTAGAGATTGCGATAGGTGTCGGCCGCGCTTTCGAGATCGCGCAGCTTGACTTCCGCCTGGCCGGTGTGACCCGCCTGGGCGACCAGCTCTTTCACGTTCTTGTCGAGAGAAGCCTCTCGGCTTTTTGCGATCTCGTAGTCGCTGCGATAAGCGTCGCCAATCCGATGAAGCTCATCGGCGATATTCTTGCGCAGTTCGTCCATCTTGTTGGCCAAATTGACTGCCGCAAGATGAGTCTTGCCGTAACGCCTTGACCAATCGGCATATTGGGCCTGCAAATCGAGGTACTGGGCGCGCAGGCGCGTAATGACCGAGTTGTTAAGGGCGTCCGTCACGGTCGGTTGGGCGAGGTCCTGGTCGGAAATCGCTTCGATCCGATCGAGGCGCGCCTTGGCTTCGGCAGTGGCCGCCCGCGCCTGAACCAGCTGTGTATTCAAGTCCGACAATTGCTGCTCGGACATGAGGCCGCGGCTGGTTCCGACGATATTATGCTCTGCCTTGAAGGTTTGCACCGCGCGATCGCTCGCCGTCGCCTGCTCGCTGAGTTCGACGCTCCGCTGCTGAAGCCATTCGGTTGCTCGCTTGGTCGACTGATACTTGGCTTCCAGTGCACCCACGATGTAGGCATCGGCAATCGCATTGACGATCTTGACTGCCTTGTCCGGGTTGTGTGCGCGATAACTGAGCGACAAGACGTATGTGGTCAGGACGCGCTCGACCCTGAGACTCTTTTGAATCGATTCGACCACGGCATGCTCGATCCGCTCCTGTGTGGGCGGTTCGCCGGATGCGAACACGGACATGACCTTGCCCATGACGACGGCGAGAAGTCCTGGATTGGAGCCGTTGAATTCCGGATCCTCGGTGAGCCGCAGGCGGCGAACGACTGAAAGGATGAGATCGTCAGAATTGATGACTTCGACTTGGCTGTCGACGTAGCCGGTGTCGATCAGAGCGCTGCTGGTCCCGCTGTCCTTGTCCAGAACCTGGGTTTGCCGGGTGTCCATCATGATACGGGCGTTTGCCGTATACATCGGCTTTGCCAGCACCAGATAGACGATCACCAGAGCCAGCGAGGCGCCAACTGCGGCCGCGATCAGCGGCCATTGCCGACGAAGGACGTCGGTCACACGGTCAAAGCTGAGGACCGCGCCGCCAAACTCGATGCCGAACCGGTGTCCCGATTGGAAGTGTTCTCTAGGCTGATACATCTGAAATTTGCTGCCTTAATGGTCAAGGATCAATTCGGGAGGGGAACAGGTTTGAATGGATTGGCCAGTTTGGTCTTCCATTCGCCTTCCAAGAGCGCTCCGCCCCGAGACTGCGTCGGCCTGTTGTCTCTCGGCTGCAATTGGGCGCTGGAGCCATCTTCCCCCGCCGCGGAATAGCCTGCTTGCACAGCGAGGTCGCCGAGCCGTTGCGTGAAATCCCTGATCTTGCGCGCAGCGTCCGGCTTCGTTGACGTACACAGCGCTTCTGCGAGCCGCAGCGCCGCGCCGATCGTCGAGCGGTCGGGGGAAGCCGATTCGGAGATGAGCGTCTGCACTGACGGCAACACCGATGGATTGGTCGCGATATACGAGGAAAGGCGAGACCTCAGCTTCTCTTTGTCGTTGCGTAGCCGCTCCAGCAGCGAAGACGGCGCCTTCACGAAGGCGTCGAGTTCGGTCTGTGAGGCGCGGTCCGAGAATCCGACGCATTGAGCTCGGGTGGGACCGACGCCCGATGCGATCAGAGCAAATCCCGTCAAGATGATGGGTAGCCATCTCGGCTTCGTACGAGGCGTCACTCCGCAGCTCATCCGTGTCCCTTCGTCGTTGCTGCAAAACCAGTACACACGAAGAGTGGCAGTCAACTGTGTCAATTTTTGTGCGACGCAAAAGCAGGCTTCATTCGGTCGCGCTTGCCATCGATTGCCATATCAGTGTCTTACCTCACGTCGGTTGCGCAAGTACGATTTGCAATGCCTGCGAGATCGGCACAATGCCGCCTGCGAATTTTGCAGTTTGAAAATTTTTGAAGCGGTCGAAATAAATCTCGTCGCGAAATTGACACACGGAAATTGTTCCCGCGAGCAGCGCGTGGACAGCGCCTCGATGAAGAAACATCTTCCATACAGGCTAAATCGCAACACCGCCGGGTTTCGCGCATATTTTGTTCGCAAATGCTCGCGACCATTCGCCAGCGCAGTCAGTTCGTTCGTCGCGATGCTTCTCGATCAGAAAAAATGGCGCAAAGTTGTCGCGCGCATGTTCGAATGACAGAGAGCGTTGAAATTATCGCCGGTCGTCATGCGTCATACGCCAATCCTCGATCGTGACGATTGAAAGCACGCAAAGACCTGATACAGACTGCTGCGGTGCAACAGCTACGGAATGTCGATGTGACGGAGTTGGTTCATCGTGAGAAAGCGCATGTCCTGCCGCTCGACAGCATCCGGGGTATCGCCGCGACATCTGTGGTGATCCACCATCTCCTGCTGATGCCGACCTTTCTCGCGGCATTCCCACACAATGCATGGATCAATTGCTCGTTCTTCAGAAGCGCGTGGCTATTGGTCGACTTGTTCTTCGTTCTCAGTGGCATCGTGATGTCGTTGAGCTACGTCGAGGGCGATTTCGGACGCTTCTCGCTGCGCGAATTCATGGTGCGGCGTCTGGCGCGGGTCTATCCGCTTCACATCGTCATGCTGATCGCAAACCTGCTGTTCCGCCTTCTGCGGATCGGCTTGGTCGCCGCAGGCGTCGTGGTTGCCGCGCCGGCTGCGTTCGAGGTGAACAATGCCTACTCGTTCCTGCTAAACGTCTTTCTCCTGCATTCGATGGGACTGATCGACTATCTCAGCTGGAACGCTCCGAGCTGGAGCATTAGTGTCGAATTCTACACCTACCTGGTGTTCGGCCTGATCGTTCTGCTGGCCCAGCGCATGCGTTCGCTGTCGTGGTTTTACGCCGTCTCCGGGCTGGTCGCGGTCGCAAGTCTGGTCGTCATCGTTTTCGTGCTCGACAAGAGGAGTCTGGGACTCCAGACCGATTTCGGCATCCTTCGCTGTTTTGTGAGCTTCTTCCTCGGTGTGTTGACCGTCAGGATCGTTCGTCGCCTGCCAGTCAAGCCGAGCCCTGCAGTGCAGGGAGGGCTGCAGCTGATCGCCATGATTGCCAGTATCGTCCTGGTCAGCCTCGCAGAGACCAATCCGGCGGCCACCTTCCTGGCGCCGCTTGTGTTCGCAGCCTTCCTCGGCAGCCTGCTGGCATTTCCGGATGCGTTGCTGGTGCCGAAGATTCTGGTGGCGCGGCCGCTGGTGTGGCTCGGGCGCAGATCCTACTCGATATATATGGTGCATGCGCTCGTGGTGCTTTTCGCAGAGTACTTCGTGCGGGCACTCGGGCCGCGGCCGATCGCGGCGCTCGATTCGATCTGGGCGGGGCTGCCGGCGACGCTGAATCTCGTGATCTCCCTGGCAGCTGTGCTGGCGGTTTCGAACTTCAGCTATCTCTACGTCGAGATTCTTGGCGGCAAGCTGCTTCGGAATGTTCTTGGAAGCCGGCCCGATTTTTCGCCATCTCCCGCGCCATCGGCGCGGCTGACGAATTGAGGCGAGCATGACGGCCCTAGCGCTGCAGCGCCCGCAGATCACGCTGGTCAACCTCAACATCGAGGCGATCGCGCTCGGGGTCTATCTGGTCCGAGACGCTTTCGGCGGCGTGATCCGCTACTACACCAGCATCTTTCATCTGGACACGCTCTGGTACCTGCCCGACGGCGTTGCGCTTCTGTGCCTGGTCCAGTTCTTCGTGCACTGCATTTTGCGCAATCGCAGCACTCTGGCGCTCCTGGTGTTCGTGCAGATCATGCTGTCGCTGGTGCTCGGCTACTTCATGATGGGAACTGCGACCGCCGCGATCTCGGCTTTCAAGATGATGCTGCCGGTGTTCGTCGGATTTTGCTTCTGCGATTCGAGCCTGGGTTCCTACCGAAAGCTGCTGTCGGTCATCGCCGTGACCTTTTACCTCTCCGTCATCGGCGTGTTGTTGACGAAGTATTACCTCATGCCCTGGGTCGGCTACAAATATGAATCCTTTGGCGCCGTGCGTGAGGCGGGCCGGCTGTGGTGGGCCTATGGCGGTGACGATCAGCGCCTGATGGGCTTTGCCGCCGACAATACCATGGCCGCATTCTTCATCCTCGTGTCCTTTGCGATCACGTCGATCCGCAAGAGCACGCTATGGTGCCTTCTGTACGGCTCCCTGGCGGTCTACGTCATTCGTCTGACCACCAGCAAGACCACCATGATCGTTCTTGTGCTGTACCTGGTGCTGCTGGTGATCGTGCGAATGCTGCCGGAGAAGTCGCGCTTTCCCGCGATCCGCGGGATCGCGTTGTGGTCGTTCGCTGCGATCCTCGTTCCGTTCTTCATGATCGTGGTCGCATCTGGCACCGCAGCAGTACCGCACTCGACCTTGTTCAGCATTCTCGACCGCATCAATAACAGCTGGCAGCTGCCGTTCGTCTACATGAGCCAGCTGATGCCGATCGGTCTGGTCACCGGCTGCGGCGCGGGTTGCTTCAACTATCCGCAGAAGCTGTTCTCGCCGCTCGCGGCGTACTGGGTACCGGTCGACAACTTCTACATCGGAACATACCTGATGTTCGGGCTTCCGTTCGCCGCATTCATGGTGATGGTGTTCCGGGCCAACTTCGGAGCGACCGACGTCTACAAGTTGACGCTGCTCTTTGTCGTCAACCTGTTTACGATCACGGTCTTGAACTACGGTCCGGCATCAGGGCTCCTGATCATCGCATTGAGCTTCAGCGAAGTATTCTCCCGGCGGGCGACGTCCGCGCGGGCAGCCGACACCGTTCCGATAGAATTGCCGCGGCCGATCCGCTCGTTGGAGGGCCTCGGCGTCGATATGCCGGGGACGGCAGCGCGTGGGAGCAGGTGAGATAAACGATGCATAGACGGCTTGCATTCATCGATACGCTGCGCGGCATTGCCGTGTTGTCGGTGCTGTTCCAGCACGTGCTCGAGGTGATTGTCCAGAAGCACCCCACCGGCGCGTATTATTGGGTCTTCCACGATGCGATCGGCTACTACATGAACTTCGGCCGGTTCGGAGTCGTGCTGTTCTTCTTCGTCAGCGGATTCGTCATCCCGTTCAGTTTTCCGGACAGTGCTACTCCCGTGCGCGATTTCACGATCAGCCGCTTCTTTCGGCTCTATCCGGCGTACTGGACGTCCATGGTGATCGGGCTCGTCACGATGCAGGTGCTGGAGTCCCATGCCTATCCGTTGTCGCAGGTCATCGCGAACGTGACGATGCTGCAGACTTTCGTGAACATTCCGAACCTCTGGGTCTTCTACTGGACCTTGGCGATCGAGCTCCTGTTCTATGTCGGATGCACCATTCTTTTCGCGATGGGATTGCTGAACCGGCGCTTTACTGCAGTTGCGATTGTCATTGCTGCGGCGCTGGTCGGGACAGCCGCAGCACTTCTGGTCGAAAGCAGGACGGTGTCGTCGCTGATGGAAGTTGGGCTGAACCTTTCGGCGATGTTCCTGGGCAAGGTCATCCGCGACACCGTCATCGGCGGAAAGCTGCGATGGCCGCACGTCGCCGTATGTACGGTGTTCTATGCGGTCTTCGCCGTCGCGCTGGCGGAGAGGCGGTTCGGCGGCGTCTATCAGGAGAACTTCTTCTACAGCTACTCGATCGGGTCGGCTTATGTCTGCGCTGCGCTCGTCTTCATCGCGTTTGCGGCGTTCGGTGAGAGGATGGCCTGGCGCTCGATGGCGTTCGTGGGAACCATCAGCTATTCCGTCTATTTGATGTCGCCATTCGTGATCGTCTGGATCCATCGCCTCGTCTGGCTCGGTGATGGACCGCTGGGATGGGCCGCCTTCGCCGCGCTGGTCGCGGCGCTGTCGATCCTGGTCAGCTGGTCGACATATGCATTCGTCGAGAAGCCCAGCATCTCGTTCGGCCAGAGATTCCGGTCGAAGCGCAGGAGGGCGGTCGTTCTCGAGCCGGCGCTCAGTGCGCAGGGGGCAGCTGAGTGATCGAAACAACGCGCCAGCCGAATGCCGGATACGACGGATCTTTCGTTCCCTCCGTCCAGGGACTTCGTGGCATTGCGGCGCTGAGCGTGCTGATGGATCATTTCTACGACATGCCAAAGGGAGGCGTGTACGACATTCCGGATCCCGGCTTCCTGCCGCCGCTCTGGCTATGGCTGCAATCGGTGATCAATGTCGGCGGCCACGGTGTCGAGCTGTTTTTCATGATCAGCGGCTTCCTGATCCCGGCCAGTCTGGTGCGGCACGGCTCGCTGCCACGGTTCTTCTTCGACCGTATCCTGCGCATCATGCCGGTGTTCGTCGTGCTGCATCTCGCGTTGTTCGTGATTGGCCCGATCGTGGGCTACAAATTCTTTCGCGGGATCGATCTGACCAGCTATCTGGCGATCTTCACGGCCAATCTGTTCTTCGTGCAGGATGCTCTCGGCTTGCCCATCGCTCAGCAGAATGCCTGGACGTTGACTTACGAGTGGGCGTTCTACATCTGGTTCGCGCTGACATTCTCGGTGTGGCGCATCGGAGGCAGAATGCTGGCGGCGCCCTTGATCTTGCTGGGCGTGGCCTGCCTTCTGCATTGGCCGATCACGGCGTTCTTCTGCATCGGCATGCTTCTCAGCGCCACGGGTTGGCGCATCTCCATTTCAGGACCTCTTGGTTTGATGGCGGGCCTGACTTGCGGGATCGCCATGTACGCGAGCCTCGTGCTGTTTCACCCGTTCGTGGGTCTTATTCCGGGCCTTTTGCTGTTCGCCATGGTGCTAGCCCCGGACTCCGGCCTCGCCAGAGCCCTCAGCACACCGGCCCTGCAGTATGTCGGCAAGATCAGTTACAGCCTGTATCTCGTGCACCCGTTTGTCCTGTTTCCGTTGCAGGTGATCGGGCTCAAGCTCGTCGCTGTCGGTGTCGATCGTTGGCTGCTGTGGGCAGCATTCATCCTGCTGGGCTCGTTGATGTCGCTGGTTGCAAGCGCGATCAGCTACGAGCTGATCGAGGTCAGGCTGAGACGACTGCTGGATGGCGCGGTCCGCGGCGTGTTCTTTCGGTCATTGAGCAAGATGGAACAATCCGCCTAGAGGATCGCGATATAAGTCACGATCCGCTCACGGTGCGGCCAGCAAGCTTGTGGTAGGATAGCAACAGACCCTCGGCAATGCGATCCCAGTTCAACGGACCGGCTGCTGTCTGTCGTGCACCGTCGGTCAACGTTGCGGTAAGCGACTTCGAGGTCAGGACCCGTTCGAGCGCATCGGCCAATGCCGCAGCATTGCCAGGCGGGACCAGAAGCCCGTTCACGCCGTCTGTCACGACGTCAGGAATGCCACCGGTGGCGCTGGCGACGACGGGACGGGAATTCCCGTAAGCAGACGCCAGCACGCCGCTCTGCGTCGCATCCTTATAGGGCAGGGCGACCAAGGTCGCGGACTGAAACAATTGTCCTGTATCCTCGGGCGAGATATAGGCGTCGATTGTCTTGACCGTCGGCATCGCCTCCATGCGAGCGCCGAGCCGCGTCATCTCGGGTCCGCGGCCCGCGACGATCGCTTCATGCGCCACGCCGCGCCGGTCCAGCAGATCGATCGCGTCGATGAAGATGTCCAGCCCCTTGTAAGCCCACATCCGCCCAAAAAACAGGATCCGTGTAGATTCGGGTTCGATGGCGGGTGCCCGCGTCGGGGGCACCATGAGCACGCCGTGCATGCTGGAGACGATTTCTCCATTAAAATCCGCCGACGCACGGCGAAAATCTGCAACGCAGCTCTCGCCGTGCGTCGTGACGACTGACGCGGCCGCGCGCATGCGCGCGCGCCAGCCATCCTCGCGTGGAGAGGTGCCAGAGCCGCCCTCCGAATGAGGAATCGCGTCGTGAACGGTTAGCACCAGCGGGATTCCAAGCGGACGCAGGAACTGGATCAGCTTGGATGTATAGACTTCCGGAACTTCGTGACAATGAACCACGTCTGGACGAAACGAAATTATGTCCATGAATGAAGCCGGAATGCCGATGGCACCGGCGCGGCGCAAGCTTAGATCGCGAATCCTTGTGTTGAAAGGTGTCGTCGCCGCGATATCGGCCAGTTCCCACTGCTGGTTCGCATCCTTGCGGTTGAGGACGAGGCGAACATCGCAATGGCGCGCCAAGCCAGACGCGAGCCGGTAGGAATATTCTGCAAAATGCGGCGCGTAGATCGCCACGCGCAAGCGCCTGGAGTTGCGATTGAAGGCGGTGGTAGGCGAATTCATCAAGGCATCCATTTTGCATCACATCGCTGAACCGGTTGGAGTGTAGTCCACGATTTGAACTCACTTCCACGCTAAATCGGATGATTGATGGCGCTCATCTGATTGCCACAACGTCGTCGTACTGCTGCGCGATTGCTGCCGCCATCGGGACGGAGTTGGAAAATGGCGACGTCACGCGCGGTCATCGATCGCCTACTTGTCTAGCGGGCGATTGTGATTGGATCTGTCGGAATTGGGTCGATTATTTGATGAACGTCACTCCGGGCAAACAACATCAGGTCGTGGTCGCGTTGTTGTGGTCGCTGGCGCAGAATTGGGGCGGCCGTGCGCTGTCGTTTGTTCTGTTCTTGATATTGGCGCGGCTGCTCAATCCTGCGGATTTTGGTCTTGCCGCGCTGGTTGGCTTCATCCTGTTGCTCCTGAGCTCCATTTCCGAATTCGGGTTCGGTGATGCGTTGATCCAGCGACGCACGCTGGAGCCTGCGGACGTGACACTGCCGTTTTTCTGCTCACTGGCGGCATCGGCCCTCCTTGCGGTTCTCATCGCCCTGCTGGCGACCGATATCGAACGTTGGCTCGACGTGAAGGGACTTGCCCCGCTGTTGACGGCCGCGAGCCTCTCGCTTCCGATCGGTACCGCCACGCTGTTCCAGGAGGCGCTCTACAAGCGCCAGATGGATTTTCGCGTGCTTGCGCTCAGGACCATGGTGGCGACCGCGATCTCCGGAGTGGTCGGGATCGCCTGTGCCTATGCCGGGTTCGGTGCCCTCAGCCTCGTCATCCAGGTGGTCGTTCAGAGCGCGGTCAGCGGCCTGTGGCTCTGGAGCCAGCCCAGATGGCTCCCGATGCGCAGCTACGATCTGAAGAGCTTGCGCGAACTTTCCGGCTACAGCATCCACGTGGTGTCGAACAGGCTGCTGGACTTCGCCATCGTGCGGACGATCGATATGATCATCCTGTCGCTCTATGGCGTCGCGGCCTTGGGCATCTACACGGTGGGCGCGAGAGTTTACATCATTCTCATGCAGTTGCTGACACAGGCCGTCATGGACGTCGCGCTGAGCGCACTGTCCAAGATCGCGCATGAGCGTCACCGTATTGCCGACGCTTATCTGCGCAGCGTCAGCCTCGGAGCATTGATCGGCTCTCCGGTCTTTGTGCTCCTGGCGGCGATCGCGCCGGAGTTCTCTCTGCTTCTCTTCGGCTCAAAATGGGCCGGCAGCGAAGCCGTGATGAGGCCGCTGATGCTCATCGGCGCGATTCAGACGGTGCAGTTCGTGAACAGCGCCTATTTCGGCGCCATGGGCAAGCCCAACTACGTCTTCCTGCTGAACATTCTCAAATTCGGCACGGTAGTCCCAGCAATGTTCCTGCTGCCGTCGCACGACATTGGTCAGCTCGCCACCATCTTCGCTGTCGCACAGCTCGTGGTGACGCCCGTGACATTCGCGCTGGCGCTCAGGCTGCTGGGCCTGAGCTGGAACCAGTTTCTGCGGCCCGTTGCAGGCTGCCTTTGCGCCATCCTTCTGGCGTATGGCGCAGTTGCGCTATGCCGCGAAGCGACCCCGGACATGAATCCCTATTTGCGGATAGGGCTGCTCTCGTCATGCTTCGGGGCGACCTATCTGATCAGCATCTTGCTGTTCTGGCGGAAGCAGCTGTTCTCCCTGATCGCTTTCGTCGTGAAGCGTGGTGCGACCGCCTGATGAAGACGAGGAAGACGTCGTGAAACAATTGATTCCGGTACCTGTTCGCAAGCATCTCCGAGGCTGGCTCAACAGCGCGAAGAACACGCCCTTTGCGGTAGATCTGCTCGAGCTGCGCAGGTGGCAGATCGCCAGGAAGGCTATCGGCGCTGATGCCGCGCCGCGTAACAACCCGCGCCGGCTCGTCCTGCTCCCGTCCGACCCCTGGAGCATTCATCAGTCGCGCGGCGACGAGGCCATGATCGAGGCGGCCGTCGGCGAGATGAAGCAGGCCCATCCGAACATCGAGGTCTACATTGTCACCGCCACCAAAGCGGCAAGCGCGGAAGTGCGCGCAATGGGCTTCAAGCCGCTCGAATTTTGGCGGCAGCCGTTTTCCTATATGACGGTGGCGCATGAGCTTTCTCTCACCAGGCCGGATTTCGGAATGGTTCTGGGGGCAGATGTGCTGGACGGCTACTATTCCCCCGTGGACGCCACTCGCATGTTGCTCGTCGCCGATCTCATGGCAGCGTGCGGCGCCAAGGTCAGCGTGCTCGGATTCAGCTTCAACTCCCGTCCGGCCAAGGCATTGCGCGAGGTGTTTCGGCTGCTCGATCCCGGCGTGGTCTTGAATCTGCGCGATGCACTATCGCTTCAGCGCTTCAAGGATTTCGCCCCGAATCGTGCGCATCTCGTCGCTGATTCCGCATTCATGCTGGTGCCGCAGCCGGAGACTGCGGCCGTGACGCAGATTGCGGCCGCGATTGCGGAGCAGCGCAGACAGGGACGCAACGTCTTCGTCTTCAATATCCACCCGATGCTGTTCAGGAAATCCGAGCCGGCCAAGTTGCAGCGAATGATCGAACTCGCGGCGAGCGCAATGGGGCGCATGTCTCGAGAGCATAGCGCGAGCTGGGTGTTGCTCGCGCACGACTATCGCCCGGGGATCGCCGACGATAATTGCCTTCGACCGCTGGGCGGTCGCCTGCGCGCAGCGCTGGGCGACCATATTCATCATGTCGAGCACGTTCTGTCGGCGAGCGAGATCAAGGCGGTCGTCGGTCTGGTGGACGGTGTCGTCACCGGCCGCATGCATCTCGCGATTGCGGCTCTCGGACAGGGAACGCCGGTTGCGGCGATCACCTATCAGGACAAGTTCCAGGGTCTGTTCGCTCATTTCGGTGTGAGCGAATCGCTTCTTCTCTCACCGGAGCAACTGCTCGCGGGAGACAATCTCGAGAAGTTTCTGCTGAGGTTCCTCGGCGCCTACAAGACGGCTGGCGCGCAGGTCCGCAATATGTTGCCGGCAGTCATGGAGCTGTCCCGCGCCAACATCGCTCCGCTGCGGGGCGATGGTCTGATGTCGGTTGACGCGGCGACCGACGGCAAGGTCGCCTGAGGGAAGCGGGCGGACCTCAGTTGGCGGCCTGCTCCGTCTCGTCGAAACGCACGGACGTCTTGCTGACAGACGTCTTGTTGGTGACAGGCGTCTTGGCGGACGATTGCTCTTTGCGAGGCGATCCATATTCGATGTCGGCCGCACGATTGATCAACCGCCGTGCCGGGTTCTCGAAATAGGCATAGGTGCGATCGGCGATGATGGTCAGGATCGCGCAGCAGGCCAGGGCGAAGAGGCCAAATTGATCCGGACGCAGCCCAAGCGCGGTCCACAACGGCTTGAATACAGCGATGAGCACGGCGTCGTGCAGCATGTAGATCGAATATGAGGTGTTGCCGAGCCGCCCGAGGAGGCGGCTGCCGGGAATTTGCACGAAAGCGCTCTCCCCGACGGCAGTGAGCAGGATCGCGCAGGAGAACAGAATGATTGCCAGATCCGGCTTGGCGAAGATGTTCAGGACAAGCACGGAGATCCCGAACAGGGCGATGCCGGCGAAGACAACTGGCTTGTGCCGATACGGATGCGACAACCTGAACAATATGGCGAGCAGGATTCCATTCAAGAAGCTCGGCAGCGCACGGAGCATCCCGTAGTCGTAATTGGCTCCATACATCTGCGATCGTTCTTGCCAGATCGGCAGATGGCCGTGGGCCAGGACCAGATAGAGCGCGGCAACGATGGCGGCCAGCACCAACGGATGGACCTTGCGTGCAAGCAGCATGAGCAGGGGAAAGATCAGATAGCAGAAGAATTCCGCGCTGATCGACCAGGACGGAGAGTTGAAGCTCAAATGATCGGTAACGCCCCAGGCTTGAAGCAGCACGAGGTTGTACAGGAAGTCCAGCGGCGTCGACCTCGCCGATTGGTCCAGGCCGAACCCGATCAGCAATACGAACACGAGCAAAGTCAGAAAATGCAGCGGATAGATCCGCGCAATGCGGCGGATCATGAACCGGGAATATGCCTTGAGACCACGGGCGTCAGACGGATAGGAATAGGAGATCACGAACCCGGACAAGATGAAGAACATGTCCACGAAAAGGCCATAAGATCCGTTCCAGACCGGTGCAATGCCGCTGTCGATGGTCTTCAGATGGAATATGAAAACGCCGAGAGCGGCAACGAAACGATAGAAGTCGAGAACGACGAACCGTCTTGCTTCATTGGCTTCCATCGCGTGTCGAATTCCTTGCGTGAGGCAACCTTCTGCCTAGCGGTCAATTGTGACGCAAGTTCGCTGGGCCAGCGTTCGAGGGCAGGCGAATAGCCGTTATGCGGCTTGCGCCTCGCGACAAGGCAGCCGCCCAATTATTGAACGGCGCCGGGGCTTGCCTGAGCTGGTCCCGGCGCCTGAGATATTGATGTGATCCTGCGGACCCATTCGCCGTGGTCAGACGAACAGGAAATCGTGGCTCGTCAGGCTGGCCACGCTGACGTTCTTCAGGAGGATCGAGTCGCTGGCCGAAAGCGTGACCAGGGCGTTCGCGCCGGACTGCGTGATTTGCAGATGGCCGTAGTCTGCGGCGAGGAGCTTCGAGATCTGGATCACGTCGTGAGTGGCGGCGTTGCCGGCCTGGAAGTTGACGATCTGGTCTTGGCCGTGATCGTAGACGATTGTGGTAGAGCTCGGCGCCGCCGAGAACAGGTCATTGCCGGCCCCGCCCTGGATCGTCACGCCGCTCGCAACCGCCGTGACGTTGTGGGTGCCGTCGGTTTTGGTGGCGTCGAAGAACTGGAGCGCGTTGGCCGCATTGTAGTTTTCGTGCTGCGTCGTCCCGGCCTGTCCGTTGAAGTTGAAGAGGAAGACGTCCTTCGAACCGTCGGCGTTGTTGGCGATCTCCTGGGTCTTGGAACCGGAGTCGTCGTAGATGTCGGTCAGCTTGCTGCCGTCGTTGTTGATGACCTGGGTATAGTCCAGCGTGCCATCGGCGTGGGTCCGGGTAAGCTCGACGATATGCCCGGAAGCATCGAGGTGCTGATGCTGCGTGGTGTAGGACTGCCCCTTGATGTTGTAGCTCCAATTGTCGGACGTGCCATCGGCGTTGGTAATGTAGGCGGCGGTCTTGACGCCGTTGGTGTAGGCGGTCGTGGAGCTATAGCCGTCGCTCTTCGTCGTCACCTCGCTGGTCAGAACGCCCTTGGCGTCGTACCAGTCCGAGGTTTTGGTCCCGTCTGAGCTCTGGACAAGCGTGAAGGCAAGGCTGCTATCGGCGTGGGTGCGCACGATGTTGGTGAGGAAGCCTGTCGAATCGTAGCTGTCGTGCTCGTTCGTGTAGGTCTGCCCAACGATATTGGATTGGAACACATCCTTCGAGCCGTTGGCGTGGTAGTCGGTCTCCGTCATCTTGACGCCGGAAGCGTTGTAGTTGCTCACCACGCTGCTGCCGTCGCTGTTGACGACCTGGCTATAGTCGAGCGACCCGTCGGCATGCGTGCGGACCACCTCGGTCGTGACTCCGGAGGGGTCGAGGTGCTGGTACTGCGTGGTATAGCTCTGACCTGTTATATTGTAGCTGTAATTGTCGTGGCTCTGGTCCGCATTGGTGATGTAGGCCGCGGTCTTCACGCCGTTGGTGTAGATCGTCGTTGCGCTGTAGCCGCTCGCCTTCTCCAGGACCTCACTGGTGAGAATGCCGCTGCCGTCGTACCAGTCCGAGACCTTGGTGCCGTCGCTGCTCTGCTGCAGCTTGAAGGCCAGGCTGCCATCGGCGTGCGTGCGAACCAGCGAGGTGAGGAAGCCAGCCGCATCGTAGATGTCGTGCTCGGTCGTGTAGGTCTGGCCGGTTATGTTGAGAAGCCAGATATCCTTGCTGCCATCGGCGTTGTAGTCGGTTTCCTTCGTCCGCTTTCCCGCTGCGTCGTAGTTGGTGACGACGCTGCTGCCGTCGTTGCTGATGACCTGCGTATAGTCGAGCGTGCCATCTGCATGCTTGCGGGTCACGGCCGTGACCTTGCCGGAGGGATCGACGTGCTGGATCAGTGTGCTGTAGCTCTGGCCGGTGATGCCATAGGCGTAATTGTCCTGGCTGCCGTCGGCATTCTTGACATAGGCGTTGGTCTTGACGCCGTTGCTGTAGAGCGTCGTCGAGCTGAAACCGTTGGCCTTTTGTACGACTTCGCTGGTGAGGCCGCCGGCGGCATTGTACCAATCGGTCGTCTTGGTGCCGTCGGTCGTTTGCGCCAGCTTGAAGGCCAGGCTGCCATCGGTGTGGAGGCGCGTCAGGGTCGTGAGAAAGCCGGTCGTATCGTAAACGTCGTGCTCGGTCGCATAGTTCTGGCCCTTGATGTTGTAGGTCCAGACGTCCTTGCTGCGATCGGCATGGTAGTCGGTCTCGACCAGCTTGACCCCCGTGGCGCTATAGGTGGTGATCACGCTGCTGCCGTCGCCGTTATAGACTTGTGTCGAATCGAGCGAGCCGTCCGCATGGCTGCGGACCACGGACGTAACCTTGCCGGTTGAATCGAGGTGCTGGACCTGGCTCGTGTAGCTCTGGCCCTTGATGTTGTAGGTATAGTTGTCTTGGGTGTGGTCGGCGTTCTTGACATAGACGGTGGTCTTCACGCCGTTGATGTAGATGGTCGTCGAATAATAGCCGTCCGACTTTTGCACGACTTCGCTGAGAAGCGTGCCGGTGGTGTTGTAGGTGTCGGTGGTCTTGGTTCCGTCGGTCGCGGAATGGACGGAGGTGGTCTTTACGCCGCCGGTGTAGCCGATCGCGTCTTTGGACCCGTCGGTGTAGACGATCGTGGTCGAAATGGGCAGTCCGCTTGCGTTCAGGCCGGTATCCGCTTCCGACAGGAGGTTGCCACTGGCGTCATAGGTTTTCGTGCTGCTCCAGGTCGCGGCCGAGTTCGTGACCGAGAAGGAATGGCCGCCCTGGATCTTGGACAGTGCACTGCCGTAATGCGCGATCATGTAGTCCATCGTCGCTTTCGAAGCGACGGGCAGGACATGCGAGTCGGTTAGCGTGATGGTTTGAAGCGCCGTCGACGTGCTCAAGTCGGACAGTTGCGGCACGATCTCGGCAGCCGTACCGCTGACATTGGTTCGGGTATCAGGCGGAGTGGGGGTGGTCGCAGGCGCGTCGATCTCGATGATCAGCGGGTGATCGCTGACCGGAATCGTAATCGTGCTGACGTCGGTGTAGCTCGCGATCGCGGTGGTTCCGGTCAGCGTGTCGTACACCTTGACCGAATGATGCACGCCGCCAAGATTCACGGTGACGGTCTGGGTCGGATTGGAGATCTCGGCATCGGCCGCATCATTCCAGAGCTTCGGCTCCGCCCAAACGACAAGCTCGTAGGCGCCATTGCTCTTGCCGAGCACCATGCTGTTGCCCGAGGCTGGCATGTTGCTCAGGGTGTAGTTTAGTGGATGAGTCGGCTGCAGGTCGCCCTTGCCGTCATCGGCCAGAATGCTCGTCAGGTTATGAATCGCCGTCGCGGCGAGCTTCGGCGTTCCGTCGGAGTTGAATAGACCGAAGTTGGCTTCGGGATTGGTATTGCTGGCGGAGGAGTCGCGGTCGAACATCTCGTAGAGATAGGTCGCACTCACGCCAGCCTTGTAGGCATCGACCAGGGTGTTCAAGATCGACTTGGCCTGGACCGTCTCGTCGACGCCGAGATATTGGGTATTGGCTTGGGTGGTGTAGCCGGTCTCCGTAATCATGACGGGTTTTCCCGGCGCGGCGGTCGAGACCGCGCTCAAGGTGGCAGCAAGTGAGCTGCTCGTCGTCAAGCTGGTGCTGACATAGGCATGCGCATTGGCGAAATCGACCGAGCCCGACATGTTGCCGAGCTGGCTGTAGCCCTGGGGATCGTTGTAGGCGAGCGACAGATTGACGACGGGAATGCTGGAGAGCGTGCCGTCTGCCTTGACCGCCTGATAGAGCGCGCTTTGGAACTGGGCTGCGGCGCCAAGGCTCGAGTTGCCATTGTAGCTGAAGGGCTGGTGATTGGCCTCGTTGAGGCCCTCGATGGCGCTGATGCTGCCCGGATGGCTCGCCACAAACTTCTCGAGCGACACGATATACTTCTGAAGGCCGGCCGTACCCAGCTGCGGCAGCGCGGATGACACCAGGAAGTCGAACTTGTAGCCGGCGGCCGCCAGCCCTTCAACGACCGGTTGTGCGGCGGGGCTGGTTCCCATCGCGTCGCGGAGATGGGTGACGCCGAGATACTTCAGGTCATCGACCATCAATGCGAGGTTATTGTAGTCGGTCCACCCGAAGCCGGCATGCGTGTTGACGCCGATGGAGTTGATGAATCCGCTTGCGGAGAGGACGGTTTGATCTGACGACATTTCACACTCGAATTTCTACGCGAACGAAATTGCTCGCAGGGATTTGCGTTCAACCTTCTCGATCGAGTGTGAATTTCAGATAAAAATCGGAGCTACAAATCGAGAGCGATCAGCAGTTCCTCGCGGGAACAGGTCGACTCTGATTCAAGAGAATAACGATGTCGTGCCAACGCAGCATGACCTGAACATGGCGCTTCCAAGAATTCGCAAGATTTCACTGCTGAATATATGCGCATGTCGCGCTTCAATGATGCATGTGAGTCGGGCTCAATGTGGAAATTGTCGGCCGACCAGATGCGCTGGTAAATTTGACGATCAGCCCAAATCTTTTCGGTCCCGCTCAGAAAAAGATCAGCCGATCACCGAGAGCTTCGGCCGATGCAATATTTCTGTGCGAGTGTATCATTCACTATTCTCGCATTGGTTGTCAGTCGCTTTTGCAGCCTCCTGGAGCGAAACAATGATGAGTTCCGTAAGAGGAACTTCGCCGACCCAGCAAAGAGGATTGCGAGGGAGACCATTTCAACAGATCAGCTCGGGCGGGCCAGGAGGAGAAAGTTTCCGCGCCAGCCGACCGCAGCCGTGGCGATTGCGGCGATGACGATTTTTCCAGCAAGCCACGCTATCGGTTCGCTCGGCGCATGACTGAGGGATCCGATCAGGATGGCGGCCGCGAGGGCCTGAAGCACCAGGGGCCAGCGCGGGACCGCCTCGAATCTGAGGGTAGGGCCAAGCCCGGCCACGATCGCTGCGAGCGTGGCAATCGAGGCGCATGTGACGGCTGCTTGCGGCGACAGGCCGGCCCAGACGGCAACCATTGAGAACGCCGCAACCATTGCAAGCTGCCCGGCAGCGACGAGGACGAGCCTGGTCGCGAGCTTTTCCAAATGGGGAACGACTGCGATCGTCGCCTGCAAATGGGTATGGAGGAAGTAGAAAGCAGCGACCGCGGGCCCTGTCGCCAGGAAGCTCTCGACGCTCTCCCGCGGGACCAGGATGCGGGCCGCGTCCGGAATGAAGGCGACAAGCCCGCCCAGCAGGACGAGGGTGGTGCAGATCATGAATTCGAACATGTGCCGCGTCGATTGTCTCGACGTCGTGGCGCTCCCGTGCTCGAAATCATTGACCACGTCAGGATAACTCACGGTGTGGATCGCCGCGTTGAGGACCCAGAAGGGACGTTGCAGCAGGTCGAGCGCAATGGAAAATCCTGCACCGGCTCCTGTGGCGCCCAGTCGCCCGACGACGATAATACGGAGCAGAACCGGCACGGACAAATGGATCACCGACGCGCCGGCCGCAAGCATGCCGTAACGCGAAAAGTCTTTCCAGTCAGCCAGCATTGTTCGCAGCGACACGCGATCCAGCGGCGTGCGATATGCGATGACACCGGCAAAGAGCCCAAGCACGTGACCCGATGCGATGCCGAGCAGCGTCGCTTCGGCTGTGCCTGAAATCATTCCGCCCGAGACGGCCCCGCCCAAAAGAGCCGTCGCACGCAAGGCAAGGAGGCAGGAGGCGGTTCCCAGCCGGTTCGACAGTCGTACCGACAAGAAATACAAATCGGTCGAGCCCTGAAGAACGGCCACGCTCAGGCCGAGGACGACCAATCGTGGCGTGAGGCCGCTGATCAAGGAGGCGCAGCTCCCGACCGCGACGAGCGCGCCGGCGCTCATGAGCGCCGCTGCAAAGAGCGACGATCTCAGTCGAGCAGCCTCACTCTCCTTGGCGGCCGCGAGAAAGCGCAGCCCCGCGAGCTGCAGCCACTCGAACATGAGGACGCAGAGCAACTGGCTCGAGGCCATTGCAAGAGAATAATTGGTGTAGTCGGCGGCAGGCAACAGGTGACTGATCACAAAGATCAGGATGATCGCTGCTGCGCTTTGGTAAACGTAGCCGGCGATCGCGAAGAGACGTGTCATCTCGGAATGAAGCTACTCTTTGCCACCGCGTGTGCTTGTGGCACCCCGGCTATTGCCGGGCGCACGGACGACATCCGTCGCTCACGCAGTTGTTCATACAGGTTCTTGTACGACGACAATACGTCGGAAAAGATCCACTTGTTCGTGTCCGCGATAAGCCGCCGGCTGATCTCGTCGATCTTGTGCGGATCCGCGGCGATTTCGCGCATGCTTCTGGCCAGGGATTGTGGATCCGCTTCGGTCAACCACCCGGTGACGCCATGTTCGATCGCCTCCGGCATGCCGCCAAAGTGCGTACCGAGCAGCGGCCTGCCCGCCGCCTTGGCGTCCGCGACGACGAGCGGGCCGGGATCGTGCCAGATGGACGGCGCGACCACGACGTCGACTTGCCTGTAGAACTCGTCGGGAGATACGAATCCCATGAACTCGACCCGTGCCTGCGGCGCCAGTGCCCTCAGGCGCTGTTGCTCCTGATCGCTCAAGCGGCCGGCAATCATCATCCGGATCCGATCAGGCGGCAGCATGGCAAGCGCTCGCATGAGATTGTCGATGCCCTTCTCCTCGGTGATCCGTCCGATGAAGCCGAACGTCACTTCCGTCGTGCAGACAGGCCGCGGGTAGGGTGAGCGCGGGGGCTCGGTCGAGGCATTGCGGATGACGGTGCGGATCGGCGTCTCGGCAAACATGCCCATATCGGTGTGAATGGAAAGGACGCGCTCGCTGACGCCGACCACGGCATCGAGCCAATGCGTCGCCCGCTTGCGGTGGTACGTCAGGATCCCGCAGCTCGTACAGGTGCGTTCGCAGGAGTGGCCCTTGTCGAAGCGAGAGCAGCGTGGACACGTCAGATAGTAGTCATGAAGCGTGTGCAGGACCGGAACTCCGAGCTTGGCGGCGACCCGCCAGATCGCCGTGGTCAGGCCCGATAAATTATTGGAATGCAGAACGTCCGGCTTGAAGGCGCGAATGCGCTCCGCGATCATCGGGGCGTAGATCTGCCAATCGTCGATCGCATGCCAGATGCTTCGTTTCACGACGTTCTTTTGCTCCGTGAACGGCGCATAGACGTTTTGCACCGGTGCGGAATAGACGTTGATACCATTGCACAGTTCACGCCCCTGCTCGGGTGCGGATGCGGCGCGCACCACCTCGACCTCGTCGCCGCGCTGAGCCAGGCCCTCGGCAAATCTCCGCGCGAAGATCTCTGCTCCGCCGACGATCTTTGGTGCCTGCGGGGTCGGATAAAGTGTGGATGTCAAAAGGATCTTCATCGCGTCAACCTCTTTGTGCCGATCCGATTACCGTGCCGGCCGTATATCCAGTGCGGGAATGGCGTCATTATTGGCGGCGATCAGGACCGGCGTGCTCGAAACCGGCAGCCAGATCCCGGAGGCGGGCCTTGCGGTTGCATCGCAGGGGGCCGCGAAAGTCGCACCGGGCAGATCGCCTCTGATCCGGACCTCGTAGCGTCGATCCGGATCTTCGGACCAGACCGCGACTTTGCCGCCGGTGGTCGAGGATGCTCCGATCGATATCACCCCGGTGGCAAGGCTCCTACGTTCCGCGGTTAAGGTTGAGCGGATGAATGCCCAGGCGCCACGCGCCGCGCAAGCTACGGGCTTGGGCGAATTGTCGAAACCGTAGACGCCAAAATTGTCCTCCAGCTCGGCTGGATTCTGGCCGCTGTTTTTGAGCTCATAGATCCACATCCCCTTGAGCCAGCGCGCCGCTGTCGAGGCCCACAGGATGAGCTGTGCCGTGTTGTCGGCCTGGGCCTGCTCGCTGACACCGCATTTGTTCGCAGCCGTGGTCCAGCCAGTTTCGGTCACGTAAATGGGGAAGTCGGGATTGCCGCTCGCTTGGCCGACCAGCCGATGGAACGCGGTGAGCCGGTCGATAATCTCGGTCGAAGTGCGCTTCGCCGGCGCCATGCAGAAATTGTAAAGATGAATCGAGGCGCCATCGGCGTATTGAAGGATGCCAGTTTGCAGCATCTTCTCCGTCCATGTCCAGCCGGGATCGTCGCCGATCGCGCCGACGACGAAAGGCGCATTCGGCACCGCCTGCTTGACCGCGGGGCGTGCTGCCTTGGCGAGGGCCAGGTAATTCTCCGCCGAGAATGAAGGGTCCTTCTTGGCTGCGAGATTCCACTCGTTCCAGAGTTCGAAGATCGGGCGCTGCGGCGCTACCGATCGCGCTGCCGCTGCCGCATAGTCCGCGAACCGCTGCCGGGCTTCATCCGTCGTCGGGGGCGACGAGTTCGGCACGAGGTGATGGCCGAATGCAAGGATGAGGAGCGGCCGGGCGATGCCGGACTGAACCTGCGCGTCGAGCCTGCCCAATCGCGGCGTGAAGCCCATCCGACGTCCCGGCAATTCGAAATCAGACCAGGGAAAATCGTCGCGGAACGCGTTGAAGCCCAATTGCTTGATCTGACCGACGTTCACGGAGGGCACGTAACCTCGCGAACTGACCGGCCCTCCCAGTCCCTGATGGGTGCCGATACCCAACAGGAATCTGCTTTCAAGCGTCTGAGCCTGTTGAGCGCATGCCGGAACCGACAGAGAAACAGACGCGATGAGGCTCGCGATCCAGAGAAGCCCGTTGCGACCCAAGGTGCGGTGGCCTGCCATCGCCTGGATCATACCCGTCATCATTACTCGCCTGCCGCAACTCACCTCAAAAAGGCTTCGAGAGGTCCGATTGCAGCGCCACGTTCTGCTCGACCTCGCTTTTGTTGTCGTCGAGGAGTTCGACATAGACCTGATGCAGCTGGCGGTGTGTCTTCTGGACGTCATAAAACTGCTTGAAGCGATCATAGCCGCGTTGCCCCAGGACCTTGAGATCCAGATCGAGCATCCGTCGGAAGCCGTCGATGAGAGGTTGAACCGCGACAGGTTCGCAAAGCACGCCGGTGACGCCGTCAACGACGATTTCGGGGAGCGCTCCGCTGTGGAAGGCCAGGATGGGCTTGGCCGCACGCATCGCTTCCAGAGCGACGAGGCCAAAGGCCTCCCATCGTGACGGGATGACGACGAGGTCGGCCGCCTCCAGGTGAGTCTCGATGTGCTGACGATCCAGCCAGCCCAGCAGCGAGACGTTGGCGGGAACCGCAGCTCCGTCGAACTTGTTGACCACGGAGGCGCCGACAATGCGAACATCCAGGACATCTTCGAGGGATCGTGCGGCCTCGATCAGGAGATCGAACCCCTTCTGTCGATCAAGGCGACCGATGAAAAGGACCTTGGCCTTCTTTGAAGTCCAATTCGTCGCAACGCCGTGCGGCAGTGGGCGGCTCTTGGAGATGCCATTGTGCACCAGGGTAAGTCGGTCAGTCGGAATTCCCGCCCGGACCGCTTCATTGAATTCATCGCCGGAAATGCAGATGATACGATCCGACGTGCGGGCCAGAAGAGTCTCTGCAGCTTTTGCCGCCAGATGGCTCAGGCGGCCGGTCTCTCGCGAGAATGCCCAGCCATGCGGGCAATAGACGACGCGAGGACCTTCAGAACGAGCGGCCAACGCGGGCCGTAGAACGAGTCCGGCAAACGACGAATGGAGATGCATGACGTCAGGCTTGAAGGCGTCGAGCGCCTGCATGCTCGCCCGCAGCATCTGAAACAGTCCGGCGATGCTGCGGCCCGATCTGTCGAAGGTCGTGATCTGGCTGTCATCGATTCCAACGAGGTCGTGGCGATGATCCGATGGCACAACATAGTGCACGTTCTCCGCGCCGAAGCTCGCTTGCTGCTGCGGATGCAATTCGTTCAGGTAGCTCGCTATCCCACCCCGGATGGTTTCCGCGACATGCAGCACCTTCACCGCCTGCCTTGCGGAGGATTGAGTTGGGACGATCGACATGGCGCATCCTTAATTGAGCATCCAATGGATGCGATCACAATCCATCCAATCCATAGCGAGAATTGGGCAGCGGTGTGGTGTTGTTGCGCCGCGATGCTGAAGCTCGCCTCCGTCGGATTCGAGCGTGCGCATGGAACTCGTTGGATGCCGAGCCGCTGTCAGTCGCTATGCGCGCGACGCGAGAAAATCCAACAGTGCTCGCGCCGAGTCTTGCCAGGAGTACAATGCAAGACGATCCTGTTGCTTTCTGCGCTCCTGATCAGAGATTGCGCCAACTGCCAACCTTTCGAGCATAAGCTGTTTCAGCGCTTGAGCGTCGTTGGCGCAAAAATAAGCAGCTGCTTCGCCGCACGTTTCCATCACCGCGTCAGCCGTCGAGGCTATGACCGGACAGCCGAAGATCATGGCTTCAAGTGGCGGTACACCAAAGCCCTCGTAAAGAGAGGGAAAGACAAACGCCAGAGCGTGTGCATACAGAGCTGCAATCTCCCCGTCGGACAGGCGTCCCGCCAGAAGCAGGCCCGATTCGCTCTCGCCCAGATTGTCTTGAAATACCTTGCTGTTGTCTCCGCCAACAATGACGAGCGGAACGTCCTTTCGTTCGAGCAGCCGCGCGGCCTCGATTGCAACGGCAAGATTCTTGTTCTTGGTTCTGGAGCCGACAAAGAGAAAATATTTTCCCGACTGAAGCCCTAGTCGATCGAGAATACCGGGATCAGGCGTGGTGGATGCGAAATGCTCTGCGCTGTTGGGAAATATCGGAATGTCCGTTTTCGACAGGCCAAGCATTGCAGCCAGTTCATTGCGAGAAAAGGCCGATACGGTCGCGATCGTGGCCCGGCGTGCAAGCAGGCGCCCCATCGTGCGGTGGACGGCCAAATAGCGCCAATTGAAGAAATCGGGCCGGCGGAAGACCTGTGCGTCGTGGATGACGACGATATGATCGCGATGAAAGACAGGTCCGGCATTCGCTAGGCTGATCAGGCGACCTTCAGCGGCAGCGCGCGCAAGTTCAATCTGATCCCATGCATGTCCGCTCGACCGTCCTATCTTGCGCACCTTGATGCGGGTGAGATGGATCGTTTCGCTCGTCTCGCTCGGCACGAGCAATTGCCACTCGGCTCCTCTGAGGGAAGCGGGCGATTGGCCGGACGCAAGCAGGGCATCGATCGCTTTGACCAGTTCGGCGGCATAACGCTGAACGCCGGTCAGCTTTTGCGAGAGAAAGCGGCCGTTGATAAAAAGCTTCAATTTTGTGCCGTTCGGGTTGTCGATGCCAAAAGGGGTGATCGCGATTTGTGCTTTCGAACCAAAAGTGAGCGCGGAAAGAAGCAGCCCGAAGGCACGGAATTATGACGACATCGGTCGCGTGATCGCGCTGTTCGTTCGGTGCTCCCCGGGAACACTTGTTGAAAGTCTTGCCGGGCGGCCCGGAGCCTCTTATGGACGCGCGTCTGATGTTTCGTCCGCAGGCAGAGGACGCCCCTTCTGGTTAACTCGGGAAGGCTGACATCCGAAGCGCCCGGCATTAAGCTTGCCGATGCATGGGGGCTGTTGTCCAATGTTGAACCCTTGCCTCTAACGGTTCAGTCTGGCAATGCGGTGTATGAGGACGGACAACGGAGTTTATTGTGGCCCCCGTGGTGGTTACCGGCGCTGCCGGCTTCATCGGCATGCATGTCTGTGAGCGCCTGCTTGCGCGCGGGGAACGAGTTGTCGGCATCGACGCGATGACCCCTTACTATGATCCCGCGCTCAAGCGCGCTCGCCTCGAGACGCTCAAGCATGATGCCTTCTCATTCCACGAGATCGATCTTGCAGACTTCGCTGCGGTGACGCGTGTATTCGACGAGGTCTCGCCCGACCGCGTGGTGCACCTTGCGGCGCAGCCCGGCGTGCGCGCCTCGATCGACGATCCCATCACCAGCATCCGCGCCAATTGTGATGGCTTCGTCACCGTGCTCGAGGCCGGCCGGCGCCGCGGTCTGGCCCATCTCGTCTACGCCTCGTCGAGCTCCGTGTATGGCGCCAATCGCACCTTGCCGTATTCGACCGAGCATTCGGTCAATCATCCGGTCAGCCTCTATGCCGCGAGCAAGAAGGCCAACGAGCTGATGGCACACACGTTCGCACATGTTCACAAGCTGCCGGTGACCGGTCTTCGCTTCTTCACTGTCTATGGTCCATGGGGCCGGCCCGACATGGCCGCCTGGCTCTTCACGCGCGCGATCTTTGCGGGTGAGCCGATCAAGCTTTTCAACAATGGGAATATGTGGCGCGATTTCACCTATGTCGACGACATCGTCGAGGGCGTGATCCGCACCCTCGATCGGCCAGCGACGCCGAATCCCGCGTGGAACGCCGAGCAGCCGGAGAACTCGTCGAGCTATGCGCCGTATCGCGTCTACAACATCGGCAACAACCGCTCGGTCAATTTGATCGAGTTCGTCGAGACACTGGAGAAGATCATCGGCAAGCCCGCGATCCGCACGCTTTTGCCGATGCAAGCTGGCGACGTCCTCGAGACGCGCGCCGACATTTCGCCGCTGCAACGGGACGTCGGCTTCACGCCCTCGACTCCGCTGGCGGATGGCTTGGGCCGCTTTGTCGAATGGTATCGAAATTATCACCGCGTATAGACCCCTCTCTTGAGTAGCTCACACGTGTCCCAAAAAATTATCCCCCTGATCATGTGCGGCGGTGCCGGAACGCGGCTGTGGCCGGCTTCGCGCGAGGTGCGCCCCAAGCAGTTCCTGCCGTTGTTCGGCACGCGCTCGACCTTCCAGGACACGCTGTTGCGCGTCTCGGAGGCCTCGCTGTTCGATCGGCCGATCGTCATCACCAATGCGTCCTACCGCTTCATGGTGCTGGAGCAGCTCGCCGAGATCGGCATCGAGGCCGACGTGATCCTAGAGCCGATGCGGCGCGATTCCGGCCCGGCGATCGCCGCCGGCGCGGTGTTCGCGCAGAATCGCTCGAGCGAAGCGATCGTGCTCGCGCTCGCCGCCGACCACGTGGTGCAGGACAATGCCGCGTTCGTCGCGGCGTGCCGCCAGGGCCTCACCGCCGCGAGCGCCGGGCGCATCGTCACCTTCGGCGTCAAGCCGGAGCGGCCGGCGACCGAATACGGCTATATCAGCCCGGGCGAGGTCATCTCCGGCGAGGTGCATGCGGTCGCGCGCTTCGTCGAGAAGCCGGACGCGGTGAAGGCGGCCGATTATGTCAATTCCGGCTATCTCTGGAACAGCGGCAATTTCATGTTTCCGGCCAACGTCCTGCTCGACGAATACCGCAAGGTCGATGCGGCGAGCGTGGAGGCGATTTCCAATGCCGTGACCAATGGCGGCCGCGATCTCGGCTTCGTGACGCTGGAGCCCGAGGCGTTCGGCTCGGCCAAGGCGATCTCGATCGACTATGCGGTGATGGAGAAGACCGCGCGCGCCGCGGTCGTGCCGGTGTCGTGCGGCTGGTCCGACGTCGGCTCCTGGCACGCGGTGTGGGAATTGTCGGACAAGGACGCGCAAGGCAATGCTTCGCATGGCGCCGCGGTGTTCGAGGATAGCCGCAACTGCAACGTCACCACCGACGCTGCGCTGGTCGCACTCGAAGGCGTCGACGATCTTATCGTGGTTGCGACTGCCGACGCGGTTCTGGTCTCGCGCCAGAAGGATGCCAACGGGCTCAAGCGGCTGGTCACAAAACTCAAGACGGTCGCACCGAAGGTCACCGAGGAACATCTCAAGGTGCATCGGCCCTGGGGCAGCTACCAGTCGGTCGACAATGGCGAGCGCCACCAAGTCAAGCGCATCGTGGTCAAGCCGGGCGGGCGTCTGTCGCTGCAGAAGCACCATCATCGCGCCGAGCACTGGATCGTGGTCCGCGGCACCGCCCGCGTCACCGTCAACGAGACCGTCAAAAGCGTGCACGAGAACGAGTCGATCTACATCCCGATGGGGGCGGTGCACCGGATGGAGAACCCCGGTAAAATCATGCTGGAGCTGATCGAGGTCCAGACCGGAAGCTATCTCGGGGAAGACGACATCATCCGGATTGAAGACGACTATCAGCGCTCTTGAGCAGAATGTCGCTCCAGCATTCCGCGGACATCTGGAAACTGTCCTGTGAACTGCGATGATCGGAACAGGCTGTTATGACCGATGACACGCACACGATCCGCAGCGGCCGCCTCACCGCGACCATCAAGGCGCAAGGCGCGGAGATGTGTTCGCTGGCGAGCGATGCCGGCATCGAGTTCGTCTGGCAGGCGGAGCCGGCCTGGCCGCGACATGCGCCGTTGCTGTTTCCCATCGTCGGGCGTCTCGCCAATGACGAATTGCGGCACCGGGGCAGGACCTACCGGATGACCCAGCACGGCTTCGCGCGTGACAGCCGCTTTGCGTGGGCGGAACGTGGCGAAAGTCGCTGTGTCCTGGTGCTCGAAGACAGCGAGACGACTCGCGCGCTCTACCCCTTCGCGTTCCGCCTGACGGCAACCTATGCGCTCGACAACTCCGGTCTCGATCTTTCACTCGTGGTCGCGAACACCGGCACGGAGATATTGCCGGCCTCTCTCGGCGGCCATCCGGCTTTCAACTGGCCGCTCCAACCGGGGCTGGCGAAGGAGAGCTACGCGCTGAGCTTCGCGAACGCAGAGCCATCGCCCGTCCGCCGTCTCGACGGCGGTTTGCTGCGCCCGGCAGCGGAGCCAAGCCCGGTCGAAGGCTCCGTGTTGCCCTTGTCCGAATCCCTGTTCGTCGACGACGCAATCATCTTCGATCGGATCGCGAGCAATTCGGTCCGCTATGCCGCGGAGCAGGGCGCGTCCACCGGGCCGTGGTTGGAAATGTCATGGCGCGGCTTTCGCGAGCTTGGCGTCTGGTCAAAACCATCAGGCGCGCCGTTCCTCTGCATCGAGCCCTGGCGCGGCTATGCCAGTCCCGCCGGCTTCGACGGCGAATTCACTGACAAGCCGGGCCTGATGCACATCGCGCCCGGAACCGAAGAGCAGTTGTCGTTTCGGGTTGAGGTTGGCTCGTCCTGAGGCACGACAGGCTTCGCGCATATCGAGTTCTCAGACCTCGATCCGCGTGAGGTCCTCGCCGAGCACGACAGGCCCCGAATAGTCCCGCCTGACGTCCGCAAGCAGCGCGTTCAGCATGGAATCGTCCGTGCGAGGCCGGTGATGGGTCAGCGCGAGCTTCTTGACGCCGGCCTTGGCCGCGACCTTGCCGACTGTGTCGCCGCAGGCCATCGTGAATTTCGCAAGCCGGCGCAGGTGCTCGTTGTCGATCTCCGGCGTGGCGAGGAAGCAGCACTGGACCAGCAGGTCAGCCCCCTCAGCCAGTCGTTCGAGACCGGGGCAGGGCACCGTGTCGCCGGAAATTGCGATGACCTTGCCGTCGGCCTCGAAGCGATAGCCGAGACACATCCAGCGTGCGAGGAAGGCCGGCGACATGTCGAGGCCGTCGCCATGCGAGGCGAGTTCGGCGCTGATCTTCCAGCGCCCGGTTTCGAGAACGGGGCCGGGTATAATGTCGGTCGCGATGACAGGCTTCCAGCCGCCGAAGCTCGGCTCGCCCTGATCGCGCCAGGCGATGTCCTTGTCGTAGACCTGCGTGACCAGCGTATTGACGAGCCGTTCGGTATCCGGCGGTCCATAGATGCGCAGATCGTCCTTGCGCCCGTGCAACCATGAATTGAGCATCACATCGTAGAGGTCGCCGATGTGGTCGAAATGGTGATGGGTGAGAAAGACGGTGTTGATGGAGCCGAGCGGCATGCCGGCCTTGCTGAGCTGCACCATGACGCCGCGGCCTGCGTCGATCAGGATGTTTTCCTCGCCGAGCCTGATCAGCGTGGTCGTCGCCATGCGGCGCGGGTCCGGGCGCGGGCCGCCGGTGCCGAGCAGGATGACTTCCATGGCGCCACCTCCTGGGGCAGACTTTTCGGGGCGCCACAGTAGATTTGAAGCTCTTGGCGTGGCAAGCGGCCGCGGGATGGGCTTCAGCCCGCACAACAGCCGCTCGTACGGGGGCCCTGAACATGCGCGAGATGAGAAGTGTGGGCCAATTCATACTTAATCCAGCTAGATCGTGACCAATGTTGTTTGGGCGCGCTAACGCGCCTAGTATTGCAGCAGGCAATTCGAGGGGGCTCGAACAGTCGTGAATGTACGTTCACAGGACGGCGCGCTCGGCGACCTGAGCTTCCAGGTCGGCCCGCAAGCACACAGGACATCCAACATCGTGGCTGATTCCTCAGGTCAGGAATTGCGTGTCGCCGGCCGCGAGCGACTGATCGTCGTCGAGGACGATCCGGTGACGCGGACGATGCTGGTCGGTTATTTCAGCGAGAACAATTTCGACGTGGTCGGCGCCGGCTCCTGCGCCGAATGCCGCCAGGCGCTGCGGACGCGGACCGATCTCGTTTTCCTCGACCTGCAGCTGCCCGACGGCGATGGCTTCGATCTCGCCAAGGAGATCCAGGCGACCAGCAATGCGGGCATCATCTTCGTGACCCGCCGCGACACCGACGTCGATCGCATCCTCGGCCTCGAGATCGCGGGCGACCACTACGTTACCAAGCCGATCAATTTGCGCGACCTGCTCGCGCGCGCGCGAAGCGTGCTGCGACGGCGCTCGATCGACCGCAAGGCGGCGCGCACCCACAATTCGATCGCGTTCGGCGACTGGATCATCGACCTGACGCGGCGCGAGTTGCTCGGCAGCGACGGCAAGCCGGTGGCGCTGACGCGCGCCGAGTTCGACCTGCTCGCGGCGCTCGTCGGAGCCGACGGCAGGCCGCTCAGCCGCGACTATCTGATCGAGGTCGTCAGCAACCGCCAGGCCGAGGTCGATATCCGCACTGTCGATGCCCTGGTGGCGAGACTGCGCCGCAAGCTCGTCGGCAGCGGTACGCCCGTCATCACGACGGTCACCGGCGTCGGCTACAAACTCGCGCTGAGCGAGCGGCTCTAGACGGAGGCGCAGCACGGCATGGTGCCGGCGACGCCATCGGGTTCAGCCACTGAAACCGACGAGGAACCGAATCGCGAGAAAGGCCGACAAGGCCACGGCGCCGGTCGCGACGATTGCAAACAAAACTCTCAAACTATTGTGCATGATCTCTATTCAGGTTCGGTTTCAAAGTTCGGTTTCAAAAATGCCGTTCGTCCAACCGCTGCTCGTCTCAAGGCAAGCAACTCTAATTCTATTGGCGTGATGCCACCCGTTTCCACTTGGCTTCGACGCGAGCCTTGATGAGGCGGACCCGGGCTTCCTGTGCTGCCCAATATGCCCTGCTCGCGACCGCCGTGCCTTGACGGTACCGCGCGTAAACGTCCTTCGGCTGTGCCGGTCTCTTTTGATTGTGCGCTGACTTCTGATTATGCGCTGACTTCGAGATGGTGGGCGCCGGAGTCGGCGCCGGTGCCACGTCCTGGACGGCGGCAGCCTGGTTTCCCACGCTCGTCGAGTTCATCGAGACCAGACGATTGCGGGCGCGATGACAATAGACCTGCGAGCGCGGAGTCATGGACTCCTCGTCGTGACCGGCTTGATATTTCATCAGGGCTCGGCAAAGGTCCCCGCCTGCCAGGCCCCATGCGCGGCTCAGATAGAGAACGCCATAGTGGATGTTGATGTCGGGCTCTGCGAGCTCTGCGTTGTTTCCCCGAAATCCGAGCATCGCTGCCGTTTCGGGCCGAACCTGCATGAGGCCGATCTCGCCGACGGCGCCGATGGTGGCCGGATTGTATCCGCTTTCAACGAAGACGACGGCCTCCGCGATGTCCGCGGGCAGATCGGTCTTGGCCGTTTCTCTTTCGATGATTTTTCGTATTGCCGCCCGCGAGGCCGGCGTCTCTCCAGCGCCGAGATCTGCGTTGTGACCGCCAGCCGCCAATGTCGGTTCCGCATCGTTCAGAGCGGCGTCCTGAGCGTGCACGGAGATGGATGCCAACCAAAGCACAGCGATCGCAACGTGTCTCCACGTCGCGCGGGCATTGATGTGTGTTCGATCCCGCAGCATGGACCACGTATTATATCTTTCGAGTTAACAACCGATTTTCTGGCGGCCCCGGGGCGCGGCCCGGCTCGGACGGCGCGAGCGGCCAGCGACCCAATGAAGCTATCGCGACCGCGAGCTCTGGTCGGTGGATGTGCCTTGCGAAGCCCCGGCCAATTTGTCGTCGACCGCATAGAGCGTGCAGGTGGGCGACCATTTTGTGCAGGCGCCTAGTGAATCGCGCTGGGCGTCGTCGGCCGTTGCCCGCCCCGAACGCCAGCCGTAACCGCCGTTCGGCGACACCGCAAAAGCCTTGTGCGGCATCGTGCTGGCGAGATAGCGCGCAAACTCGGCGCGCGCGGCCTCGCTGAGCTGGCCCGGCGGCGGCAGCGGATCAGGCGGGCTCAGGACATCGTGGCTGAGACCTCGCTCGCGCAGGAAGGCGTCGAGATACGGCGTCCATTGCGGACGGCTCACGACCGAATAGAGATAGTGGCCATCGTCGCCGTAAGCCGGCGCTGCGATGAGATTCGCGTTGCCGCCGCTGGCGCGAAATCCGTCATGGAGGCGGCGCGCGAGCTCGGGGCCGAAGTAGGAATCGTTGGCGGCATAGACCCACAGCATCGGCGCGCGCGAGGTCTTGCCGAACGTGGCGAAGGCCTGCACCAGCCCGTTCGGATTGCAGACGTCGTCATGGTCGCGCGAGCCGCGCCCGCCGGCAAAGCTGATCGCGGCGACGAGACCCGCTGGCGCCTGCGCGGTCAAGGCGACGGTGGCGAACCCGCCGGCGGAATGGCCGGCCGCGATCATGCCCGAGGTGGTGACGTCGGCCCTGCGCGCCATCGCCTCGATCGCCGCGCGCAAATCCGCCACCGCGACCGCCGCGGCCGGCAGGTAAGCGGCATTGGCGCAGCCGCCGACGCTATCGACGCGCCCGCCGGGCGAGGTGCCGTAGCCGCGCCGCATCACGATCAGCGCGGCAAAGCCGCGCCGGGCATATTCGAGAGCGATGCCGTAATATTTGTGCGCGGACATTGTCGCGCGATCGTCGAAGCTGCGCGGCGAGCCGTGGCTGAGCAGCGCGAGCGGATAGCGCTTGGTCCCGGCCGGCCGAACCAGGAACGCCTCCAGCCCCTGCGGTCCGGCCTCGGCCATCGGGATACGCAAATCCTCGGTGTAGAACTCCGCGGCCATCGCATCGGGCGCGATGCCCGTCGCAAGCCAAGCCACCAGAACAACCAGAAGCCTCTGAAACAGCGTCATGCCCCGACTCGAAAAGCCCCGATCGGAAGACCATAGCATGATCTCAGGAACGGCCGCCCCATCGCGGGTGTTGTGCTCTTGGCGGGGGCTTGGCCGATGCTATGGTATCGCGCAATTCTACGACAGGACGAGGTATATCCAGTGGCTGATGTTCATCCCGCGGCGGGCAAGCAGGCCTCGCCGGACGCGCTCACCAACGTTCCGCGGCTGGTGACGGCCTATTTCGCCGGCAAGCCCGATGTCACGGATCCCGCGCAGCGGGTGGCGTTCGGCACCTCCGGCCATCGCGGCACTTCGTTCAAGACCAGCTTCAACGAGGGCCATATCCTGGCGACGACGCAGGCGATCTGTGATTACCGACGTGAAAAGGGGCTGACCGGTCCGCTCTTTATCGGCATCGACACCCATGCGCTGGCCGAGCCGGCGCTGGTCAGTGCCGTCGAGGTGTTCGCGGCCAACGGCGTCGACGTCATGATCGACAAGGACGGCGGCTACACGCCGACGCCGGTGATCTCGCATGCGATCCTGACCTACAACAAGGGCCGCACCTCTGGCCTTGCCGACGGCGTCGTCGTCACGCCCTCGCATAATCCGCCCGAGGACGGCGGCTACAAATACAATCCGCCGCATGGTGGACCGGCCGACACCGACGCGACGTCTGTGATCGAGAAGCGCGCCAATGCCGATCTCGCCGACGGCCTCAAGGGCGTGAACCGCATCGACTACGCCAGGGCACGCAAAGGCGCTAACGTCCACGCCTATGACTACGTCACACCCTACGTTGCCGATCTCGGCAACGTGGTCGATCTCGACCTGGTCAAATCCGCCGGCGTCAATATCGGCATCGATCCGCTCGGCGGCGCCGCCGTGCATTACTGGCATCCGATCATCGAGCGCTACGGCCTGAAGGCGACCGTGGTGAACGAGGCGATCGATCCGACGTTTCGCTTCATGACGGTGGACTGGGACGGCAAGATCCGTATGGACTGCTCCTCGCCTTATGCGATGGCGAGCCTAATCGCGATGCGCGACCGCTTCGACGTCGCCTTCGCCAACGACACCGACGGCGACCGCCACGGCATCGTGACGCGCACCGGCGGCCTGATGAATCCGAACCATTATCTCGCGACCGCGATCTTCTATCTGTTCGCGCACCGCCCGAACTGGGGCAAGGACGCCGCGATCGGCAAGACCGTGGTGTCGAGCTCGATCATCGACCGCGTCGCGAAAAAACTCGGCCGCAAGCTGGTCGAGACGCCAGTCGGCTTCAAATGGTTCGTCGACGGCCTCCTCTCGGGCGGCTTCGGCTTCGGGGGCGAGGAGAGTGCAGGCGCCTCGTTCCTGCGCCGCGACGGCACGGTGTGGACGACCGACAAGGACGGCATCATCCTCGGCCTGCTCGCGGCCGAGATCATGGCCAAGACCGGCCGCGATCCGAGCCAGCTCTTCAACGACCTCACCGCCGAGTTCGGCGTGCCCCATTACGCGCGCATCGACGTCGCCGCCACCACGCCGCAGAAAAACATCCTGAAGTCCGTCACGCCCGAGCAGCTCGGCCTGAAAGATCTCGCCGGCGATCCCGTCCGCTCCACGCTGAGCAAGGCGCCCGGCAACGGCCAGCCGTTCGGCGGCATCAAGGTCGAAACCGATTTCGGCTGGTTCGCCGCGAGGCCTTCGGGCACCGAGGACGTCTACAAGATCTACGCGGAGAGTTTTCGCAGCCCCGAGCACCTGAAGGCGATTCAGCAGGAGGCTCAGGCAGGGTTGGCGAAGGTGTTCGGGGCGTAGGACACTTCAGCGGCAGGTGCCGCTTCTCGCGCTTCTCCGGGGGAGAGCGCCTATGCTCGGTGTCATCGCCCGCGCAGGCGGGCGATCCAGTACGCCGCGGCGAACGTTGTGTGAACCAAGTTCTGCCGCGGCGTACTGGATTCCCCGCTTCCGCGGGGAATGACAACGGAGCAAGTATGTATACACGACGCGAGGCAAAGGTATTATAATACGCAGTATTCGCCCTTGAACGATTCCGCTCCTGCGTTATTGTATACATAACGTATCCATAAGCCTTGGGAGTGAGACCGGTGACAAAACCCTTCCCGATGAACGCCTGGTATGCCGCCGCCTGGGACGCCGATGTGAAGCCGGCGCTGCTGCCGCGGACGATCTGCGGCAAGCACGTCGTGATGTACCGCAAGGCCGATGGCTCGGTCGCCGCGCTGGAGGACGCCTGCTGGCACCGCCTGGTGCCGCTGTCCAAGGGCCGGCTCGAAGGCGACACGGTCGTCTGCGGCTATCACGGCCTGAAGTACAATGCGCAAGGGCGCTGCACCTTCATGCCGTCGCAGGAGACCATCAACCCGTCGGCCTGCGTGCGCGCCTATCCCGTGGTCGAGCGTCACCGCTACATCTGGCTCTGGATGGGCGATCCCGCGCTGGCGGATCCCGCGCTGGTGCCCGACCTGCACTGGAATCACGACCCGGCCTGGGCCGGCGACGGCAAGACCATCCACGTCAATTGCGACTACCGCCTCGTGCTCGACAATCTCATGGACCTCACCCACGAGACCTTCGTGCACGGCTCGTCCATCGGCAACGAGGCGGTCGCAGAGGCGCCGTTCGACGTCACCCATGGCGAGAAGACTGTCACGGTGACGCGCTGGATGCGCGGCATCGAGCCGCCGCCGTTCTGGGCGAAACAACTCGGCAAGTCGGGCCTCGTCGACCGCTGGCAGATCATCCGTTTCGAAGCGCCGTGCACCATTGCCATCGACGTCGGCGTGGCACCGACCGGCACCGGCGCGCCCGAAGGCGATCGCTCGCAGGGCGTCAACGGCTTCGTGCTCAACACCATCACGCCGGAGACCGAGAAGACCTGCCACTATTTCTGGGCCTTCGTGCGCAACTATCAGCTCGGCGAGCAACGCATCACCACCGAGATTCGCGAGGGCGTCTCCGGCATCTTCCACGAGGACGAGCTGATCCTCGAAGCGCAGCAGCGCGCGATGGACGAGAACCCCGATCGCATCTTCTACAATCTCAACATCGACGCCGGCGCGATGTGGACGCGCAAGCTGATCGACAAGATGGTGGCAAAGGAAAACCCGCCGCAGCATCTCCAGGCCGCGGAGTAAGCCGACATGGCCGAGCGTGAGGTCGACCGCTCCGTCTCGCAGACCGTGAAGGCGCAGCTCGCGCTGCGCGACCAGCTCCTCTCGGGCTCGTTGCGTCCGGGCGAGCGCATCTCCGAGCTCCAGGCGGTTGAGACCACCGGCGCCTCGCGCACCCCGGTGCGCATGGCGCTGGTGCGGCTGGAGGAGGAGGGCCTGCTTGAGGCGATCCCGTCCGGCGGCTTCATGGTAAAGGCGTTTTCGGAGCGCGACATCTCCGATTCCATCGAGCTGCGCGGCACGCTGGAAGGGCTCGCCGCGCGCTTTGCCGCCGAGCGCGGCGTGTCCGCGCGCGAGCTCGAGCCGCTGAAGGAGTGCCTCGCCGCGATCGACGAGCTGCTGCGCCAGGTCCCGATCTCGGTCGATGCGTTCTCGTCCTATGTCACGCTGAACGCGCGCTTCCACGCCCTGCTCACCGAATTGTCGCGCAGCCCGCCGCTGATCCGGCAGATCGACCGCGCCTCGTCGCTGCCGTTTGCATCCCCAAGCGGTTTCGTGATGGCCCAATCGGCGCTGCCCGAGGCGCAGCAGATCCTGATCATCGGGCAGGAGCACCACCGCGTCGTGATCGACGCCATCGAGAACCGCGAAGGCGCCCGCGCCGAGGCGGTCATGCGCGAGCATGCGCGGCTCGCGGTGCGAAATTTGCGGCTCGCACTGCGCAACCGGACCCATCTCGACCTGCTGCCGGCGCTCGCGCTGATCAAGTCCGCAACTGATTGAGGGCAGTCACCATGCGCTTCATCGAAACCTGGATTCCCGCAACGCTCGTCTCGACGCGCGATCTTTCGCCGGGCATCCGCGAATTCCTGATCAGGCCGGACCAGTTCGACGGCGCCGCCTATCCCGTCGGCAGCCACATCAATATCAGCGTCACCATCGACGGGCAGCCCGAGACGCGGTCCTATTCGCTGGTCGGGGAAGCCTCGTCGCAGGGCTTGCGGATCGCCGTGCGCCGCGCCGAGGATTCACGTGGCGGCTCGCGCTATATGTGGTCGTTGCAGCCGGGCGCGCGGCTCGACATCACAACGCCCGCCTCGCTGCTCGCAGTCGACTGGGCGCGCCAAAATTACTGTCTGATCGCCGGTGGCATCGGCATCACGCCAATCCTGGGCGCGGCACAGGCGCTGGCGAAGCGCGGCGCCGATGTCACGCTGCACTACGCGGTGCGCTCGCGCACAGAGGCCGCCTATCTCGACGATCTCGCCGCAACGCTGGGTGATCGCCTGGTCGTTCACGCCAGCGATGAGGGCAAGCGGCTCGATCTCGACGCCCTGTTCGCCTCGGTGCCCAAAGATGCGCTGGCGCTGTTCTGCGGCCCGATGCGGATGCTGGACGCCGCGCGCCACGCCTGGATTGGCGCCGGTCATCCGCTTCCCGATCTGCGCTACGAGACCTTCGGTTCCAGTGGCACGCTGCCGACCGAGACATTTCGCGTGCGCCTGAAGGGCTCCGATGTCGAGCTGGAGATTCCGCGCGAGCGCTCGATGCTGGATGTGCTCAACGCCAGCGGCCACGACGTGATGTACGATTGCAAGCGCGGCGAATGCGGCCTGTGCGCCATCGACGTGATCGCCATCGACGGCGAGATCGACCATCGCGACGTCTTCTTCAGCGACCACCAGAAGCAAAGCAACCAGAAGATCTGCGCCTGCGTTTCGCGCGCGCGGGGCACCATCACCGTAGACACGCTGCTGCGTGCGGATACCGTCTGACCGAATTGCAGAGGGATCCATCTGGCGGCATGGAAGGCGCCGCGGGCTCCACCTCTCCCGCTTGCGGGAGAGGTCGCGCCGAAGGCGCGGGTGAGGGCTCTCTCCTCTTGGGGACTCCCTCTACGGAGACACCCTCTCCCCAGCCCTCTCTCGCAAGCGGGAGAGGGGGCTCAACGTCCCTTGCGGCCGGCATTCGGGCCCATCTGATTCAACCTACGCCGCGTAAGTCGCGCGCAACTTCTTCGGATCCAGCAGGGCCAGCACGCCATCCGCCGACACCGGCCGGCTGATGAGATAACCCTGCACCTCGTCGCAACCGATCTGGCGCAGATATTCGAGCTGGTCGGCGGTCTCGACGCCTTCCGCGACCATGCCGATGCGCAGGTCGCGCGCGAGCCCAATCACCGATTTTACGATTGCGGCGCAGTCCGGCTGCACCAGCATGTCGCGGATGAAGGATTGGTCGATCTTGATGCGGCTGAACGGCAGCTTGCGCAGGTAAGTCAGCGAGGAGAAGCCGGTGCCGAAATCGTCGAGCGCCACGGTGACACCGAGCTCCAGCAGCGCGTTCAGGACCGACGCGGCGGAGGCGTATTTCGACAGCAGCATCGATTCCGTGATCTCGATCTCGAGCCGGTGCGGGGCGATCTTCGCGTCCGCGAGCGCCTGCACGATGATCTGGAGGAGGCCGTTGTTGTGAAACTGCGCGGCCGAGAAATTCACGGCGACCCTGATCTCTTCGGGCCACTCGGCAACCGTCGCGCAGGCGCGGCGGACGACCCATTCGCCGATCTCGTGGATCAACCCGGTTTCCTCGGCGATTGGAATGAACTCGCTCGGCGGCACCGGTCCGCGCTGGGGATGCTGCCAACGCAGCAGCGCCTCGAAGCCGGTGATGCGGTTGCCGCCGAGGTCGAGGAACGGCTGGAACACCAGGAACAGCTCGTCCCTGGCGATGGCGCCTTCCAGATCCGATTGCAGCGCCTTGCGGTCGCGCGACGAGCGGTCGTCGGCTTCCTCGAAAAAGCACACCGTACCGGGTCCGGCCTTCTTGGCCCGGTAGAGCGCGGCGTCCGCGTTCTTCATGATGTCGAGTTGCGTGCTGCCGTCACGCGGAGCCAGCACGATGCCGACGCTGGTCGCGCCAACGATCTGCCGGCCCTCGATCCGGAACGGTTCGTCGAAGGCCGCGACAAAGCGCTCGGCGATTTCGAGCGCTTCCTCCGGCCGCGCCAGATTGGCCATCACCAGCGCGAACTCGTCGCCGCCAACGCGTGCGACATGCTCTGCCGCGCGGGTGCAGCGTTGCAGGCGGCTTGCGATCTGGACCAGAAACTCGTCGCCGGCGGGATGGCCGAACTTGTCATTGACCTCCTTGAAACGATCGAGATCGAGCAGAAGCACCGCGAACTCCTCGCCGGACAGAGCGAGCCGCTTCAAGGCCGCATCGAGCGTTTCGCTGAAGGCGACGCGATTGGGCAGATGGGTCAGCGGGTCCTGCCGCACCGTGCGCTCGGCCTCGATCTGCCGCATCACGCGCCGTGCGAACGCGAATGAATTGACGAACACGCCGCGCAACAACACGCTTCCGTAGACCACGACGAGAAAGGCGATCAGCAGGAAGGCGAGATCGCCGTTCCTGCCGAGGCAGATGGCGATGCCGAAGAAGATGGGCGCCGTGAAGGCGATTGCCGCGATCGGGATCGTGGCGAAGGCAAGCGCTCCGCCGGCCAGCATTCCCGAGCAAAGACAGGTGATGACGAGCTGCCCGCCGGTCGAGGCGCCTGCAAAGAACGCGGCCGGGACGATGCCCCAGGCGGCCCCGAGGAGAAAGGCATTGCGAACGAGCCGGTGCATGGCGCGGCGCGAGACGAATTGCGGCTTGGTGATGCGGCGCGTGGCGTGGGATTGCAGACCGAACGCGATGGCGCCGCCGGCCACGGCGAAGGCCCAGATCAGCGCGAACATCCGGTCGGGCGACTGCCACAGCGCGATCGCCAGCACCCCGGCGTTGCAGGCATTGGCCAGCATGATGCCGACCGAATAGCCGAGCACCAGCGACATCTGTTCGGCGCGGATATGGCCGGCGACGGCTTCGTCGGTTACGGGACCGCCAAAGGCCGACAGATCGCCGGCGAACAGCCGCGCGAAATAGCTGGTCGTTTGAGTCCGCATTCCAGAGCCTAGTAGCATGGGCCGCTTGTCCGGCCCGATCGGGAGAATTCGCTGCAAACCTTTGACGAACTATGAATGATCGGAGCTTGCGACGATTGCTGTGACCACTTCTGCGTGTTCGTGACGTCGTATCGACAACAAATCGATACAAATGCGGCGCCTCGCGTTACGGCTGTAACGGAAGGCGCGCTCGGCCCGCTTGGTTCGAGACGCGCCGCTAGCGGCACTCCTCACCATGACGGTTTGCATTTCGCCGCGAAGAAGGACCTCATCCTGAAGAGCCCGCCAAAGGCGGGCATCTCGAAGGATGCGCCGCAGACGGTCTACGCCGCGTAAGTCGCCCGTAGCTTCTTCGGATCCAACAACGCCAGAACGCCCGCCGGGGTGGTGGCCCCAGCGCTGGGCCCACTAGTCCCCACCGTATTCGAGCTTGACAATTAGTAACAATAGAGATAGTAACAATTATGACGATCGCAAAGGCGGCCTCCAAAGACCAGTTTTCCTTCATCAAAGCGGATGAGGCTCATCCGCCCTATCGTCGGGTTCCGGCCTATCTGATCCGTCGATTGCAAATGATTTCGACAGCCATCGTGGCGGAGGAATTCGAAACCGAGGATATGCCAGTGTCGCAGTGGGCGGTGCTGACCATCATCGACACCAATCCCGAGATCGATCAGAGCCGCTTAGCTAGCGTCGTCAGTATCGACAAGACCAATACGGGCCGTTTGGTCGATCAGCTTGAAGCGAAGGGGTTCGTCGAGCGGCATCCCAATGATTCGGACCGGCGGGTCTGGATGCTTCGCTGCACCCCGCTGGGGCAAAAGGTCCGTAAACGGTTGCGGCCGCGGGCGCTCGCGACGCAGGAGCGATTGCTGTCGTGCCTCGAACCAGCAGAGCGCGAACTCTTTATAGATTTGATGGCGCGCGTTGTTGCCGCAAATGAAAAATATGCCCGGCCCGGGGCCGGTCGCCGAAAGCCAAAATCACGTTAGAACGGAGTCTTGCTGAAGGAGTACGCCATGAGCATGTTGAATCGCTCGGTTACTATCGCAGGTCTCCTCCTGGGTCTCACTTCGTACTGCGGTTCTGCAGCCTCTGCCCACGACTGGCCGAATCGAACTGTCCGTTTGATCGCACCCGTGCCAGCTGGGACGGCACCGGATTTTAGCGCGCGACTTTTCGCGGAGCGGCTTTCAAAACGATGGGGGCAGGCCGTGATTGTAGAGAATCGGCCGGGAGCAGATGGGGTCATCGGCGTATCGGCTTTTCTCGGAACCAGCGACGATCATACCCTGCTGTATGCAATCTCGGCCGTATTTACCGTTCATCCAATTACGAACCCCAAGCTGCCCTATGATCCGGTTCGTGAACTGATCCCGATCGCCTCGACCTCGGATGTCGTCCTTGCCATAGCGGCCCCAGCCAGAAGCTCGATCCATTCGCTCGAAGGTTTGGTTCAAGCGGCGCTCGCTCAACCTGGAAAACTGAACTGGGCCAGCTCTCCTGGGCTTCCTCCTTTCGTCGTGGGAGGCTTCTTCAAAAACTCGAGACTGGATCTCGCCTTCGTTCCTTATCGTGATATCGCTCCAGTTCTGCAGGATCTGGGTGAAGGCCGCATAGACATCTACGTCGGCGCGCTCGGTGTGATCATGCCGCAGGTGCAATCAGGCCGAGCGCGCCTTCTTGCAATCGCGAGTAACGTTCGCGCGCCGCTTGCTCCCGATGTGCCTACGGTTATCGAAGCCGGATTTCCGGAGCTTCGCATGGACGGAGTGGTGGGGTTTTTCGGAAAGAGCGGGATGCCCGATGTATTGCGTGACCGGATTGCGTCTGATGTAAGCTCGATCGCGAGCGAACACGACATTCGTGAGAAACTGGGAGCCGCCGGCCAGGCGGCTCGGCCAGGCAATACGTCCGAGTTCGCGGCGTTGTTGGAGGAATACCACCGGCGCCTTGTTGGTCTGGCGAAAACGCTCGATTTCAAGGTGACGCAATAACCAAGCGCGATACCCTGCTTGCTGAAGCTCCACAATGGAGGTCCGCCAAATGACTCCCGATCCCCGAATGGATTTGCTGCGTCTTGTCAATGGGTTTCAGATCACGCAGGCGATCTGTGTCGCATCGGCCCTGCGAGTGGCCGATCATCTCAAAGATGGCGCTCGTTCGATCGGCGAGCTCGCGACCCTGACGAGAACTCATGCTGACTCTCTGTACAGGCTGTTGCGCGCGCTCGCTGCGGTAGGGGTCTTTCGCGAGAACGAAGGCCGAGCGTTTGCACTCACGCCCATGGGCGATTGTTTACGTGCGGATTCCCCTGCATCGATCGGGGCATGGGCGGAAGTCGTGGGCAGCCCGTATTACTGGCAGGCTTGGGGTCATCTGCTGCACAGTGTCCAGACCGGCGAGAACGCATTTCGCAGCCTGAATGGCACGGACGTGTGGCAGTTTCGCGCCGAACATCCGGAACATGGTGCGGTGTTCGATCGCGCCATGAGCGAACATTCGCGCGGAAGCGCGGAAGCGGTAATTCGTGCTTATGATTTCTCGCCGTTTGATCACGTCGTCGATATTGGCGGCGGGCAGGGCTTGATGTTGTCCGCAATCCTGAACGCGCATCCCCGCGTCCGCGGCACCTTGTTCGATCAGCAGAACGTTGTTCCGAGAGCAAGGGCCGTATTGGCAGAACGCGGCGTCATCGACCGATGCGAGATCGTAGGTGGCAGTTTTTTCGAGGCCGTTCCCGGCAACGGTGACGCTTATGTCATGAGGGTGGTCATCCATGATTGGGAGGACGACGAAGCCATCGCTATACTGAAGGTGTGCCGGAGTGCGATGGGACCAGCTGCAAGGCTGCTTTTGATCGAGCGACTCGTCGCGGCTCCAAATGAAATGCCGGCAACTAAGTTCAGCGATTTGAACATGCTGCTCCTGCCGGGCGGGCGAGAGAGAACGCGCGAGGAATTCTCCAACCTCCTCGCCATGTCCGGCTTTGAGCTGACGATGGTCTTCCCGGCGGGCATGCACAACGTGATTGAGGCTCGACCGCTGTGAGCATGTCGACGCGCCCATGATCACCGCCCCATCTGCTTCGGATCGTAATAGAAACGTTCTTCGATCAACTGATCGCCCCGCCAGGTCTGCCACGCGATCTCATCCAACGTTCGGATGATGCCCTCCGCATTGGTGAAGCTGAATTTCCAGCGCGTGGCGACATGATCGCCTTCGATCAGGCTCGGCCCGATGCGCACCGCCTTGACCTCCTTGAAGGCTGCCAGCACGCCGCGCTCCTTGGCCACGAGCTTGTCGCGTCCGACCAGGGGTTCGGCCTGGTTTTCATAGGTGGCGCTGTCCGGCGTGTAGTAGTCGAGGATCGCCCCGACGAAATCCCCGTCCTCCAATCGTTTGGCAAAAGCTTCGACGACATCACGGCTCGGCATGGCGCACCTCATGAGTAAAACCGACTGATAGTCGGCAAATACCGACCGGCGGTCGAAAAGTCAACTGGCTGTCCTCGTCCATTTCGACTACAGCAGAGCCATGGCAAAACAGGCGGAGCGGCGGGCTGCGACATCGGAGGCGATCCTGACGGCGGCGCGCCGCCTGTTCGGGACGCAGGGCTTTGCTGCGACGACGATGGACGAGATCGCTGAAGCCGCCCACGTCGCCAAGGGCGCCGTCTATCATCACTTCAAGACCAAGGAGGCGGTGTTCGAAGCGGTATTCGACGAGGTCTCGCGCGATCTCGTCGCCGAGATCGACAGCACGGCCCGTGCCGAGAAGGACGTGCTCGCCGCGATGGTCGCCGGCACCCAGCATTATTTCGCCGCGACCGCGAAGGGGCCGACCGGCCAGATCATCCTGCGCGACGGCCCGGCGGTGCTCGGCTGGGAGCGCTGGCGCGAGATCGACGCCAGACATTTCGGCGGCAAGCTGCCGCGTGCGATCGCGGCGGCGATGGAGGCCGGTCTGATCGCCCGGCAGCCGATCGAGCCGCTGGCCCGGCTCCTGCTCGGCGCGGTGACGGAGGCTGCGGTCGCCTGCGCCGGACGCGCCGATATCGCAAGAGCGGGTGCGGAATATGCCCGTGCGTTCAGGTCGCTGGTCGAGGCGCTGCGCGTCGCTGCATGATCGTGCTAAGTGACGATTGGAAACGCCCCCACCAACAAAAAGAACAGTAGCCCATGAACGCAACTTCCTCTCTGACGCCCTCCGACCCCGAGTTCGACTACGTCATCGTCGGTGCTGGCTCTGCGGGCTGCGTGCTCGCCAACCGGCTGTCGGCCAACGGCAAGCACAGCGTGCTGCTGCTCGAGGCAGGCCCGAAGGATTCCAACATCTGGATCCACGTGCCGCTCGGTTACGGCAAGCTGTTCAAGGAAAAGACCGTCAACTGGATGTACCAGACCGAGCCGGAGCCCGAGCTGAAGGGCCGCCAGGTGTTCCAGCCGCGCGGTAAGACGCTGGGCGGATCGAGCTCGATCAACGGCCTGCTCTATGTCCGCGGCCAGCACGAGGATTACGACAGATGGCGTCAGCGCGGCAACGCCGGCTGGGGCTATGACGACGTGCTGCCCTATTTCAAGAAGGCCGAGAACCAGTCGCGCGGCGCCGATCAATACCACGGCAGCGGCGGCCCGCTGCCGGTGTCCAACATGGTCGTGACGGACCCGCTGTCGAAGGCGTTCATGGACGCCGCGGTCGAGACCGGTCTACCCTACAATCCTGATTTCAACGGCGCCACGCAGGAAGGCGTCGGCCTGTTCCAGACCACGACGCGCAACGGCCGCCGCGCCTCGACGGCGGTGGCCTATCTCGGCCCCGCCAAGGGCCGCGGCAATCTCAAGATCGAAACTGGCGCGCTCGGCCAGCGCGTGCTGTTCGAGGGCCGCCGCGCGGTCGGCATTGAATACCGTCAGGGCCCCAATTTGCGCCGCGCCCGCGCGCGCAAGGAGGTCGTGCTGTCGAGCGGCGCCTACAACTCGCCGCAGCTGCTCCAGCTCTCCGGCGTCGGGCCCGGCGACCTCCTGCGCAAGCACGGCATCGATGTCGTGCTGGACGCGCCGGGCGTCGGGCACGATCTCCAGGACCACATGCAGGTGCGTATCGTGATGCGCTGCTCGCAAAAGATCACGCTGAACGACACCGTCAATCACCCGCTCCGCCGCACCATGGCCGGTGCGCGCTATGCGCTGTTCCGCAAAGGCTGGCTGACGATCGCGGCCGGCACGGCGGGCGCGTTCTTCAAGACCAGTCCGCGGCTGGCCTCGCCGGACATCCAGGTCCATTTCCTGCCGTTCTCGACCGACAAGATGGGCGAGAAGCTTCATGGTTTCTCCGGCTTCACGGCGTCGGTGTGCCAGCTCCGTCCCGAAAGCCGCGGGTCCTTGCGCATCAAGAGCGCTGACCCGACAGTGCCGCCGGAGATCCGCATCAACTACATGTCGACCGAGACCGACCGCACCACCAACGTGGAAGGCCTGAAGATCCTGCGCAAGATATTGCATGCACAGGCGCTGAAGCCGTTCGTGGTCGACGAATACGATCCCGGAGCGAAGGTGTCCACGGATGCCGAGCTGCTGGATTATTGCCGTGAGCGCGGCAGCACCATCTACCATCCGACCTCGACCTGTCGTATGGGCAATGATGCGCTCGCGGTGGTCGATCAGCGGCTGAAGGTGAGGGGCTTCGAAGGCCTCCGCATCGTCGACGGCTCGGTCATGCCGGATCTCGTATCGGGGAATACCAACGCGCCGATCATCATGATCGCCGAAAAGGCCTCCGACATGATATTGGAGGATGCGCGGTAATCCGCGCTTCGAAAGGATAAGGACTTGGCTCTTCGACTACGGATCGGCACACGCAAGAGCGCGATGGCGCTGGCACAGACGGAAGAGATCGCGCGCCGCCTGACCGCCGCCATGCCCGATCTCGACGTCGAGATCGTCAAGTTCGACACAACGGGCGATCTCGACCAGACGAGCAAGCTGTTGCCCCATGGCGGCAAGGGCGGTGCCTTCGTGGCGCAGATCCGCGCCGCCGTGCTGTCGGGCGAACTCCAGGCGGCGATGCATTCGCTAAAGGACATGCCCGGCAACGAAGACACGCCCGGCCTCGTGATCGGCGCCACGCTCTCGCGCGATACTCCCAATGACGCGCTGGTGCTGCGTGACGGCGTGACGCTGGAGGCGTTGCGCCAGTCGCGTGGCAAGGGTTTCAAGATCGGCACCAACGCCGTCCGCCGCGCCGCCTATGCGCGGCGATTATTCCCCGACGTCGAGATCATCCACTTCCGCGGCGCCGCCGACACGCGCGTGCGAAAGCTCGACATTGGCGAGAAGCAGCGCCTGCCGGATGGCGGCGCGGTGGGGCCTGCGGACGCGCTGATCATGGCGCGGTCCGGCCTCGATCGCGTCGGACTTTCCCATCGCATCGCCTACGAGTTTACCGCAGCCGAGATGCTGCCGGCAGCGGGGCAGGGCATCGTCGCCGTCGAATGCGCGGCACAGGACTGGCAGACGCGTCGCATCCTCGCATCGATCGACGATCCCGCCGCGCATGCCTCTGCCGATGCCGAGCGCGAAGTGCTGTGGGTGCTGAACGGCCATTGCAATTCGCCGGTGGCGGGCTTTTCGACCATTGCGGGCGATCAGATGTCGCTTACCGCGTCGGTGCTCGATCTCTCCGGCAACACCATCATCGAAGCCTTGCGTTCGGGCCCCGCCAATCGTCCCCGCGAACTCGGTCGTGCGGTGGGACTGGATCTGCTGGCCAAGGGCGCCGCCGAGATCATCGAGCGCAGCCGGCCGCGCTAAGCTTTCCCGCAGGTTCGCGATGGCGAGAGGGACAGCGCTGCGATGATGGCATCATGCGCCTGTTTTGCCCGACGGGTCAAATGTTGGCGCGACCTGATGCAATGACGGCGCACCCGATTTCCGTCCGCCCTAAGTCATTGATCGGGCGTAATCTCTCTACTGTGCATGGGTTGTTTTCGCGCTTTTTGTTTTCCCGCTCTCCCAGGCACAAAATAAATCAGCCCCGCACCCGCTTCAGCATTTGCTCGACATGGGCGATCGGCGTCTCCGGCTGGATGCCGTGGCCGAGATTGAAGATGAACCGCCCTTGCGCAAAATTCGCCAGCGTGTTGTCGACCGCGCGGTCGAGCGCGGCGCCGCCTGTGATCAGCACCAGCGGATCGAGATTGCCCTGAACCGCAACCTTGCTCTGCACGCGCTCGCGGATGAAGGCCGACTCCGCGGTCCAGTCGATGCTGACGGCGTTGACACCGGTCGCCTCGACGAAGCCGGGCAGTTGTGCACCGGCGCCGCGCGGAAAGCCGATGATCTTCGCGTCCGGCACCTTGGCGCGCACGCCTTTGACGATGCGCCGGGTCGGCCCGACCGACCAGCGCGCGAACTCGGCGGGTGGCAGCACGCCGGCCCAAGTGTCGAAGATCTGCAAGACGTTGGCGCCGGCCGCAAGCTGCGCCAGCAGATATTCGATCGAGTTCTCGACCAGCACGTCGATGATAGCTGCGAACGCCTCCGGATGCCGGTAGGCCATCATCCGCGCCGGCGCCTGGTCGGGCGTGCCCTGGCCGGCGACCATGTAGGTCGCCACCGTCCACGGCGCGCCGCAGAAGCCGATCAGCGCGATCTTGGGATCGAGCGCCCCCCGCACGATTTTGAGCGCCTCGAACACCGGCGCGAGCTTGCCGAAATCGGCTTGCTTCGCCAGTGTAGCGACCTTGGCGGGATCATCCAGCGGCTCTAGCCGCGGACCCTCGCCGACCTCGAAGCGCACGGAACGTCCGAGCGCATAGGGGATCACCAGGATGTCGGAGAAGATGATCGCCGCGTCGAAGCCGAACCTCCGGATCGGTTGCAGCGTCACCTCGGCGGCAAGCTCCGGGTTGAAGCAGAGATCGAGGAATCCGCCGGCCTTGGCGCGCACCTCGCGATACTCCGGCAAGTAACGGCCGGCCTGCCGCATCATCCAGACCGGCGGAATGACCTGCCGCTGGCCGGAGAGGACGTCGATGAAGGGTTTTGTCGCAGACTGGGGCACGAACGGTCCTGCAGATGGCTACGGCTCCTGATACACCGCCACGGCCCGAAGCGGAACAGCGGAACCAAGCGCAATTGGGGCGCGTTGACCAGCCAACGGAGGACGAGACCATGGCTGAGACATTCAACCCCGCGCCGCATGACAAGCACGCCGACGATCTGCACGAAGCGCTCGCCGCCGATCGCCACGCCAAGCTCGACGCCGGTCTGAAAGATACCTTCCCGGCGTCCGATCCCGTGAGCGCCGCCCAGCCAACGCCCTCGAAGGCCGATGCGGATGCCGACAATCCCTCGCTCTGGGACAAGGTTAAGGCCATCTTCAGCTAAGGCGGGGTGCGCTGGATTCCGATAGGTTTGCTAATACCTTGTTAGCGATGCGCTGATTCCGGCGTCCGTACGACTACGGGAAACCGGGAACATCGCTGCTTATTTGTCCCGGCGTTTCAGAGTTCAATAATAGAAGCAGCAGAGTTTCCGATCTTCGGAGAATTCTGCCGCATGAGCGCTGTGACCCAAAGAGCCGGATGGAGCCGCCTGCCGCTGCGGGCGGCTGCGTTCGTTGCGTTGACCTGCGTAACCATCCTCGGCGTCAGCGGCTGGCGCGAATGGGCGGCCCGCGACGCGGTGCTCAAGGGCGCCGAGGCCGAGATGGCGAATGTTGCGCGCTCGCTCACGCAGCATGCCGATGACAGCCTCGATCTGCTGGATTCAGGCGTCGTCGGCGTCGTCAGCCGGCTGGAGATGGACGGCACCGAGCCGGCCACGATCGCCAAGCTCACAACTCTGCTGGAAGCGCGAAAGAAGGCGATAGAGCGCATCCACAGCCTCGCCATCATCGACGACCACGGCAACTGGTTGACCTCGCCCGGCACGATCGGCTCGACGTTCAACGACGACGCGTTCTTTCGTTATCACCAGCTCTCGCCGAAACGGGAGCCCCATGTCGGCCGTCCCGTGAAGAGCCTCCTCGACGGCGAGTGGGTCGTCACCCTGTCGCGCCGTTTCAACAAGCTGGACGGAAGCTTCGGCGGCGTGGTGCTCGCGACCATCAGCTCGGGATATCTCTCGCATTTCTACGAACAGTTCGAGATGGGCCGCAACAGCTCGGTGGCGTTGACACACGGCGACGGCCTGATCATCGCGCGCAACCCGAGCAACGAGAAATTCATCGGCCGCAGCGTCGCCAATACGCCGCTGTTCCGCGACGCCGCCCTGCAGCGGCCGGGCGGCGTCTATCATTTCAAGTCGCCGCTCGACGGCGCCGAACGCGTCAGCTTCTTCAAGCGCTCTGGCCGTTATCCGCTGGTCCTGCTTGCCACCGTCGACAAGGACGAGCTGCTGGCGCCCTGGCGCTCTGCGGCGATCTCTCGCATGCTCTACGTGCTCGCGCTGGTCATGCTGATCGCGATCATCGGTGCTGTGCTGGTGCGGCAGTTGCAACGAGGCCAGAGCATGGCGGCCGCGCTGGTCGAGAAGGAAGCGCATTTCCGGCTGCTTGCCGAAGGCTCCAGTGACATGGTGACGCGTATCGGGCTGGACGAGCGGCTGCGCTATGTCTCGCCGTCGTCGATCCGCGTCGTCGGCTGGCGCGCCAATCAGCTGATCGGTACCCTCGCGCTCGCCGGCGTTCACGCGGACGACCGGCCGCAGGTCCAGGCTCTCGTCGAGGCCATGAAACGCGGCGAGAAGGAGGAGGTGCGCGTCACCTATCGCAACGCGCACCGGCAGAATGCCGAAGTCTGGCTCGAATCGACCATGCGGGTGACCCGCAAGGAGAGTGGCAGCGTCGACGGCGTGGTCGCGATCTCGCGCGACATCACCGAGCAGAAGAAGCTCGAGACCCGGCTCGAAACGCTCGCGATCGAGGACAGCCTCACCGGGCTTGCCAATCGCCGCCGCTTCGACGAACGACTAAAGGAGGAGTGGGCGCGGGCCTATCGCGAGCGCTCCAGCCTCTCTCTGCTGATGATCGACGTCGACCACTTCAAGTCTTACAACGACGAGTACGGCCATCCCGCGGGCGATGCCTGCCTCCGGCAGGTAGCGCAGATCATTGCCGCCGAGATGCATCGTTCCGGCGATCTGGCGGCGCGTTACGGCGGCGAGGAGTTCGCCATGCTGCTGCCGAACACCGACGCTGCCGGCTGCGCCCTGATCGGCGACCGGATTCGACGGGCGATCCGCGATGCGGGCCTCGTCCACACCAGCAACCATGCGGCCGGCTGCGTCACCGCTTCGCTCGGCGGTGCTGCCTGCCGGCCGGCACTGGAGCGCACGGCCGGCGTGGTCTCGCTGATCGAGGCCGCCGACCAGGCGCTCTATGCCGCCAAGGAGGCCGGGCGCAACCGGCTGATGATGTCGGGCGAGGTGAGCAATCTCCTGCTCAAGGCATCCGGTCAGTAACCCCGCTCAATAATGTGGCGGACGCTCATTGGCCGCTCCCGGCGCATTCGCCTCGGCCTCCTGCAGCCGCTCGCCGAGCTCGGCGATCTTCCGCGTCAGCGCATCGATCTGCTTCCACTGCGCGGTGATAGTCTGGTTCAGCGTCTCGATCGCGTCGTCCTGATAGGCGAGGCGCGTCTCCAACGTGTCGATGCGCTCGCCGAGCGTCCTGATCTCATTCGTCACGTGCCGCGTCCTTATTTGGTTTCGGGCGAGCCAAGTTGCTGCAAACCATGGCCGAGCGCGACGCGCTCGTCGAAGACGAAGCATTCGCCGCGCCAGCGACTCTGAGCCTGCGGCACCTCTTCCAGATATTTGAGAATGCCGCCCTTGAGGTGATAGACCTCGGCAAAGCCGCGCGCGAGCAGATGCGCGCTCGCTTTCTCGCAGCGGATGCCGCCGGTGCAGAACATCGCGATTTTGCGGTGTTTGGCGGGATCGAGCTGCTCGGCCGCAAATTCCTTGAACTGGCCAAAACTCCTGATGCCTGGGTCGAGCGCGCCGTCGAACGTCCCCATCGCCACCTCGAAGGCATTCCTGGTGTCGAGCACCAGCGTGTCGGGCGCCGCGATCAGCGCGTTCCATTCGCTCGCATCGACATAGGTGCCGACCTGCCGGGTCGGATCGGCGGCTTCGTCGCCGAGCGTGACGATCTCCTTCTTCAGCCGCACCTTGAGCCGGCCGAATGGCATCGTCTCGGCGGTCGAGAACTTCAGTTCGAGATTGTTCAACCTGCCGCCGAACATATCACCGTGGGCGAGCTCATGGGTGAGCGCGTCGATCGCCTCGTCCGGGCCAGCGACCGTGCCGTTGATGCCCTCCTGCGCGAGCAGCACGCTGCCCTTCAGCGCCAGGCCGGCGCAGAACGCGCGCAGCGGCTCGCGCAGCTCGCGGTAATCGGGCAGGGCGGCGAATTGGTAGAAGGCGGCGACCTTGCAAATCATGGCGCCCGTTTAGCAGGCGGGGCGCGCCCGGAAAACCCGCAAGAAGCAGCTCTATTCCCAGCGGATGGCAGCCATTTCCCTGGTATGCCAGCATTGCCCCGGCCGGCCGGAATGTGTCATGTAGGCCCGGTTTTCCGAGCCGGCGCGCCATCCGCGCCAGACGCCCAACGAGAGCAAGAATTCGATGAGAAACTTCCATTTCCCCGGCAGGTCCACGGTCCACGCCACCAACGCGATGGTGGCGACCTCGCATCCGCAGGCGTCGCTCGCCGCGATCGAGGTGCTGCGCGAGGGCGGCACGGCGGTGGACGCGGCAGTCGCGGGCTCGGCCATTCTCGGCGTGATCGAGCCGCAATCGACCGGCATCGGCGGCGACTGCTTTGCGCTGATCCAGCCGCGCGGCGAGGGCAAGATCATCGCCTATAACGGCTCCGGCCGCGCCCCGAAGGCGGCGAACGCCGACTGGTATCTCGAGCGCAAGATCAACTCCGTGCCGCTGACCTCGGCGCATGCGGTCTCGATCCCCGGCGTGATCGACGCCTTTGCGACCGTTTTGCGTGATCACGGCAAGTTCGGCTTCGACCGCCTGCTCCAGCCCGCGATCAAGGCCGCCGAGGAAGGCTACGTCGTCGCCCCTCGCATCGCCTTCGACTGGAAGAACCAGTTCGAGAAGCTGAAGGGTGGCACCAACACCGAGCGGTATCTGCTGCCGCACGGCAAGCCGCCGGTGGCCGGTGACGTCATCCGCCAGGCCGAGCTCGGCAAGACGCTGCGAGCGATCGCCAAGGACGGCCGCGACGCCTTCTACAAGGGCCCGATCGCGGAAGACATCGTGGAGACCCTGCGCGGAATCGGCGGCCTGCACACGCTCGACGATTTCGCCGCGCACACCACCGAGACGACGACGCCGATCGGCACCATGTACAAGGGCTACGACGTCTGGCAGTGCCCGCCGAACGGACCCGGCCTCACCATGCTGCTGATGTTGAACATCCTGTCGCGGTTCGACCTGACGAAATACGCGCCGCTCAGCATCGAGCGCTTCCATCTCGAAGCCGAAGCGGCGCGCATCGCCTACATGCATCGCGAGCTACATGTCGCCGATCCCGAGCATATGCAGGTCGAGGTCGCCAAGATCCTCGCCAAGGAATACTGCAACGAGCACATCGACAAGATCCGCATGGACGGCATGCTCGACCTGCCGAACGTCGCGCCGCCGATGAACCCCTCGACCATCTACATCACCGTCGTGGACAAGGACCGCAACGTCTGCTCCTTCATCAACTCGGTCGCGCATTCCTTCGGCTCCGCCATCGTCTCGAACAAGACCGGCGTCCTGCTCCAGAATCGCGCCGGCGGCTTCCGCATCCAGCCCGGCCATCCGAATTGCATCGCCGGCGGCAAGCGCCCGCTGCACACGATCATGCCGAGCCTGCTCACCAAGGGCGGCCGTTCCGTGATGCCGTTTGCGGTGATGGGCGGACAGTATCAACCGGTTGGCCAGACCCATGTCGTGACCAACATTCTCGATTATGGCTGCGATGTGCAGGAGGCAATCGATATGCCGCGCGGCCTGCATTACGAAGGCCAGTACCAGCTCGAGGACAGCGTGCCGGCCGATATCGTCGAAGGCCTGAGGAAGCTCGGTCACAAGACCACCAGCGTCGTCGGTCCGCTCGGCGGCGCCCAGGCGATCTGGATCGACTGGGACAAGGGCACGCTCACCGGCGGTTCCGATCCGCGTAAGGATGGTTGCGCGCTCGGATATTGATAAAGCGCCACTGGAAACGGCGTCGGCGTTGCGCTAGACCCCGTCCGCCTCAAACGGAAGGTCTCTTATGCAGCGTTTACAGCGCGCGCTCCTCGCCATCATGTCGGCACTCGCGATCACCGTGATCGCCGGCGTGTCCGATTTCGTTTCCACCACGGCCTCGGCCCAGACCGCAGGGAAGACCATGACCACAGCTTCAGGTTTGCAGATTACCGACAGCGTCGCCGGCACCGGCGCTTCGCCCAAGCCTGGCCAGATCTGCGTGATGCACTACACCGGCTGGCTCTACGAGAACGGCCAGAAGGGCAAGAAATTCGACTCGTCGGTCGACCGCAATGAGCCGTTCGAATTCCCGATCGGCAAGGGCCGCGTCATCGCCGGCTGGGACGAGGGTGTTGCCTCCATGAAGGTCGGCGGCAAGCGCACGCTGATCATTCCGCCGCAGCTCGGCTATGGCGCCCGCGGCGCAGGCGGCGTGATCCCGCCGAATGCGACGCTGATGTTCGACGTGGAATTGCTCGGGGTGAAGTAAGCCCGCAAACAAAAAGACCGGCCTCTCGGCCGGTCTTTCACTTTGAGCGCGATGCTCGTTATTCCGTCGCGCGCTTGGCCGAAGCCGCAGCGCGATCGACCGCGTCTTTCGCAGCATCCTTGGCATCGCCCATGGCTTGCTGGCCCTTGCCCTTCACTTCCTGGACCGCACCTTCGCCCTTCATGCGCTCGGAACCGGTGGCTTCACCGATGCCCTGCTTGGCCTTGCCCATAGCCTCGTTTGCGGTGCCCTTGATCTTGTCGGTCGTGCTACCCATGAAATCCTCCTTGCGGTTTGCTCGTCAGGACAACGTTCGACGGCTATGAGGGTTCCGATTTTGGTATGGCTCGATGCCGCGGCTTTGGGTTAGTTTCCGCGCACGGAACCAACAGAAAGCAAGTCTCATGACTGGTCATGACCATTCGCATTCCCACCATGACCACGAGCACGACGATCGCTGGAAACATGACGGCGTGCGCGTCATTCCCGGCAACCAGCTCGATACCAACGTGCCGTCGACGGCGGGCATGGACCGCGCGGCCGCGATCAATTTCGCGCGGGTCGGTGCGCAGAAATTGTGGGCGGGCACTGTCAGCATCAAGCCCGACGCCAAGACCGGCGCGCATCACCATGGCCATCTCGAGAGCGTGATCTATGTGGTGAAGGGCAAGGCGCGGATGCGCTGGGGCGAGAGCCTCCAGTTCACCGCAGAGGCCGGCCCCGGCGACTTCATTTTCGTCCCGCCCTACGTGCCCCATCAGGAGATCAACGCCAGCCCGGACGAGGTGCTGGAATGCGTGCTGGTGCGCAGCGATGGCGAGGCGGTCGCGATCAACCTCGACATCGAGCCGGTCGAGAAGCCCGAGACCGTGCTGTGGGTCGATCCCATTCACCGGGATCCCAACGAGAAGAAGTGACGATCGCCTGAAAGACCGGCGGGTTCTGTGCGACAGAACCTCGCAGGCAAGGGACCAAAAAAGATCCGGAAGCCGTGTCGGATCGCCGCTTGGCCGTCCGTCCTTGGGCAGAACCCCGCCCAAGGAGCTTTCGATGCCCAGAATGATTTTCGTCAATCTGCCCGTGACCGACCTTAAGCGCGCCACTGCGTTTTATGAGGCGGTCGGTGCGACCAGGAACCCGCAATTCAGCGACGACACGGCGAGCTGCATGGTCTTTTCCGAGACCATCTACGCGATGCTGACGACCCACGAAAAATTCCGTCAGTTCACGCCGAAGCCGATCTCGGATGCAAAGACCTCAAACCAGGCGCTGTTCTGCCTGTCCGCGGACAGCCGGACCGAGGTCGACGATATCGTCAGCAGGGCCGAGGCTGCAGGCGGGGTCGCCGATCCCAGCCCGAAGGACGAATACAGCTTCATGTACGGCCGCAGCTTCGAGGATCCGGACGGCCACATGTGGGGCGTGAACTGGATGGACATGGCAGCCTTCGCGGCGCAGTCCGAGATGGCGAACGCCTGATCTAAGCGCGCGAACATCACAACTGAAGAGGAGCATTCACGATGTCGAAGGTCGTTCCCTGCATGTGGTTCAACGGCGATGCCGAGGAAGCCGCGAAGTTCTACGTCTCGCTCGTGCCGAATTCGGCGGTCACGCATGTTCAGCGCAACGTTTCAGATGGACCGTCCGGCAAGGAAGGCTCCGTGCTCGTCGTCGAGTTCTCGGTGGCGGGACAGCCCCTGGTCGCTCTCAACGGCGGCATGAAAATGGAATACACCCACGCGATCTCGCTGATGATCCATTGCGACGATCAGACCCAGGTCGACAGCGTCTGGAATGCATTCCTGTCCCATGGCGGCAAGGCAGAGCAGTGCGGCTGGCTCAGGGATCGCTGGGGCGTGGCCTGGCAGGTGGTACCGAAGGTGATGTTCGAATTCCTCTCAAGCCCCGACAAGGCGGCTGCCGCACGGGCGATGCAGGCCATGATGAAGATGGTCAAGCTGGATGTGGAAACCTTGCGCCGCGCGTTCGAGGGCAAGTCGGCGGCGTGAAGCGCGTGCCCTTGCCACATACTCACTGTCATCGCCCCGCATGACCGGGCGATCCAGTACGCCGAGACGGTCGTTGGTCAATCGATAGGCCGCGGCGCACTGGATGCCCCGGTCGAGCCGGGGCATGACAGCGGAATTTGAGGCGAAGGCCCGCCGCTAGTAATTGATCCGCAGCCCCAGGCCGCCATGGATGGTGTTACCCACCGGCTGCGGGCCGAGCGTGCCGTTGGCGAACAGGTCGACGATCCAGCCCTTCTGCACGCGGAAGCCGAGCCGGCCGCCATATTCGAACCAGCCCTGGTTGCCCATGGTCGGCACCACCATCCCGTCGCCGGTCACGGTGGCGACGATGCCGCTATGGCCAGCGAATGACTGCACCCAGCCACCGTTGATGTTGGCCTCGATATTGCTGCCGTAGAGATGCGTCCACTGGCCGCCGATCTTGACCAGGCTGGTGCGGTCGGTGCCGGTCGCGATACTGGCGTCGAACGGATTGAACGCCACTGCGCTGTCCGTATAGCCCGAGACGCGCTGCCAGAGCTGCCAGACCTCGATCGAGGCGGCGACCTCGTCGCGGGGCGACACGCGGCTTATCCAGCCGGCGCGGCCGTAGACGGCGTAGTTCGAAGCGTTGGTCGAACTCGTAACGCTCACCGGGCCGAGGCTGGTGTTGTAGCTGCGGGTGTAGCGCGCCTTCTCCCACGGCGTCAGGATCGTGCCGACGTCGAAGAACGGGCGCGACGAGCCCCAGTCGGTGAAGTCATAACGCAGCGCGAAGGCGCCGATCGGTGCGCTGGTGATGTTGTAGCCGCCCTCGCTGTATTGCGTGTAGGCGATGCCGGCGAGCAGCGACAGATTGTTGGTCAGCTCCTTGCGGCCGTGGATGCCCGCCGAGAACGAGCCGGCCGAGCCGAACGCGCTGACGCAGTTGCTGCAATTGACCTGCTCGTTGACGCCGAGCAGCACCGTGCCGAGCACCCGGTTGGTGATCATCTGGTTGAAGCGCTGGTTGGCAAGGCCGCCGATCGAGCCGCCGCTGGAATCCGCGCCGGTCGGTGTCGGCGTCGGGCTCGGCGACGATGACGGATAAGGGCTCGGCGACGATGACGGGGTGGGGCTGGGCGAGGGCGAGGGGCTGTAGGTCGGCGTCGGCGAGGGGAAATAGCTCGGCGCCGGTGTGGGCGTCGCCGTGGCGGCTGCCGCCAGACGGGTATCGACCGCGATCAGCGCAACCGCGGCCACGGCGGTCAGCACGCTCCCGAGCATGAAGCGCCTGATGGTGGTGGATATCGCCATCTTCAGCGTCCGCACAGCATGCCGTCGTCATGAACGGCGGGCGTGATGGTCGGCGACGCGTCCGCATATTGGTTGACCGCGCACAATCCCGCGCTCGCGGCGCAGGTCGCGGCAAAAGTCCAGGGCGGCGTATTGGTCTTACTGATGGAGACCTTGCCCCCGGTCGAGGTGATGATTGCAGTGTCGCCGGGCTGGGTGAGCTGCACGCACTGTTGGCTTGTCGTGCAGACACTGGCGGCGCCGTCCTGCAGCACGACGACCGAGCGGCCGCGCTGGGACAGGATATCGAGTGTGGTGCCGCGCACGCCGATGGTCGCGAGCGGGGTCGTGATCTTGTAGGCGGTTTTCTCGGAATGTCCGGTGACGAAACGGAATGCGCCGGTCGTCATGCGGATCGCGACGTCGCGATAGCTGTGCTCGTCGTTGAAGACGGTGCGGTCGAGCTTGAGCGTCGCGCTCGGGCCGAGCGACAGATTGGTACTGTCGGCCATCACGAAGCGCGCTGCGCTGCCGGCGCCGGTGCGCACGGTCTCGTCGCGCAGCATGCTGTCGCCGACGCTGATCGGCGTCGTGTTCGCGGCCACGCGAACGACTTCATTCTGAATCAAGACGGCTTCACCGACGCGCGTCTGCGCCTGGGCGCAAGGGGTCGCGCACAAGCCGGCCGACAACAGCGTGAAGAAAAGCCAGAAACGCAAATTCATTTCGCAACCGATCGATGTGTCCCTGATCGTACCGGATCATGCGCGCTTGCGATGTGGCGGAATTATCACAAGCGGCGCGCGACCTGCGTTATGCTTAGTGACAGTTGCGGCAGAATGCGTTCAATGAAAACCGCGATCCCTACTATTCTCCGCGGTGACGCAAAATTGCCACGCAAAACATCCCCCCAAATGCCGCTCGACTTGCCCGCGGTTCCGAAGGTGTCGCGGAGCGCAGTGATTGCTGTCGCGATTTTCCTGGTCGCGCATCTCGCACTGCTGATCGGCCTGACGACGCCGGAAAAGTTTGTCTTCGACGAGGTGCATTACGTGCCGGCGGCGCGACAGATGCTGGCACCATCGATGTCGCAACCGATGCTCAATCCGATGCATCCGCCATTGGCGAAAGAGCTGATCGCGCTATCGATCGCGACCTTCGGCGACACCGCGCTGGGCTGGCGCTATCCCGCGACATTGTTCGGCGCGCTCGCGATCGTCGCGATCTATCTGTGCGGCCTCGCGCTGTTCGCCGCGCAAGGGCCTGCGATCGCCGCCGCGCTGATCGCCGGCTGCAACCAGATGCTGTACGTGCAGGCGCGAATCGCGATGCTCGACATTTTTGCACTCGGCTTTGGCCTGCTAGCGATTGCCGCCTTCATGCATGGCTTTCGAAAGGATCGTCCCCATGCATTGTTCGCGGCCGCCGGCAGCCTGTTCGGCTGTGCTGCGGCCTGCAAGTGGAGCGGCCTGTTTCCGCTCGGCATCTGTATCGTCATCGTCGCGGTGATCCGCCTGTTGCAGGGTTGGCACACCCTGTTTGCCGACGCGAAGCCGGGGGATTGGTACCGGCCCGATCTCTGGCCCGACTTCAGATTCCATCACGTCGTGGTCTGCTTCGCCGTCCTGCCCGTGGTGACATATCTTGCGGCCTTCGTCCCTCTCTACGGCGTGTCGCTGCCGGATCTGGTCGAGGCGCAACGCCGGATCTTCGCCGACAACACCACCACCGCAATCGCCGGCCACACTTATATGAGCGCGTGGCCGTCATGGCCGCTGCTCGCGCGCCCGGTGTGGTTCCTGTTCGACAAGACCGCGGACGACAATGTCTCCGCGATCGTCTTCCTCGGTAACCCCTTGGTGTTGTGGCCGGCGCTGCTCGCGCTCGCCGTGGTGCTGCGCGACTTCGTCGTTTCGCGTCGCCGGGATGCGTTCCTGATCGCGGTCTTCTATTTCGGGTCCTGGCTCGCCTGGGCGTTGCTGCCGCGTACGCTCGCCTTCATCTATTACTATCTGCCGGCTGCGACCGTGGCGTCGCTCGCGCTGGTCTACGTGCTGCGCCGGGACGGTCTACCCCGCTGGCTGTTGTGGGCCTATGTCGCGGTCGCGGCAGCAGGCTTTGCGGTCATGCTGCCGATCTCCGCGGCCTTCATCGGCACGTCGATGCAGACTTTCAACCGGCTGATGCTCTTCCAAAGCTGGATATGATATCGCCGCCTGCCGGGGAACGGCAGGCGGCGCATTTATGGGCGATGACCTGGGAATTACTTTGACGCGGTCTTGGTGTCCATGTTCACGACCTGGACGCGGCGGTTGATCGGGTCGGCGCCGTTGGCGGCGTCCTTCAGCTTGGTCTTGCCGTAGCCGACAGTGACGAGATCGGTGCCGGTGAGGCCGTAGTTCTGCACCAAATATTTCTTGATGGTGTCAGCCCGCCGCTCGGAGAGCCCCTGATTGTATCCCTCGGTGCCGACCGCATCAGTGTGGCCGGCGACCACGAAGGTCGAGCCCTTCAGCGAGGGATCGGACAGCGCCTTGCCGAGCGCCTGCACCGACGGCACTGACGTCTTGGCAATGTCGGCCGAGTTGTAGTCGAACTGGATCTCCAGATCGATCTTCGGCTTGGTCGCGGCGAGCTCGGCAATCTGCTCGCGCTCGCCCGTCGACAGCGAGCGCGTCGAGCGGTTGCGCACGGTGTTCAGGAATGTCGATTCCTTGGCCTGCACCGCCGGATCGACCTGCGGACCTGCGGACAGCCCGCGGGTCGCCGCCTTCGGCTTCAATGCATCCAGGATCTGGCTGGTCGAGACATTGCCGTCGCCGGCCATGGCCAGGCCGGCCGTCATCGAGAGAAGTGCCGAGAGGGTCATCGCCTTCAGTGCAAAAGACTTATTAAAACTAGTCATTGTCGTATCCTCGTTGTGACGCCTGATGGCTATTTGATGCTGCAAGCATAGGGCAGGTTCAAAACCCTTGGTGTGATCTTGGTCACGGTGGAAACGGGGCCCTCCCGGGCCATGGCAGCGAATTTCAAGCAGTTTCGGGTTCATGGAGGGCCGTCCCGCGGTCCGCTCCAAGGACGGACGCTGACGCGTGAAGAGAGTGGTCGCACGCCTGCCCGACGAACGTTCGAGCCGTCGCAATCCTGGCGTGATCCGCATCACTGAGGACCGCCGCGCCCAGGGGCCGCTCGGGGGCCGGGGCCCGGTTCACTCAGGAAAGCTGTGCTGACCGATTGTCGCAAAGCCGTCGCGTGATGGCCTGTCTGTGAACAATTTTTCGGCCAGATGGGCGCCTAGCAGGGCACAGCCTCCGACAAGCGCAAACGAAGGGAGCCGAGTTCCACCCAGTGCCGAGGCCGAGTGATTATCAGTTCTATCGCAGTGGCCCGCCGGATCGGACCGTGTCCCTGAGCTCCATGCCCATTTACATCGGCGCGGCGATGATCGCGGTGGCGATCCTGCTGTCGACACTGATCACGGGGCTGACCTCCCGCTATGTCGGGTTTCAAGCGCCGACCGACGAGAACATGTGGCTGGTCGATCGTCTCACCGGCAGTGTCTATCGGTGCCAGGCGGAGGAGCGCGGCAAGGCCTCGTGCGAACCCGATGTCGCAACAGGCAGCGTTGGCGACCGGTCCAAAGCCCCGAAAGCTGGCCGCTGAGCCCTCCGCCTTCGCAGCGCAGCAAGAAAATTGTCTTCTCCCCGAAACGTCTTCGCCGGAGAATACGTATTGCCAAGGCCGGCATGACGCCGGTTTCGTTTTTACGGAGGAGACTTTTCGATGAAAATGTTGCTCACAGCCGCAGCTTTGGTCGCGCTCACCCTTTCCCTTTCACCGGCATCCGCCGCCATGATGGCGTGCACCGGCGATAACATGATGAAATCGACAGCCATGATGATGGGCACGGCCGATACTCCGGCCAAGGTCGCGGCCAACAAGGAAATGGCCATGGCCAACACCGACATGAGCAATGGCAAGATGAAGGGCGGCTGCATGCATTACATGAAGGCGCAGAAGGCCATGATGATGAAATAGGGCCTCGGCCACGCCAAGCGGCCGCGCTGTCAGCAGATGGCAGCGCGGCTTTTTCTTTTGCTGCGTCCAGTCCGCTTCTTTCTCCCGACGCGAATCCCGCTACATTCCCTCCCGCAATGTCCCGCGCGCCCAAACCGATTCCACTCACCACGAGACAGGCCCGGCAAATCTGGCTTCATGCCCAGCGGCTGGACGAGCGCGCGCCGTTCGGTGACGGCGCGCAAGCCGTCTCCGACGCGGTCGCCCATCTCGGCTATGTGCAGATCGACACCATCAACGTGATCGAGCGCTGCCATCACCACATCCTGTTTAGCCGGATCCCGTCCTACCGCCGCGCCGACCTGCGCCACGCCCAGAGCGTAGATAGAAGCGTCTTTGAGTATTGGACGCATGCGCTCTCCTACGTGCCGGCCGGCGACTTCCGCTTCTTCCTGCCGGCGATGCGCGAGCACCGCCGCGAGGGGCACAAATGGTTCGCCTCGGTGAAGCCTGCCGACATGCGCAAGGTGATGCGGCTGGTGCGCGCCGGCCCGCTGACGATCCGCGACATCGAGGACGACGTGCTCACCGAGAAGGAGCATCTGTGGCAAAGCCGAAAACCCTCGAAGCGGGCGTTGCAGCTCGCTTTCTATACGGGTGCCGTGACCGTCAGCGAGCGCCAGGGCATGCTCAAGACCTATGAGCTGGTGACGCGCCATTTCGGCTGGGAAAAGCTGCCGAAGCCAGCGTCGACAAAGGACATTACGGCCTATCTGCTCGATCGCGCGCTGCGATCGCAAGGTGTCGTGAGCCTCGATTCGGTCTGCCATCTCGACGCGCCGCGCAAAACGGGGGTGGCTGCGCTGATCGCCTCGCGCGTGCGCCGTGGCGAGCTCGTGCCTGTCGCCATCGAAGGTGCCGGCAAGCAGGAGCACTGGGCACTGCCTTCTGCGCTCGAGCCGGGCGAGCGCGCGCCGCCGGATCTCGTCCATATCCTCTCGCCGTTCGATCCGCTGATCATCCAGCGCAAGCGCACCAATCTCATCTTCGGCTACAACCATCTGTTCGAGGCCTATGTGCCGAAGGCCAAGCGCAAGCTCGGCTATTTCGCGCTGCCCGTACTGGTCGGCGACGAGATCGTCGCCGCGCTCGATCTGAAGACCGACCGGCAGGCAAAGAAGCTGCTGATGCAGAAATGGACCTGGGTCGGCGAGGGGAAGAAGACCGCAGGGCGCAAGGAATTCAAACGGAAGATCGAGGAGGAGCTCGATCGTTTTGAGAAGTTTCAATTGGCGGAGTAGTTGTGCGCTGCGCGGATGACCGAGCTCTGTCGTAGCGCAACGTGGTGACGGGCTGCGCCCCTCGCATTGCTTGCTCCATTGACTCTTTTGCGGCGATGCTCAAAACCCCCGATCAGCCCATAAAATCAACAACCCCGGGTGAAGCCATGAGCCAGACCACGACCTATGCCGGTTCGACCGGCGCAGCCAAGTCGGAAATCGAGACCTCGACGATCCGCGCCATCTCCTGGCGCCTGATCCCGTTCCTGGTGCTGGCCTACTTCTTCTCCTATCTCGACCGCGTCAATCTCGGTTTCGCTGCGCTGACCATGAATGCCGAGCTGAAATTCACGCCGCTGGTCTTCTCCTGGGGCGCCGGCATTTTCTTCATCGGCTATTTCATCTTCGAGGTGCCGAGCAATCTGGCGCTGGAAAAGTTCGGCGCCAGCCGCTGGATCGCCCGCATCATGGTAACCTGGGGCATCATCTCGGCACTGATGGCGCTCACGAGCGGCGTCACGAGCTTCTACGTGCTGCGCTTCCTGCTCGGCGTCGCCGAAGCCGGCTTCTTCCCCGGCATCATCCTCTATCTCACCTATTGGTATCCGGCCGAATATCGCGCCCGCTTCCTCGCGGCCTTCGCCATCGCCGTGCCGGTCTCCACCGTGATCGGCGCCCCGGTCTCGGGCCTGCTGCTCGGCCTCGACGGCGCGATGGGCCTGAAGGGCTGGCAGTGGCTGTTCATCATCGAGGGCATTCCCTCCGTGCTGCTCGGCATCGTCACCTGGTTCTATCTCACCGACAGGCCGGAGAAGGCGGATTGGCTCACGGCCGAGCAGAAAGCCTGGCTCAAGACCAAGCTCGATGCCGAGATCGCGGCCAAGCAGGCGGTGAAGCATTTGTCGCTCAGTGAGGCGCTATCCTCACCAAAGGTGATCATGCTGAGCCTGGTCTATTTCGGCTTCGTCGGCGCGCTGTATGGCATGCAGTTCTGGCTGCCGCAGATCGTCAAGGCGTTCGGCCTCACCAACGCCCAGACCGGTTTCGTCACCGCCATCCCGTATCTGTTCGGCACCATCGCGATGATCCTGTGGGCGAGGCATTCCGATGCGACGCGCGAGCGCGTGATGCATGTCGGCGCGCCGTTGCTGCTCACCGCCGTCGCGCTCGGCGTCTCCAGCTATCTCACCGACCCCACCCTGACGATGATCGTGCTGACCGTCGCCGCGATCGGCGTGTTCTGCTGCTTCGGTGTGTTCTGGACCCTGCCGACCGCGTGGCTCTCCGGCGCGGCCGCGGCCGGCGCCATCGCCCTGATCAACTCGATCGGTAATCTCGCCGGCTTCGGTGGTCCGTATCTGATCGGCTGGGTCAAGGAAGCCACCGGCCAGACCTCGAGCGGACTGCTCGTGCTCGCGGTGCTGCCGCTGATCGCCGGCATCCTGGTCTTCATCGGCGGCCACGACAGCAAGCACGAGTTCGCGGAGCAGGGGCGGTAGCCTCGAAATATCGCCCTGGCGAAAGCCAGGGCCCATTTCCGCCTGGCCCTCCGGAGGGCCCGCGGCGCGACGCTTTCTTCTAACAGCCCAGACTTCCGCCAAGGGCAACCGCGGAGGTTACCACCTCTTAACGATCACGCTTTCCTGATGACTGACGAATATTGACTTTCATCAGTGATTAGTCGACATTCCTCTCATTGCAGCCGAGGGAGTGTCCTCCGATGTTCGTCCGATCCGTTTTGTCCAGCTATTCGAGACTCTTGGCTGGTGTTTCGCTGGCGTTGATGGCTGCCGCCCTCGCGGGATGCAATGACACCGTTGCTGAAAAGGCCGAGCCGCCGCGGCCGGTTCTGGTCGCCACCGCCCATTACGATGCCGAAAAGCCCGAGCGCAGCTTCGTCGGGACCGTCAGGCCGCGGATCGAGAGCGATCTGGGCTTTCGGGTCGCCGGCAAGGTCGCCAAGCGTCTGGTCGAAGTCGGCCAGACCGTCGAGATCGGCCAGCCGCTCGCGGTCCTCGATGAGGTCGATCTGAAGCTCCAGGCCGAGCAGGCCGTCGCCGAGCAGACCGCCGCGACCGGCGTGCTGGCCCAGGCCGCCGCCGCCGAGCAGCGCGCCAAGGATTTGAAGGCCAAGGGCTGGACTACCGACGCGCAGCTGGATTCAAGCCGCGCCGCCGCCGACGAGGCCCGTGCCCGCCTGAACCGGGCCGAGCGCTCGGTCGAGCTGACCAACAATTCCCTTTCCTACGCGACGCTCAACGCCGACGCCCGTGGCGTCGTCACTGCAACGCTGATCGAGCCTGGCCAGGTGGTTGCCGCAGGCCAGACCTCGATCCGTGTCGCCCGCTTTGCCGAAAAGGAAGCGGTCGTCGCGATCCCTGAGACGCTGGTCGGACGTGCCAAATCGGGCGCCGCCAGCGTCACTCTTTGGTCGGAGCCGGGCAAAAAATATACGGCCAGGCTGCGCGAGATCGCGCCCACCGCGGATCCCGCCACGCGCACCTATCTCGCCAAGTTCTCGCTGCCCGAGGCCGACGACAAGGTTTCGCTCGGCATGACCGCGACGCTGACGCTGTCGGACGCTGCCACCGAGCGCGTCGCGCGGCTGCCGCTGTCGGCACTGTTCAACGAAGGCGGCAAGCCGTCCTTCTACGTCGTCGACGACAACGGCGCGGTCACGCTGAAGCCGGTCGTGGTGAAGTCCTACGAGAGCAACGACGTCGTCATCACCGGCGGTGTTGAAGAGGGCGCCAAGATCGTCGCTCTCGGTGTGCAGAAGCTCGATCCGGCCCAGAGGGTGCGGATCGTGTCGTCACTGTCCTTCTAAGTCTCGTTTACGAGTTACGTCGTGTGAGGTGAGTTTCGGCCCGAGCGCAAATGCTTTGGCTGAAGCGGCGAAGCGATCCAGAACCTGCCCAGCCCCCTGGATTGCTTCGCTGCCTCGCGTCGACGCGTTCAACAGAGTGGCTGTCGTTTTTTTGCAACCGGATCATCTTTGGAGAGTGCGATGAAGCGCTTCAACCTTTCGGCCTGGGCCGTCAGCCATCCGACGCTGATCCTGTTCCTGATGCTCATACTCGGCGTCGCCGGGTTCTTCTCCTATCAGAAGCTCGGTCGCGCCGAGGATCCGTTCTTCACGGTGAAGGTGGTCAACGTCTCCGTGCTGTGGCCGGGCGCGACCGCGCAGGAAATGCAGGCGCAGGTCGCCGATCCCATCGAGAAGAAAATCCAGGAGCTGCCTTATTTCGAGAAGGTGCAGACCTATTCCAAGCCCGGCTTCACCGCGCTGCAGGTCACCTTCCGCGATTCCACGCCGCCGAAGGACGTGCCGTATCTCTTTTATCTGCTGCGCAAGAAGCTGGCCGACGTGCAGGGCCAGCTGCCCGCAGGGATTCTCGGGCCCGTCGTCAACGACGAGTTCTCCGACGTCGATTCCATCCTCTACATGATGACCGGCGACGGCGCCGACTACGCCCAGCTCAAGAAGGTCTCGGAGGGTTTCCGTCAGCGCCTCCTGAAGGTGCCGGGCGTGACCAAGGTCGACGTCTATGGCAACCAGGATGAGCGCATCTTCGTCGAGTTCAGCCATGCCAAGCTCGCCACTCTCGGCGTCACGCCGCAGGCGCTGTTCGATTCGCTCGCCAAGCAGAACAACGTGACGCCGGCCGGCACGGTCGAGACCTCGTCGCAGCGCGTGCCGCTGCGCGTCACCGGTGCACTCGACGGCGCCAAGGCCGTCGCCGAAACCCCAGTCGAGAGCAACGGTCGCGTGTTCCGCCTCGGCGACATCGCCACGGTCACCCACGGCTATGTCGACCCGCCGAGTTTCATCGTGCGCCAGGAAGGCAAGGCCGCTATCGGCATTGGCGTCGTCACCGCCAAGGGCGCCAACATCCTCGATCTCGGCAAGGAGGTCGAGAAGGCGACGGCTGAATTCATGAAGGCGGTGCCGCAGGGCGTCGACATCAAGCTGATCGCCGACCAGCCCAAGGTGGTCGAGCACGCCGTCAGCGAATTCGTGCACTCCTTCATGGAGGCGCTGGTGATCGTGTTGTTCGTGTCGTTCCTCGCGCTTGGCTGGCGCACCGGCATCGTGGTCGCACTGTCGGTGCCGCTGGTGCTCGGCATCGTCTTCATCGTCATGAACACCATGTCGCTCGACCTGCACCGCATCACGCTGGGTGCGCTGATCATCGCGCTCGGCCTGCTGGTGGATGACGCCATCATCGCTGTCGAGATGATGGTGGTGAAGATGGAGCAGGGCTGGGACCGCGTGCGTGCGGCGTCCTTTGCCTGGGAATCCACTGCGTTTCCGATGCTCACGGGAACGCTGGTCACGGCCGCTGGCTTCCTCCCCATCGGCTTTGCCAATTCCGCCGTCGGCGAATATGCCGGCAGCATCTTCTGGATCGTGGCGATCGCGCTGGTCGCGTCCTGGTTCGTGGCGGTGATCTTCACGCCCTATATCGGCGTCATGCTGCTGCCCAACATCAAGGTGCACCACAATCACGATCCGCACGCGGTCTACGAGACCCGCATGTACCGGGGCCTGCGCGCGATCGTGCAGTGGTGTGTCAACCACCGCATCACCGTGGTGGCTGCGACCGTCGGCGTCTTCGTTGCCTCGATCGTCGGCTTCGGCCACGTCCAGCAGCAGTTCTTCCCGCTGTCCGAGCGCCCCGAGCTCTTCCTCCAGCTTCGTCTGCCCGAGGGCACCGCCTTCAACGTCACGGAAAAGGCGGTGAAGAAGGCCGAGACCATGCTCAAGGACGACAAGGACATCGAGACCTATACGGCCTATGTGGGGCAGGGCTCGCCGCGCTTCTGGCTCGGCCTCAATCCGCAGCTTCCGAACGAGGCGTTTGCCGAAATCGTCATCGTCGCAAAGGGCGTCGAGGCGCGCGAGCGCATCAAGGCCAGGCTTGAAAACGCCGTTGCCGACGGCGCGCTCAACGAAGCCCGCGTGCGCGTCGACCGCTTCAATTTCGGTCCCCCCGTTGGTTTTCCCGTGCAGTTTCGCGTCATCGGCCCCGACGCCAACAAGGTGCGCGAGATCGCCTACCAGGTCCGCGACGTCATGCGGCAGAACAAGAGCGTCAAGGACGTCCAGCTCGACTGGAACGAGCAGTCGCCTTACCTCAAGCTCGTCGTCGATCAGGATCGCGCCCGCGCGATGGGTCTGACCCCGCAGGACGTGTCGCAGGCGCTGTCGATGCTGATCTCCGGCTCGCAGGTGACGACCGTGCGCGACGGCATCGAAAAGGTCGGCGTGGTCGCGCGCGCCGTCTCGTCCGAACGGCTCGACCTCGGCGCAGTCGGCGATCTCACCATCACCTCGCGTAACGGCGTCGCCGTGCCGCTGCAGCAGATCGCCAAGATCGAGTATGCCCACGAAGAGCCGATCATGTGGCGGCGTAACCGCGACATGGCGATCACCGTGCGCTCCGACGTCGTCGACGGCGTGCAGGCGCCCGACGTCACCGGCCAGATCGCGCCGAAGCTGAAGGCAATCAAGGACAACCTCGAGCCGGCCTACCGCATCGAGGCGGGCGGCGCGTTCGAGGAGTCGGCCAAGGGCAACGCGTCGATCTTCATTCTCTTCCCGCTGATGGTCATGGTGATGCTGACGCTGCTGATGTTCCAGCTGCAAAGCTTCTCGCGCCTGATCCTGGTGTTCCTGACCGCGCCGCTCGGCATTGTCGGCGCCTCCTTCGGGCTCAACATCGCCAATGCCCCGTTCGGCTTCGTGGCGCTGCTCGGCCTGATCGCGCTCGCCGGCATGATCATGCGCAACGCGGTCATCCTGGTGGATCAGATCGAGACCGACGTCTCGCACGGCCTGACCCGCCGCGAGGCGATCGTGGAGGCCACCGTCCGCCGCGCCCGTCCTGTGGTGCTGACGGCGCTTGCCGCCATCCTCGCCATGATCCCGCTGTCGCGCTCGGCGTTCTGGGGGCCGATGGCGATCACCATCATGGGCGGCCTGTTCGTCGCAACCTTCCTCACGCTGCTGTACCTGCCGGGTCTCTACGCCCTCTGGTTCCGCAAGAGCCTGGACGAGGCGGGCACGCCCGAACAGCCTGCCGCGCCGCAGCATGGGAGCGATGACGAGAACGCAATTCCGCTTGCTGAGGCGGCTGAATAAGTGAAGATGAATTGGCTGATTGACGAGTCCTGACAGATGACACTGGTTTCGGAACATATCGAAGGCGACACCCGGGATCGTATTCTCGAGGTGGCCGAGCGGCTGTTCCGCCAGATCGGCTATCTCAAGACCACGGTCGGGGACATCGCCAAGGAGCTCAAGATGAGCCCCGCCAACGTCTATCGCTTCTTCGAATCGAAGAAGGCGATTCATCAGGCGGTGGCCCGTTCGCTGATGGGCGAGGTCGAGCTGGAAGCGCAGCGGATCGTGGCGAGACCCGGTCCGGTAACGCCGCGCTTCCGCGAACTGCTCACCACCATCAATCGCATGAACACCGAACGCTATGTCGGCGACAATAAGCTGCACGAGATGGTCGAGATCGCGATGCAGGAGGACTGGGACGTCTGCGTCAACCACATGGAGTGCATTGCCGGGGTCATCGGCCAAATGATCGCGCAAGGCGTGGCTTCCGGCGAGTTCGAGGCGCCGGACCTGCAACTGGCCGCCCTGTGCGCCTGCACCGCGATGATGCGCTTTTTCCACCCCCAGATGATCGCCCAGTGCGCGACCAAGCCGGGCCCGACCATCGACCAGATGATCGATTTCGTCATCGCGGGATTGTCCCCGCGCCACTGACGCGGCGGCGGATTTCCTCCTATAAGCAGGCCCACCGCCCCGGAATGACGGCTGGTGGCTGGCAAGGACGGATTAACACACTCCGTCATTGCGAGCGTAGCGAAGCAATCCAGACTGTCTCTGCGGAAGGATTCTGGATTGCTTCGCTGCGCTCGCAATGACGAGAAGGAAACAGCGCGTGACCGACAAAGACCTGCACTTCTACGAGCCCGCCAAGGGCCACGGCCTCAAGCACGATCCCTTCAACGCCATCGTCGCGCCGCGGCCGATCGGCTGGATTTCGTCGCGGGACACCAAGGGACACGTCAATCTCGCGCCCTACAGCTTCTTCAACGCCTTCTGCTATGTCCCTCCGATCATCGGCTTCTCCTCCACCAACTGGAAGGACACGGTCGCGAACATCCAGCAGACCGGGGAGTTTGTCTGGAATCTCGCCACCATGGACCTGGCCAGGCACATGAACGCGACTGCGGCGCACGTTGCCCCTGAGGTCGACGAGTTCAAGGTTGTGGGCCTGACCGCCGTGCCCGGCAGGCTCGTCAACGTGCCGCGCGTCGGCGAGAGTCCCGTCGCCTTCGAATGCAAGGTGTCCGACATCGTCCGCCTCAAGGGCGCCGACGGCAAGGAGGCCAATGCCTGGCTGACGCTCGGCGAGGTCGTCGCCGTCCACATCGACAAGGCAATGATCAAGGACGGCGTCTATCAGACCGCCGCCGCCCGCCCGATCGTCCGGGCTGGCCGCAGCGGGGATTATTTCGAGATCAAGCCGGAAAACATGTTCGAGATGGTGCGGCCGGATTAAGGCCGCTGCTCTCTCTGTCGTCGTTCCGGGGCGCGCCATTAGGCGCGAGCCCGGAATCCATTCATCGACCAATGCTGGCGCACGATGGATTCCGGGCTCACGCTTCGCGTGCCCCGGAATGACGTGAGGACTGGCGCGGCCAACGGCCCCCTCCCGGAACTGCCACCACGCCTCGGCCGTTATGGCCCCTGGGTGGCTGCCCGGCCGCGTCAATTCGCGTCTTTTCGCAGGTGAAGTGTTCACCCCAGCCGGGCACTTTCCGCTAAAATGCCCGATCACCGCGCCGATCCATGAGGTCCGCCATGAGCTTCCGCCGCGACACTCTGACAAAGCCGATCTTCTCCTGGGCGCGCGGCGTGCTGCCGGCGATGTCGGACACCGAGCGCGAGGCGCTGGAGGCCGGCGACGTCTGGTGGGACGCCGATCTCTTCACCGGCAACCCCGATTGGTCGAAACTGCTGAAGGTCCCGCAGGCAACGCTGACCGAAGAGGAGCAGGCCTTCCTCAACGGCCCGGTCGACGAGCTCTGCGCCATGCTCGACGAGTGGAAGATCTTTTGGGAATGGCGCGACCTGCCGCCCGATGTCTGGCACTTCATCAAGCGCGAAAAATTCTTCGGCATGATCATTCCGAAGGAGTTCGGCGGCCTCGGCTTCTCGCCCTATGCGCATTCGGAAGTGGTGCGCAAGATCTCGACCCGCTCGATCGCCGCCGCGGTGACGGTGATGGTGCCGAACTCGTTAGGCCCCGGCGAACTCCTGATGCACTTCGGCACGAAGGAGCAGCAGCAGCGCTGGCTGCCGCGTCTTGCCGACGGCCGTGACATTCCCTGCTTCGGCCTCACCAGCCCCGAGGCTGGCTCCGATGCCGCCTCGATGGTCGACACCGGCATCGTCTGCAAGGGCAGCTTCGAGGGCCAGGAGGTGCTGGGTCTGAAGCTCAACTGGCACAAGCGCTACATCACGCTCGGTCCGGTCGCGACGCTGCTCGGCCTCGCCTTCAAGGCCTATGACCCCGATCATCTCGTAGGCGATCAGGAAGAGCTCGGCATCAGCGTGGCGCTGATCCCGACCAACCTTCCCGGCGTCGAAATCGGCAAACGCCATCTGCCGTCGATGCAGGTGTTCCAGAACGGCCCGAACTGGGGCCGCGACGTTTTCATTCCGCTCGACTACGTCATCGGCGGCCAGGCGCGGCTGGGGCAGGGCTGGAAGATGCTGATGACCGCGCTCGCCGCCGGCCGCGGCATCTCGTTGCCGTCGCTCTCCGCCGCGGGCGCCGCCTATGCCGCCCGCACCACAGGCGCCTATGCCCGCATCCGCGAGCAGTTCGGCATCTCCATTTCCAAATTCGAGGGCGTCGAAGAGCCGCTCGCCCGCATCGTCGCGACCGCCTATCAGCTCGACGCGGCGCGGCGGCTGACCTGCGCCGCGCTGAATGCCGGGATCCATCCGGCCGTCATCTCCGGCATCATGAAGCTGCACGCGACCGAGCGGATGCGCACCGCGGTCGATGACGCCATGGACATCCATGGCGGCAAGGCCGTGATCGACGGTCCGCAAAACTATCTCGGCAATCTCCACCGTGCCGTCCCCGTCGGCATCACCGTCGAGGGCGCCAATATCCTCACCCGCAATCTCATCGTGTTCGGGCAGGGCGCCATCCGCGCCCATCCCTATCTGCTCGACGAGATGAATGCGCTCGCGGATACCGATCGCGAGCGCGGGCTCACCTCCTTCGACAAGGCGTTCTGGAAGCATGTCGGCCACAGCTTCGAGACACTCTTGCGCGCGTTCGGCCGGAGCTGGAGCTTTGGCGTCTTCGCGCTTGCACCCGACGCCGGTGACGCCAGGCCATTCTATCGCCAGCTCTCGCGCTACTCCGCGGCGTTTGCCCTCTGTGCCGATATGGCGCTGCTGACACTCGGCGGCGCGCTCAAGCGCAAGGAGATGCTGTCGGCACGCTTCGGCGACATCCTATCTGAGCTGTATCTGCTCTCGGCCGCGCTCAAGCGCTGGCAGGACGAGGGCCGGCAGAAGGAGGACTTTGCCGCGCTCGAATGGTGCATGGCGACGGGCTTTCGGACCATCGAGAACCGGCTTGCCGAAATCCTCGCCAATCTGCCCAACCGCTTTGTAGCTGCAATCCTCAAGCTGGTGGTCCAGCCGTTCGGCGCCCGCGTGCTGGGTCCCTCCGATCGGGTCGTGCATCAATGCGCGAGCCTCGTGCTGGAGCCGTCGGCCGCGCGCGACCGCCTCACGCCTGATCTGGCTTATGTCGATGACGATGGCGGCTTCGACCGGCTGGAGCGCGCGTTCAACCTGGTCGCAGGCACGGACGCCATCGCCAGGCGCATGCGCGCGGCGCACATGAGCAACTGGAAGGATGCGGTGGCCAAGGGCGTGATCACGCAGGCCGAGGGCGAGCAGCTGGCCGCGGCCCGCGAAGCGGTGACAAAAGTGATCGAGGTCGACGATTTTGCACCGGAGGCGCTGTCGCCGATTTACAAGAAAACCGGTGACGTGCATCAGTTCTTCCAGGAACTCGGTGAACAGAGGGCGGCGAGCTGATGGCACGACCGGTTTTCATCGTCGACGGCAGCCGGACGCCGTTTTTGAAGGCGCGTTCGGGGCCGGGGCCGTTCACCCCGGTCGATCTCGCCGTGCAATGCGGCCGGCCGCTGCTGGCGCGCCAGCCGTTTTCGCCGGATAGCTTCGACCAGGTCATCCTCGGCTGCGTCAACGTGATCGCGGACGAAATGAACCCGGCCCGCGTCGCCGCGCTCCGGCTCGGCATGGGCGAGGACATGGTCGCCTTCACCGTGCAGATCAATTGCGGCTCGGGCATGCAGTCGATCGACACCGCCTACCGCTACATCCGCGAGGGCCATGCCGACATGATCCTCGCCGGCGGCACCGAAGCCTTGAGCCATGCGCCGCTGGTCTGGCCCAATTCCGGCGTGCGCTGGTTCGCCGGCCTTGCCACCGCCAAGGGCATGGCAGCGAAGCTTGCCGCAGCCTTCAAGCTGCGGCCGCGCTATCTCAAGCCAATCATCGGCCTGGAGCGCGGGCTGACCGATCCCATTACCGACCTGAACATGGGCCAGACCGCCGAAGTCGTCGGCCATCTCTTCGGCATCACCCGCGCGCAGTCCGATGCCTATGCCGCCGAGAGCCATCGCCGGCTCGCGCATGCGCAGGCAGAAGGTTTTCTCAAGGGCGAGATCGAGACCGCGTTCTCCCGTGACGGAAAATTCTTCGAGCATGACGATGGCGTGCGTCCGGACTCGACAGCCGAGAAGCTGGCGAAGCTGAGGCCGGTGTTCGAACGTCCCTGGGGCCAGGTCACTGCCGGCAATTCCTCGCAGATCACCGACGGCGCGTCCTGGGTGATCCTGGCGTCCGACGAAGCGGTCGCCAGGCACAAGCTGACGCCGAAGGCCGTCATCGTCGACAGCAACTGGGCCGCACTCGATCCAAGCATCATGGGTCTCGGTCCCGTGATGTCGGCGACGCCGCTACTCAAGCGCAACGATCTCACTATCCAGGACGTCCAGACCTGGGAGCTCAACGAAGCGTTTGCCACCCAAGTGCTCGGCTGCCTTGGCGCCTGGAATGACGACAAGTTCTGCCGCGAGATTTTGGGGCTCGATGGCGCTGCCGGCGAGATCGACCGCGAAAAACTCAATGTCGACGGCGGCGCTATCTCGCTCGGACATCCCGTCGGCACCTCCGGCAATCGCATCGTGCTGCATCTCGTCAACACGATGAAGCGGCTCGGCACGCGGCGCGGCATTGCCACCGAATGCATCGGCGGCGGGCTCGGCGGCGCCATGCTGATCGAGGCGGTGTGACGATGGATTCCAGGATCATGACCGCGCTCGGCGACCGCGTGCTGGAGCTCGGGCCCAAGCCCGCGCCTGACAGTCCTTACCGCCACTTCAAGCTGACGCGCGACACCGACGGCGTCGCCTGGCTGCTGTTCGACCGCACTGACGCCAGCGCCAATACGCTGTCCTCGGACGTAATGGAGGAGTTCGACTCCGTGCTGGCGGCGATCGAGACCGAGCGTCCGGCCGGCCTCGTGATCCGCTCCGCAAAACCGTCCGGCTTCATTGCAGGCGCCGACGTCAACGAATTCCGTGGCGCCGATGATGCCGCGATGGTGGAGACTCGCATCCGTGCCGCCCATGCGGTGGTCGACCATCTGGAAGCGCTGAAGCTGCCGACGGTCGCGGTGATCCACGGGTTCTGCCTCGGCGGCGGGCTCGAAGTCGCGCTCGCCTGCCAATCGCGCATCGCCATCGACGGCGCGCGCTTCGGCTTCCCCGAGGTGATGCTGGGCCTGCACCCTGGGCTCGGCGGCACCGCGCGTTTCACAGCGCTGGTCAATCCGACCCAGTCGATGGCCCTGATGCTGACCGGCCGCACCATCGATGCCCGCCGCGCCAAATCGCTCGGCCTCGTCGACACCGTGACGCAGGAGCGCCACGTTCGCAACGCGGTGAAGGACGCGCTGTTCGGCCGCCTCAAGCGGGCGCGGCCGGGCTTTTTGACGCGTGCGGCGAATTTCGGCCCGGTGCGCGGGTTGCTGGCCAAACGAATGCGATCGGAGGCGGCGAAGGCCGCGTCCCGCGAGCATTATCCTGCGCCTTACGCGCTGATCGATCTCTGGGAGACCCATGGCGGCAAGGCCGCGATGCTCAGGGCGGAGCAGGCCTCGTTCGCCAAGCTGATGGTGACGCCGACCGCGCAGAATTTGATCCGCGTGTTCTTCCTGCGCGAGCAGATGAAGAAGGCGGCAGGCCTCAGCAACACGATCAGGCATGTCCACGTCATCGGCGCTGGCGCCATGGGTGGCGACATCGCGGCCTGGTGCGCGGGGCAGGGGCTGCGCGTCTCGCTCGCCGACATGAAGGCAGAGCCGATTGCGGGTGCGGTCAAGCGCGCCGCCGAGCTTTATGGCAAGATCATCCGCAAGCCGACCGAGGTGCGCGACGCGCTCGATCGCCTGATCCCCGACATGGACGGGGAGGGCGTCCGCAACGCCGATCTCGTCATCGAGGCGGTCCCGGAGAAGCTCGAGCTCAAGCAGAAGGTCTATGCCGGTATCGAGCCGCGGATGAAGGAGGGCGCGATTCTCGCGACCAACACGTCGAGCATTCCGCTGCAGGATTTGCGCACCACGCTGGCGCGGCCAGAGCGGTTGGTCGGCCTCCACTTCTTCAATCCGGTGTCGCGGTTGCAACTGGTGGAAGTCGTCAGCCATGACGGTAACGATACGCAGGTGCTGAAGGAGGCCCTCGCTTTCGTTGGCGCGATCGATCGGCTGCCGTTGCCGGTGAAGAGCTCGCCGGGCTTCCTCGTCAACCGCGCGCTGACGCCCTACATGCTGGAAGCGATGGTGATGCTGGACGAGAAGATCGACCAGCGCCTGATTGACGCCGCCGCGGAGCAGTTCGGCATGCCGATGGGGCCGATCGAACTGGCCGACCAGGTCGGGCTCGACATCTGTCTCGACGTCGGCGACATGCTGCGCAGCAAGTTCGGCGATCTGCTGCCGCCAACGCCGGCCTGGCTGCGCGAGAAGGTCGCCAAGGGCGAGCTCGGCCGCAAGACCGGTAAGGGCTTTTACGTCTGGCGCGACGGCAAGGCCGAGAAGCCGCCGTTGCCCGAGACCGGTCCGCGCGTCACCGACCAGATGATCGACCGCCTGGTGCTGCCGATGTCCAACGTCTGCGTCGCGGCGCTTCGCGAGGGGATCGTCGATGATGCCGACATGGTCGACGGCGCCATGATCTTCGGCACCGGTTATGCACCGTTCCGTGGCGGCCCGTTGAACTATGCGCGCACGCGTGGTGTGGATCATGTCACATCTACGCTGCGCGCGCTGGCTGGAAGATTCGGCGAGCGCTTTGCGCCGGATCCGGGCTGGGACAATTTCAAGTGAGATGTTTTCAAGTGGGCAATCTTCAAATGAGCAATCTTCAAGTGAGAGCGGCATGAACGAACAAGCCGATGCCGGGCCGGGCGGCGATCTCTGCATTCGCACGCTGGCAATGCCTGCCGACACCAACGCAAACGGCGATATCTTCGGCGGCTGGCTGCTCAGCCAGATGGATGTCGGCGGCGGCGTGTTTGCGTCAAAGGTCGCAAAGTCGCGCACCGTGACCGTCGCCATCGAGGCGATGAATTTCCGCAAGGCCGTCTATGTCGGCGATCTCGTTTCGGTCCACGCCCACCTTGTTCGCGTCGGGCGCACGTCCATCACCGTGCATCTGGAAGCGTGGGCGCTGCGCCGCGGCGAGCAGCAACCGTTCCTCGTCACCGACGGCAACTTCACCTACGTGTCGATCGACGAGCACGGCCGCCCGCAGCCGGTTCGCCCGACCGACACCGCGATCGCGACGTAATCGCGCGCGGAGTTGCGCCTCATCATCCGGTGTATGCGGGGCCACCAAACGCGGCGCGACTGAGACACGGCGTCGCGGCTTTGCCAAGAACCAGTCATAAAACGGATGAGGTCCCGGCGTACCCAATTGCCTGTCGATTCGGGGTGGAAACCGGCTGATTTGCCCGAGGAACTTTCGGGCGGCGATCCGGTTATTTGCCCGCACTGAGGAATCTACGGGCCATGCCGGACAGCTACATCATCGAAGTTAATTCAGAGGCCGCGGGAATCGTTGTTCGTGGCCAGGGCGGCTACTGCTTCTTCGCATCGTCCCACCAATTCAACCGACTCGAAGGCCAGCTCTTCCGCAACGCCCGCGAAGCCGAGCGCGCCGCGCGCAAGCTGGTTAACGGTGATGTGAAGGAAGCGGCGTAGTCCTCCCGCTGGTCATTCCGGGCCGCGCGTAGCGCGAGAGGTAGGAATCTTTTGCCGCGAACTCTTCTTCCCTTCTCCCCTTGTGGGAAAAGGTGGCGCGTAGCGCCGGATGAGGGGTCGTCTCCGCAAATTCCACTGCGAGAGATTCATTCTCGGAGAGAAACCTCACCTGAGTTCGCTTCGCGAAGCCACCCTCTCCCGC